>DASSIJ010000269.1:0-25089 GCA_035692045.1 Pseudolabrys sp. | reverse complement strand
GGCGACGCCACCATCGGCAGCATGATCGCCAAGGCAATGCAAAAGGTCGGCAACGAGGGCGTCATCACCGTCGAGGAAGCCAAGGCGATGGAGACCGAGGTCGAAATCGTCGAGGGCATGCAGTTCGACCGCGGCTATATCTCCCCCTACTTCATCACCAACGCCGAGAAGATGCTGGCCGAGCTCGAGGATGCCTACATCCTCCTGCACGAGAAAAAGCTTTCCGGCTTGCAGTCCATGCTTCCTGTGCTGGAAGCGGTGGTGCAATCGGGAAAGCCCCTCGTCATCATCGCCGAGGACGTCGAGGGCGAAGCGATTGCCACGCTGGTGGTCAACAAGCTGCGCGGCGGACTGAAGGTCGCGGCGGTAAAGGCTCCCGGCTTCGGCGATCGCCGCAAGGCCATGCTGGAGGACATCGCAATCCTCACGGGCGGTCAGCTGATCTCCGAAGACCTCGGCATCAAGCTTGAGAACGTGACGACCGCCATGCTTGGCCGCGCCAAGAAGGTCATCATCGAGAAGGAAAAGACCACCATCGTTCACGGTGCCGGCAAGAAGCCCGACATCGAAGCCCGGGTCGGCCAGATCAAGGCGCAGATCGAGGAAACCACCTCCGACTACGACCGTGAGAAGCTGCAGGAGCGTCTGGCGAAGCTCGCCGGCGGTGTTGCGGTGATCCGTGTTGGCGGAGCCACCGAGATCGAGGTGAAGGAAAAGAAGGATCGCGTCGAAGACGCGCTCAATGCCACCCGCGCCGCGGTCGAGGAAGGCATCGTCCCGGGCGGCGGCGTCGCTTTGCTGCGCGCAAAAAAGGCGGTGGGGCGCATCCACGATGAGAATCCGGACGTCCAGGCCGGCATCAACATCGTGCTCAAGGCCCTTGAGGCACCGATCCGCCAGATCGCCGAGAACGCCGGCGTGGAGGGCTCAATCGTGGTCGGCAAGATTTCCGAAGAGAAGTCGGAAACCTACGGCTTCGACGCCCAGACCGAAAAGTATGTCGACATGGTTGATGCCGGCATCATCGATCCGGCCAAGGTCGTGCGTACGGCCCTGCAGGATGCGGGCTCGGTTGCTGGTTTGCTTGTGACCACTGAAGCGATGGTCGCCGAACTGCCGAAAGAGCCGGCCCCGGCAATGCCGCCCGGCGGCGGCATGGGTGGCGGAATGGGCTTCTGACGTTCGATATCGAACACGAAGGGCGCGGCACAAGCCGCGCTCTTTTTTTTGCGCTGATCAATGATCGCTGACGCGGAACCTGAGAGTCTTCGGTCCTTCCAGCACGATGCCTTCGCCGTCCCGGCGCCAACTGCTGACCTGCGAAAGCGCCGCGAGCAATTCCTCATCCGCCTGCATGCGCTCGGGCGTGCACTGGCCGGCGCTCATCATCTCGGGCTGGCCTTCAGGCAACGGTCCGGCCTCGATCTTCATGGCCGTATCGGACATTTCGATCCGACCCGGCACGGTCCTGCACCACAGATCAATTCGCGCATTGCCGTTCGGCTCGACGGTCAGAAGCGGCATCCGCTTTCCCGGACGCATCGGCGCGGCATCGAGCAAGAGTTCCTGATCAAATGGAAACGGCTCGGCCGCAATGCCACACGCCCACAATGCGAGAATCGCGGCAATGGCGCCGCGCACAGGAACGCGTCTCGTCATTCTGCCTCGGCGAGTTGCTTCACAAGAGTGCGCGCGGTCCGCAGCAGCCGTTCATCGCGTCCAGGCGCTCCAACGAGCTGAACACCAATCGGAAGACCATCCGTGTTCGCCAAAAGCGGCAGATTGAGGGACGGAAATCCGACAAGCGTCCAGAGCGAGCAAAATACCGGATCGCCGGTCGCCTCGATGCCCGGCGGAGCGACACCCTTGGCCGACAGGGTAATCACCGCGTCCGCAAACTGCTCGAAAATGCCTATCATGCCTTCGGCATAGCGCTCCGCGTCGCGCAGCGCCGCCAGGTATTCAGTTGCCGTCACTTTGCGGCCTTCCTCGATGAGAGCACGGAAGGTCTTGCTCACCTCCCCGCCCTTGTCGACGAAGGCACCCAGATTGTGGGCCATGTCGACGCCCATGATCGCGCGCAACCCGCTCCAGGCATCGCGATACTGGTCCGGCAGCTCGACCTCACGCGCGCGCAGATCCCTGGCGAGATCCTCAAGTGCGCCGCGCGCATCGGCGTCGGCCTTCTCCCACATCGGAGTGCGCACCAGGGCAAAGGCCGGAGAAATCGGCGGCGCCTCGGCCGCACCAACGCGGAAACTCGGCGCGGCGTAGGGCCGCGAGTCGGGATCGGCGGCGTCTTGACCCGCGAGGACATCGAGAATCAGCGCGAGGTCGTCAACCGAGCGTGCGAAGGCACCGACATGATCGAGCTTGCGGGATAGCGTCAACGCGCCGGCACGCGAGATCAGGCCATGGCTGGGCTTGATGCCGAACACGCCGCAAAATGCGGCTGGACGGATCATCGAGCCATTGGTCTGCGATCCGATCGCCAACGGCACCATGCCTGCCGCCACTGCCGCAGCCGAACCCGACGAGGAGCCGCCGGGCGTCCGCTTCAGGTCGCGTGGATTGCGTGTCTTGCCCGGATGGAAATAGGCAAATTCCGTCGTCACCGTCTTGCCGATGATGACCGCTCCCGCCTCGCGCAGTTTGCGGACAGCGGCGCTGTCGGCGTCTGGCCGGCGCCCCGCAAAAATCGGCGAACCGCATTCAGTCGGATAGTCCGCAGTGTCGAAGATGTCTTTGATTCCGACCGGAATGCCGTGCAGCGGCCCGGTGCGCTCGCCACTGGCCTTGCGGCGGTCGAGTGCACGCGCCTGCGCCAACGCGTGCTCCGGATCCAGATGGACGAAAGCGTGGACTTCGCTCTCGACAGCCGCAATCCGCTCCAGGCAGGCACGCGTATAGTCCTCGGCGGAAATCGCGCCGCGCGCGATTTCCGATGCAGCCTCGACCGCTGTCAGCGCAGTTATGTCAGACGCCATAGAGGTAGTTCGGCAGCCACAGCGTCATGCCCGGCCAGAAATACATGATGATCATGCAAACGATCACGATCAGCATGTACGGCATCATGCCCGCGAAAATCTGATTGAGCGTGACGTGCTTGGGAGACACTCCCTTCAGATAGAACGCGGACATCGCCACCGGCGGCGACAGGAACGCCGCTTGCAGGTTCACGAACACCAGCGTGCCCCAGAGCACCGGATCAATATTGAAGTGCTTGAGCAGCGGCAGGAAGATCGGAACGAAAATGACGATGATTTCGGTCCATTCCAGCGGCCAGCCGAGCACAAAGATGATCGCCTGCGAGAGGATCATGAACTGAATGGGCGACATATTGAGCGACAGCACCCATTGCTCAACCAGCGCCTGCCCCCCGAGGATCGCGAACACCCCGGAGAACAAGGCGGACCCGACGAACAGCCAGCACACCATGGCGGTGGTCTTCGCCGTCAGAAATACCGCTTCCTTCGTGCGTTTCCAGTCGAGCGTGCGCGCCTGAATGGCCAGCAGGAACGCGCCTGCCGCGCCGACACCCGCCGACTCGGTCGCGGTCGTTATGCCGAACAGGATGACAGCCAGCACGACGACCGTGAGGATGCCGAGCGGCATGATCGACGTTGACAGCAGCTTGATGACCTCAAGCCGGTCGGCGTCCACTCTCCAGTAGTAGCGGAGCTGCCAGAGCGCGCAGATCGCTGCGATGATTCCGAAGTAGAGATAGAAGCCCTCCGGCGGGCCAAGTTCGGCGGCTGTTGCCGGCCCTTTGGCCAAATCAGGCGTACCCAGCTGCTGGAGCCCTGTGACGGCGGCTTCCGGCGCCACCTGCTGGTGAATGACGACATACCACCAGGTCAGCCAAAGCGTGCCGCCGACCAGCAGGAAAGGCACCAACAACGCGACGAAGTTTGTCAGGAGCATCCCGTAGGAGACACGCCCCTTGCCGGTCTCGATCGCCAGAGCCCGCGACGGGGACACAAGCGCTTTCAACGTGCCTAAAAATGCATTCTTGCCATATGTCGCCGAAAACTTGCGCATCCACTCGGGGACCGGCACTCGCTGCTGCTCTTCTGGCAGCGGCGGAGCAATTTTCGGATCAATCATCGCCCAGCCGATGATGTAGACCAGGTAGAGGAATGACAGGAAGAAACCGGGAAACATCGCGGCCGCGTAAAGCTTCACGACGGACTGCCCGGCGACCGCGGCATAGACGATAATCATCACCGATGGTGGAATGAGAATACCGAGCGTGCCACCCGCGGTGATGACGCCGGAAGCGAGTTTCACGTCGTAGCCCGCTTTGAGCATCGGGTTAAAGGCGATGACGCCCATCAACACGACCACCGCGCCCACCAGCCCCGACGCGATGCCCCAGAAGGTGCACACGATGAGCGTCGCGACGGCAAGTGATGCCGGCACTTTCCGGAACGCGAGCTGGATCGAGTAGAACATCTTGTCGACCAGTGCACCGCGCTCCATCACGTAACCCATCAAGACGAATAACGGGATCGAGATCAGCACGTCGTTGGTCATCGCACCGTAGGTGCGCTGGACCATCAACTCGAAGACCTTGTTGTCGGTGAAGAGATGGGTCGGATCATAGAAGGCGATGAAACCGAAGAACATGCCGAGGCCCATCAGCGTGAAGGCCGTCGGGAACCCCATCATGATCACAACCACGATGAGAGCGAGCATCAATAGCCCGAGTGCGGGGTCGCTCATGTGTTCAGATCCCCGCCCATGCCGCGCTGACGCGCGGTTTCGTCGATCGCTTTGGCGCGCTCGATGGCGATCTTGCGCGACTCCTCGTCGACATATTCGCTATGCGCGAGCTGCTCTTCGATCACGTCGGTTTCGGCGACATCGTGGAGCCGGCTTGGCCATTCGCCGGTCTTGAGGCAAACGACAGCGCGGATGATTTCGGCGACGCCTTGCAGCATGACGAGCGCGCCCGCGATGGGGATCACCGTCTTGAAATGATAAACCGGCGGCCCGTCCGATGTAACGTTGGAATGTTCGGCGATGCGCCAGGAGTCCGCCGCATAGTCAGCGCCGGCGTAAATCAGCGCGGCAATGCCCGGGATGAAGAACACGATATACAGCACGAGATCGAGCCCGGCCTGGGTGCGCGGCCGCATCGAGCTGTAGAGAAAGTCACCGCGGACATGGGCGTTTTGCGCAAGCGTGTAGGCGCCGCACAGCATGAACAAGCTGCCGTACATCATGTTGTCGGCATCGAAAATCCACGCCGTCGGCGCGTTCATAATATAACGCTTGAACACCTCGACGCAGACGACGGTCATGAGCAGGATGATGAGCCAGGCCGCAGCCTTGCCGACCCATGTGCTGATACCGTCAATGGTATGTAGAACGCTTTGCACGTTCATAGATGGCAGTCCCCCGTAGCTTAGCTGATTTAGTAAGTACAAAGCACCATTCCGTTCCCAGCGGAATGGTGCTTTGCCGGTTTTAGTGCGCCGTCAGATTGGCGATTTCGCGTTTGGACCAAAGTAGTAGTCGAACGCCATCTTCCGCGGCGTGATGTAGTCCTGTTCCCATTGCGTTGCCCGTTTGGCGAAGGCGACCTGAGACGCGATGATTTCCTTGAACAGCGGATTACTCGCAAGATACTTCTTGGTGACTTCGTCATAGAGCTCGAGCTGCTTGCGAAGGATCGAATCCGGCGTCTTGTAGAACTTCACCTTGTCCTGGGTTTGCAGGGTGATGTAGTCCTGCGAGTTGCGATCGATCGCCTTCCACTGCATGTCCTGCGAGCAGGCTTCGACGGCACCTTCGATGATCGCCTGGAGCTTCGGCGGCAGCGCTTTGAACTTTGTCTTGTTGAAGCTGATCTCGAGCTGCTCGGCGTTTTGGTGGTAGCTCTGCAGCATGCAGATCTTCGAGACGTCGGCGAAGCCAAGCGCGCGGTCCGACGAAGCGTTGTTGAATTCGGCCGCGTCGAGCAGACCGCGGTCGATGGCCGCGACGATTTCGCCCCCAGGAAGCGCGTTGACTGCCGCGCCCATGGCGGTGAACAGGTCAATCGAAATGCCGACGGTGCGGTATTTCAGACCCTTGAAGTCATCTACACTCTGCATCGGCTTCTTGAACCAGCCAAGCGGCTGCGAGTAGAGCGGCGCGTAGGGGAACGACACGACGTCGGCGCCGATCGTATCGTAAATCTTCTCAAGCAACTGCTTGCCGCCACCGTACTTATGCCAGGCGAGCAGCATATTGGCGTCCATCCCGAAGCCCGGTCCGGAACCCCACAGCGCGAGCGCGGTGTTCTTGCCATAGTGATACACGAGCACGCCGTGTCCGCCGTCGAGCACGCCCTTGGAGACGGCATCGAGCAGACCGAAGGCCGGCACAACAGCGCCCGCCGGAAGCACCTCGATCTTGAGGTCGCCTCCGGTCATATCGTTGACCCTCTTGCCGAAGTCCTGAGCGTATTCGTGGAAGATATCCTTCGACGGCCATGTGCTCTGGAACCGCATGGAAATCGGCCCCTGCGCCTTGACGACGCTCGGCGCGACAACAGCAGCCGCGCCGGCGACACCCGCGCCGGTCAGAAACTTGCGGCGCGTTGATGCCGCGGACAGCTTATTATTGGGCATTGTGTTTTTCCTCCCTTGGATCACTACCCCGTGAACATTTTTCGCCGGGTCTTATTCCATGACCCGGCCTTAGGACCGGGGATCTGGCAAACCCTTGAAACTTAATCGTACGGGCTGTAGCGACCGGAAGCAATATTGGGCAGCTTTTTGGGTGCCAACATGCCCGCAAATGAGGACGCCCCCGATATGCCCCTTTTATGCGCAAATCCGGCAAAAAAGATCAATTCCACGCGGCACTAGCCATTAGTAGATAGTGCCGGCCTTTAACTTCCGCTGCTTCCAGTCCGACAGGAGACCTCCCGTGAGAGGCTTATTCTCGACGCTCGCCATCGTGTGGCGGATTGCCAGCCCGTATTTCTATTCCGAGGATCGCCGAGCCGGCCGGATGTTGTTGGCCGCGGTGATCGTGATCGAGTTGTCGATTGTCGGGATCAATGTGTTGCTCAATTCCTGGAACAACACCTTTTACAACGCACTGCAGGACAAGGATTGGAACGCGTTCGTTTATCAACTCGGCTATTTTTGTGTGCTCGCGACCGTTTATATCCTGCTGGCCGTTTATCAGCTCTATCTCAATCAATGGCTTCAGATCCGCTGGCGGCGCTGGCTCACTCAAACTTATCTCGAGCGCTGGCTGGCCAGCGCCAATCACTATCGCATGCAATTGCTTGGCGACGCGGCGGACAACCCAGACCAGCGCATTGCCGAAGACGTCAAGGAATTCATCGATTCCGGCACGACCGGAGTCGGTATCCTGCCGATCGGACTTGGCCTGCTGAACTCGGTCGTAACACTCGGATCCTTTGCGGTGATCCTGTGGAATCTGTCCGGAACCGCACCGTTGCATCTGTTCGGTACGACATGGGCAATTCCGGGCTATCTGTTCTGGGCGGCGCTGATTTATGCCGTTATCGGCACGGTGCTCACTCATTTGGTCGGCCGGGCGCTCACCGCGCTCAATTTCCAGCAACAGCGCTATGAAGCGGACTTCCGCTTCAATCTGGTGCGGGTGCGTGAGAATTCCGAGCAGATCGCTCTCCTCGATGGCGAGCAGACCGAACGCAACAGGTTGCTCGCCCGGTTCGGCAATATCGTCGGCAACTGGCTCGCCATCATGTCGCGCCAGAAAAAGCTCACCTTTCTGACAGCCGGTTACGGACAGATCTCTTCGGTTTTTCCATTTGTTGTCGTCAGCCCCGCTTACTTCGCCGGGGCGATCCAGCTCGGCGGCCTGATGCAGACCTCGTCGGCCTTTGGCAGCGTACAAGGTGCTCTTTCATTCTTCGTCACGGCCTACCGATCGCTCGCCGAGTGGCGAGCAGTGATCGAGCGGCTCGCCGGCTTCGATGAATCGATCGCCAACGCGAAGGCAGCCGCCACCAACCCGCCTGTCATCACACTCGTGCCGAGCGAAGCAGGCATCGTCAGTTTCAAGGACCTGTCCGTACGACTGCCACACGGCGCCCCGCTGGTTACCGCCAGCGGCCTTTCGATCAAGCTCGGCGAACGCGTGTTGGTGAGCGGTCCTTCCGGTGCCGGCAAGTCGACGCTATTCCGTGCGCTGGCCGGTGTCTGGCCGTTTGGCAGCGGCACGATCACCGTGCCGAAAAATGCGCGCGTGATGATCCTGCCGCAGCGCCCTTACTTCCCGATTGCGCCGCTTGCCGCTGCGGTTGCCTATCCGGCTGAGCCTGGCAGCTTCGATGCCGGCAAGGTGGCCGAGCTGATCACGGCCGTAGGATTGCCTGCGCTCGCCTCCCGCATCGAGGAGGAAGCCCATTGGAACCGCATGCTGTCGATTGGCGAGCAGCAGCGGCTCGGCATCGCGCGCGCCCTTCTCTACGCGCCGGACTATCTGTTTCTGGACGAGGCGACTGCATCACTCGACGAGCCGGGCCAGGCCATGCTCTATCAATTGCTGGATCGCAGGCTTGCCAACGCCACCATCGTATCGATCGGGCACCGCGCAACACTTGCGGCGTTCCACAAACGCCGGCTGGCGTTCAACCGCGAAGGTGATCACTACGCCGTGCGGGAGGCGAGCCTCGCGCCGGTCGCATAAGCGAAACCCGGACGGCCCGCAAAAAGAGAAAGGGCGGCGACCGATCACGGCCGCCGCCCTTTCGGGACAGATCGAGTTAGCTCGGCTCTTACTTCAGGCTGCCGAGCGTGAGGTCAGCCGACAGCTTGGCGACGAAGCGCGCGCCGCACCAGTTGGATCCCGGTGCCACGCTGTTACCAAAGCCGTTGATCGGGCTGACGTAGGCGGAGCTAAGCGGCGCCCGCGGATCGCTGGTGAAAGCGTTGCACTCCGCCTTCGAAAGGTCGGTGTCGGAGTAACGCAGATCGAGCGTGAACACCTTCCAGGTGAAGCCGAGACCGACGTTCCAGGTGTTGTAGCTCGGTTCCGGGATGCCCGCCGGGTAGAGGTTGTTGCCGTAGAAGGCGTCGCTGGTGCCGAGCCACTGATGGCCGAATTCACCCGACACGTACCAGCCGAACGGGCCAAGGGCCATCTTCTCCGGCGCCGTATACTTGATCGTGCCGGAGAGATATTCGCCATCCGCGCCGAGATTCAGGAAGTTCGGCGACCAATAGAAGTTCGCGCCGAAGGCCCAATCGGTCCAGGTGTAGGTCACCTTGCCGTAGACTTCGTAGAAACTCGCAACCGATTTGGCGACGTTGCCGTTCGGCAAGAAGCCAAGGCATTCCGGACCTGGCGTCTGCAGGGGGCCGAAGCCATAGCAATTGCCGCCCGGGTAGTAGTACTGCCAGATGCCGACGTCGAAGACGACCGGGCCCCACGTTGACCGAACGCCGCCGTAGAAGTCGATTTCGGCGGCCGCGTTGTTGGCGAACTTGATGCTCTCACCGGAGATGCCGGCGTAAAGCTGCCAGTTCGCATTGATGTTGTAGCGCGGCTCGAAATAAGCCGCGACTGATGCTTGATGCGCTGACTGCGTCACGCCGCGGAAGATATAATCGGTCATCAACGCGCTGCCGAAGGCGATGTCCCACGGGCTCGGCGGCGGAGCCGGAGCGACCGCGGGAGCTTTTGCCGGCATGTCAGCCGCAAATGCAGGCGCCCCAGCCGAAACCGCCAGCGCCGCGACAACCGACAACACAACTTTCTTCATTGAATCTGCCCCTTTTAATTCGATCGGCCGGAGGGTTTTGGCCGATCCCCTTCTGCTTGCCTTGCGCGCGGACCCGGAAAAATCCCCGGTTTCCGACCCGGTCCAGCGCGTTTTGACGTGCATTAGGGTAAATTTAGACCTGTGACAGCCCGCCGCGGCAAGCCAAAAACGATGGCAACTGCCGCCTTTTTAGGCGAATCCGGCCTCTATCGACAGAAAGTTACCGCCTGTTGCGTGAATGTCACAAATCCGGCCCGTCAGGCGATACTCGACCCGCCAAAATGGGTTGCGTCGACCGCTCGTCGCGGAAGTTTTCCACATCCTCCCGGATACCAGCGAGCGATTCTGCAACTTCGCCGAGTCGGATTTAGGCCGCCGCCGCCTTTTTGCGGTTGGCCTCGAGCCGCGAGTCGACCAGCGCCACGATGCCGTCAATCACCGGGTTGTTGAGCCCTTTTTGGCTGGCGATCAGCTGCACAAGCTTGTCGGCGCGTTCGATATTGGGAGCGCCGTTCTGCAGAGCGCGAGCGGCGGACGCCGGGCGCGTCAGGCTTTGCGCCGCGGCGGCATATTTCTCGAATGGCACCAGGTCGCCTGGCGATGCGCCAAGCTTGACGCAGAGGTCGAACACGAAGTTGTAGACCGAGCGCGACTCCTCGATGTTCGAATGGACTGCTTCCTGCGCGGTGCGCATGCCGTCCTTGGTGATGCAGCGGTAGTTGCCGGCAAGCAGCATCGACCACTTCGCGAGCGGCACGAAAATCGAATCGTGCACGCGCAGTTTCACCGGCAATTCAATCTTGCCTTCCGGTGCGTCGAAACGAACGGCATCGATATCCTTTTCGAGCTGCCGCAGAATGCCCGTGTACATGTCGTTGTCGAACTTGGCGACCTTGAAATTGGTCGGCAGCGTCACCTGCAGCACGTTGACCTTTTCGTCGGGCGGACGGATCGCCTGCGGATCGGGACTGCACAGAGTCAGCAGGCCCGGATCGAAGTTGTCCCATACGGTCGGGTCGGTATACGCCGGCTTGAGTGCATCATAGTTGAGGCCGGGAATGCGCTTCACGTACGGAAGCGGCGGCATGTTCATGATCGACATGCAGGGCACCTTCGATTTCGCCACTGCATCGAGCAATTCGCGCACGCCTGGCGAACGATATTGCGGTTCCTGCATGGCAAGACCGACGAGGTCGTAGTCTTTCGGATTGACGCCTGCAGCGCCGCCGGCGCTGACCTTGCCGGGCAATTTCCGCGAGTCGATCTCGACCTGGTCCTTGCGCCCCTTCACCGGCATTCGCACGCGGAATCCTTCGGCATTGATCAGATCCGCTTCCGCCGGCAGGCACACCAGATGGACCGAATGGCCGCCGTACAGGATTTTGGAGGCAAGCAGCGACCCATAAGACGCGCCCATAATCAGAATTTTGTAAGTTGCCGACATCGCGGCCTCCCTTATCGTTTGTTCGTAAAAACCCAAAGAGTCTCGGCCCTTAGGGCCGGCAATCTCGTGGCCGGCATGCTATGCGGCCCGTCCTGTTGATGCAATCGGGGGAAGACTCCGCCCAATGCCAACGCAGCGCGCCAAGGCGCGATGATCCCCCGGCGCAAAGCGGGGACAGGGTCGAGCGACGGGGAAACGCTACTGATTTTCAGTCTTTTCGTTGCCGAACAGGCCGGCAAACAGTGTCTGAGGCGGAGTGCTCTCGGTCGGCTCATTCACCGGGGGAGTGGTCACCTCGGGCTTCTTCACCGTTGCTTTCTTTCTGGCCTTGACCTTCCTCGCCTTGGTCTTCCTCGCAGACTTCTTCATTTTCATTTTCTTCTTGCGTGCCGGGCTGGCCCGCTTGGTTCTCTTTGTTTTCTTTGCCTTCGACTTCTTCCGCTTCTTCGCCATGATCGTTCTCCCGATCGGTTCACAAAAACGCCAATCCCATACGGGTCGCTTGGGCCCGAATTCTAACCCGCCGAAGCCTGGCTCCTGGCCAGCGCCGCGAGCGGTTCGGGCGTCGGCCCCCCGGTTGCCCAGTCGAGCAGTTCGACTGTATGTACAACCGGGACTGCGGTACCGCCAGCAAGTTGCGTGATGCAGCCGATATTGCCCGCCGCGATCACATCGGGCGCGAGGCGCTCGATGTTGGCAATCTTACGTGCACGCAATTGCTCCGCCAGTACCGGCTGGAGGATGTTATAGGTGCCGGCCGAACCGCAGCACAGGTGACCTTCAGGCACGTCCTTGACCACGAAACCGACCTTGCCGAGCAGCTCCTTGGGTTCGCGCAAGACCTTCTGACCGTGCTGCAGGGAGCAAGCGGCATGATAGGCGATGGTGAGCGGCAATGGAGCCGCCACTTCCCGTATGTCGAGCGTCGCCAGGAATTCGGTGATGTCGCGTGCGCGTGCTGAAATGCGGGCGGCCTTGTCGGCGTAGGCCGGCTCGTTGCGCAGCATGAATCCGTAATCCTTGATGGTTGTGCCGCAACCGGAGACGGTGACGAGGATGGCGTCGAGCCCTGCCCCTTCAAGCTCGCGTGTCCATGCATCAATATTGTTGCGAGCCTGGGACAACGCCTCGTCCTCACGCCCCATGTGATGCACGAGCGAGCCGCAGCAGCCTTCGCCTGCGGCGACCACCACCTCAACCCCGTGACGATTGAGCAGGCGGATGGCGGCCTCAATCGTTGAAGGCGCCAGCACCGGATTGATGCATCCGGACAACAGCGCCACCCGCCCGCGACGCGTTCCTTCCGCGGGATAAATCTTCCCGATGCGGTCGACCGGCGGCGCCGGCTTTCGGCGCGGGGTGAGCCGGAACATGGCGGCGACCCGGCGAAAGCCCAGGACATCAAGCACCGGCGCGAAAGGCCGCGCGATCAGCCCGGCCACGACAGCAAGGCGGAAAAGGCCCACGTCGGGCAACACGCGCGCAAGCAGCCCGCGCAATACGCGATCGCCGATCGGACGCTTGTAGGTCTTTTCGATGTGCTCCCGCGCGTGGTCGACCAGATGCATGTAGTGCACACCGGAGGGACACGTGGTCATGCAGGCGAGACACGACAGGCAACGATCGACATGCTTGACCACCTCTCGCGTGGCCGGTTTGTCCTGTTCCAGCATCTCCTTGATCAGGTAGATGCGCCCGCGCGGCGAATCGAGCTCGTCGCCGAGCAATACGTAGGTCGGACAGGTTGCGGTGCAGAATCCGCAATGCACGCAGGCGCGCAGGATTTTTTCCGAGGCGGCGACCTGCGGATCTTTCAACTGCGCGAGAGTGAACGAGGTTTGCACTATCGACTCATAGTTTCTGTCATGCCGGCCGAGCGAAGCGAGGGCCGGGACCCATACTGCGGAATATGGGTCCCCGCCTTCGCGGGGACGACGGCGGCAAGTTGTGTATCGATGAGTATCATCTCACACCCCCGCCCACATCCGCCCGGGATTGAGCACGCCCGTTGGATCGAAACTTTCTTTCACGCGCTTGCCCAACGCGCGCGTGGCGGCATCCTCAGGCGCGAAGACCTCAACTGCGGCTCGCACCGCAGCCGGAGCGCGTACCAGCGTGGCATGACCGCCGAGTGCGGCCACGGCACGGCGGATCGCGGCGGCATCGGGCTCATCTGCCAAGGGCATCGCGACCCATATAAGACCGCCGGCCCAGTCGTAGAACATTTGCGCCGCCGGAGTGATGGCGGCGGCAATTTCGTGGCCCCGGCTGGGCGCTACCGAAATGCGCCAAAGCGGCCGCTCACGTGCTCCAACCATGGCAAACGGCTTGACGTTCCGGATGCTGCGCCAGAGTGCCCGCGATTTCTGTTCATCGAGAAGCTCCACCTGCCCGAACTTTTTCATGAGTGCGGCCAGCGCGTGCCGGCGATGCGCAACCGAAGGTGCGAAACCCTCCAGCCGCAGCACCGTTGATGCTTCTGGCCTGGGCAGACCGTCGAACCAGGAGGCGACGTGATCGGGTAAGTGCGCTGCACCGGAAACATCGCACGATGAGCCCATTGCAGCAGCCATCGCAGCGCAGGCGTGCGCGTCATCAAGACCCGCAATCAGCACGGTGGCCTCGGTCTCGCATTTGGGCAGCACCTTCACGGTGATATCCGTCATGGCCGCGAGCGTGCCCCAGGAACCGGCCAGCAGTTTGCAGAGGTCGTAGCCGGTGACGTTTTTCACAACGCGCCCGCCGGACTTGATCGTTTCTCCGCGGCCAGTAACTGCGGTGACGCCCAGGAAATGATCGCGTGCGGCACCTGATTTAATCCGGCGTGGACCCGACAAGTTGCCGGCGATCGTACCACCCAGCGTGCCCCGGCTCGCTTCGCCACCAAGCAGCGGCCCGTAGTCGATCGGCTCGAAAGCGAGCTCCTGGTTGTTCTCCTCAAGCAGCGCCTCGATTTCGGCGAGCGGCGTGCCGGCACGCGCCGAGAGCACGAGTTCGGGCGGCTCATACAGTGTGACGCCACTCAGTTCCGAAAGATCGAGGGTGAGGTCCGTCTGGCTCGGCCGCCCAACGCCGCGCTTTGTCCCCTGTCCGGCGAGCTCCAGCGCCTTTTCGTTGCCGAGCGCCCAGCGCACGGCCTCTCCGACCTCTTTCGCGTCACGGGGTTTCAGCGTGTCAGCCATTACGCGAATACATTCATTCCGCCGCCCGCGCGGTGGGCTCCCGAACGAAGGCCGGCATGATTTCGCGGGCGAAACGGCGCAGCTGGTCCACACCGCCGGCAATCGTGAGCAGCACATAGGAAACACCGGCATCGCGCAGTGCTTCGATCATGCGAACAATTTCGTCGGGCGTGCCGTAAAGCGCGTTCTCTTCCGTGGCGCCCGCTTTGTCGGCGTAAGCCAGAACATGTGATCCGGTTTTTGCCGAAGGATCGCGCGAAACATTGATGGTACGTCTGGTGTATTCAGACTGGCGCACCAGCGCGGCTTCCTTGTCGGCACTATCCTTCGCCACGTAGAGCTGGCGCGCGACCGTTACCTGCATCGGATCGAACACGCCGCTGCTTGCTTCGCGTTCAGCCCGGTAGATCGCAATGCGCTCGCCGAGCGTCGCAGGCGAAGCGTACTGATCGAGAATGAGATTGAACCCGCGGGCAGCGGCACGCCTGATCGAATGTGGGTTGCCGGCGGCGACCCACAGCGGCGGATGGGGCCTTTGCGCCGGTGGCGGCTCAACGACAATATCCTCGAAGTGCCAGAAACGGCCCTTGTGCGAGAAACGTTCGCGCGTGGTCCACGCGCGCGTCATCACTTCGACCGCTTCCTCGAAACGCGCTTCGGCTTCTTCAGGCGCGATCTGGAAACCCTTGAACTCGCTGTGCCTGTAGCCCTTGCCGATGCCGAGATCGAGGCGGCCACGGGACAGCAGATCGAGCGTCGCCGCCTCTTCGGCCAGCAACACCGGATTGTGCCACGGTGGCACGATGACGGCCGTGCCGAGCCGCAGCGTCGTCGTGCGCATCGCCAGCGCGGTCTGGAGCATCAGCGTCGAGGACACCTGGTTCCAGCCGCTGAAATGGTGCTCGACCGAAAAGCTCGAATGGAAGCCAAGCGCTTCGGCTTCGACATTGAAGTCGAGGTAGTCAAAAAAGCCACGGCCCGTCTCTGGACCGAAGCCCGGAACATCGGCTTTGGGCGAACAGAACAGTCCAAAACGCATTACTAAAACCTCGGAATGTCGGGAAACGGCAACCTGCCGGCATGCACGTGCAGGCGTCCCAGTTCGGCGCAGCGGTGCAGCTGCGGGAAGACCTTGCCGGGATTGAGCAGTCCCTTGGCGTCAAAGGCGCACTTCACGCGTTGCTGCTGGTTGAGATCGATCTCGGTGAACATCGTGGGCATCAGGTCGCGCTTCTCCACGCCGACGCCGTGCTCACCAGTCAGAACGCCCCCGACCTCGACGCAGAGCTTGAGAATTTCTGCGCCAAACTCCTCGGTCTTCTCCAGCTCGCCGGGGACATTGGCGTCATAGAGAATGAGCGGGTGCAGATTGCCGTCGCCGGCATGAAACACGTTAGCGACCCGCAGCCCATATTTTTTGGACATCTCTTTCATGCGCTTGAGCACCAGCGGCAACTGCGCGCGCGGGATCGTACCATCCATGCAGTAATAGTCGGGCGAGATGCGCCCGACCGCCGGGAATGCCGCCTTGCGTCCGGCCCAGAACAGTTCCCGCTCGTCTTCGGAGCGCGAGGCCTTGCACGAGACCGCACGGCAGTCGCGCGCGATCGCGTTGACGCGTTCGATCAGGTGGTCGACTTCGGCTGGGGGCCCGTCGAGTTCAACGATCAGCAAGGCTTCGACATTGAGCGGATAGCCGGCGTGGGCGAATTCTTCGGCCGCGGCGATCGCGGGGCCATCCATGATTTCCATGCCACCCGGGATGATTCCGGCGCCGATAATCCGTGAGACGCATTCCCCGGCGTCTTCCGACGTTGGGAAGCCGACCAGCATCGCGCGCGCAGTCTCCGGCTTTCTCAATATACGCACCGTCACCTCTGTGACGACGCCCAGCAGACCTTCCGACCCGTTGATGATACCGAGCAGATCGTAGCCGGCCGCATCGAGATGCTTGCCGCCAAGACGCAGGACTTCGCCGGTCATCAGGACAATTTCGCAGCCCAGAACATTGTTGGTGGTCATCCCGTATTTGAGGCAATGCACGCCGCCGGAATTTTCCGCCACATTGCCGCCGATCGTGCAGGCAATCTGCGACGATGGATCCGGAGCGTAGTAGAAGCCCGCACCGGCAACGGCGCCAGTGACCGCAAGGTTGGTGACGCCCGGCTCAGCCACGACGACACGATTCTCGTAATCGATTTCACGGATTCGATTGAATTTGGCCATGCCGAGCAACACACCATCGGCCAGCGGCAGCGCACCGCCGGACAGCGACGTCCCCGCCCCTCGTGGGACCACCTTGACGCCCTCGCTGTGGCAATAGCGGAGGATTTCGGCGACCTGTTCGGTGGTTTCCGGCAATACCACCACCATAGGCAGCTGGCGGTAGGCGGTGAGCCCGTCGCTCTCGTACGGGCGCATTTCGCTCTCAGCCGCGATGACCCCCTCGCCTGGAACGATGGTCCGGAGAACGGAAACGATACGTTCACGGCGATCGAGGACCGCGCCATCCGGTTCCGGCATCCGCACAGACATTCCGCGACTCCCACTCGTGCGGCCACGATACCAGCCATTTGACGCGTTACACATAGGGCTGGCAAAACCCACCGGAAACCCGGCCATGCCCAAAGGCGTTGGCCCGGGGGCGACTTCAAGACGTCACAACGGGAGCATCATGATGAAATCGGTACTTGCGGCGGCTGTGGTCACGGCCGCGATGATTCAGTTTGCGCAGGCTCAGGACGTGGCGGCCGGCGAACAATCCTTCAAGAAGTGCTTCCCCTGCCATTCCGTCGGTGAAGGCGCCAAGAACAAAGTAGGTCCGGTCCTTAACGGTCTTGACGGCCGTCATTCAGGGACAGTGCCCGATTTCAGTTATTCCGACGCCAACAAGAATTCCGGCATCACCTGGAACGAGGAGACCTTCAAGGACTACATCAAGGACCCGCGCGCCAAGATTCCGAACACCAAGATGATCTTCCCCGGCATCAAAAATGAAAAGGAAGCCGGCGACCTGTGGGCCTATCTCAAACAGTACGGTCCGGACGGCCAAAAGAAATAGAGTTGTCAGGGGGCACAGCAGCAACGGAGGCGACGGGCACCTGAGTCAAGGTCGCGAGGGGGCGACACCATCAGACACATTCGTTCGGTCAGGAGTTTGCATCATGATCAAGGACATTGTCGTCAACCTGGGCTTCGGGGCCCATGACCCGGCCTGTGATTACGCGATTTCCGTGGGCGAGGCTTTCGAGGCGCATGTCCTTGGCATCGCTGTGTCCTACGAGCCGGTCATTCCCGGCGCCGTGATGGGCGGCATTCCGCCTGAAATCATCGAAAGTCAGCGCGCAGAATCCAGCACGAAGGCACGCACCGCCATTGCCCGCTTCGAGCAGGCTGCCAAACGCGCCGGTATTTCGGCGGAGAGCCGCACGATAGAGGCCAGCATTTCGGGTGCCGCCGATCAGATCGGCCGCATCGGCCGCCGTTTCGACCTGATTGTTGTCGGCCAGCCGGGACGGCAGAAGTCGCTGCCCGACGAAGTGGTCGACGAAGGCGTGCTGTTCGAATCCGGCCGTCCCGTCATCTTCGTGCCATTCATACAAAAGGGCGGCATGACGCTCGATCGCGCCATGATTTGCTGGGACGGCGGTCGTGCGGCCGCACGTGCGGTCGCCGACTCAATGCCGCTTTTGAAAAAGGCAAAGCAGGTTGAGATCGTCGTCATCTCCGACAAGCCGGCAAGGCAGGACGAAGTGCCCGGTGCGGATCTTGGTCAGCACCTCGCCCGCCATGGTCTTAAAGTGACCGTCAAGCGCATCACATCGCCCGACACCGACGTACCGTCCACGATCCTCTCTTATGCTGCGGATTCCTCCGCCGATATGATCGTGATGGGCGGCTACGGGCACTCGCGTTTGCGCGAGTTCGTACTTGGTGGCGCTACACGCGGCCTGCTTGAATCAATGACGGTGCCCGTACTGATGTCACATTAGGGCTTCATTTCCCTCATTCCCGTCCTCGCCTGCGCGGGGGACCGGCTCCCGAGGGAACCTGCTGGAAATACAGGAATGCTTGAGCTCCACGTCACGCTGCTCGACGGAGAAAAAGTGCTGATCCGGCCCCTCAAGCCGGAGGACGCCGCGCTTTACCCCGACTACCTCGCCGAAGTCACCGCGGACGATCTGCGCATGCGGTTTTTCCTGCCGATGCGCGAAGTCCGTCCCGAATTGATCGACAAGCTCATCCACTATGACCCCGAGCACGCCATGGCATTTATCGCGATTGCCGAGGCGAGCGGCCGCATGCTGGGCGTGGTGCGCCTGCACGATGATCCCGATGGGGATGGTGGCGAATTCGCCATCCTGGTGCGCTCACATCTCAAAGGTAACGGGCTCGGCTGGTTGATGATGAAGCAGATGATCGCATTCGCGCAGGAAAAAGGGCTTGAAACCGTGCATGGGCAGGTGCTGGAGGAAAACACGACCATGTTGCAGATGTGTCGCGAGCTCGGCTTCCACATCGCCGACGACCCCGAGGAACACGGCATGAAGGTCGTCACGCTGGAGCTGCACGAGCTGCCGGCGCTCACCGCGCACTGACAGGATTTACGGGAGCGCACATTGCGCGACGAGCCCGCGCGCACGCGCATCAACAACGCCGAGCGCGCGCAACGCGAACAGCGTCACCATCTGCACGGCCTCGCGTGTCGTGCCGCCCGATGGAGCGGACGGTCCGACGAGCCCTTCCAGCACCGCGCCGATCACGGCGGGCGCTGCGACCCGAGCGTCCTGGTCAGGCAAGTGACGGCCCGCGATCGCGGTGCTGATGCGCTTTTCCAGTTCGGCGGCGAGTGCGCGGCGGAAGTTCAGACGCGAGGCATCGACATCGACATCGACCGGTTCGGCCATCATCGCCCACGCAAGCCGGCGCTCCTGCAACGCACGCGCGGCGAAAGTGACAATGCTGGCGGCGAGCGCCGACAGCGGACCGGGCGCTGCATCGGCGGCACTCCGCATTGCGGCGAGCTCGCGTTCGGCCATACCGGTGATCAGCTCGGTGACAAGATCGCTTTTGGACGGAAAGTAACGGTAAACGGTGCCGGCGGCGATATCGGCGCGGTGTGCCACGGCCGCAATCTGCACAGCACCCATGCCGTCTTCGCCGGCGATCGATTGGGCTGCGTCAAGGATCGTCTGCTCACGCTCCGCGAGGCGACGGACGACGTTTTCGGTGCGACGATAGGCCATGCAACGACTGAATGCTGATTCACCGAAATTTGGCAAGGGCCAGCACTCACTGGGAACCCGTCGTCCCGCGAAAGCGGGGACGCAGACCGGCAGTTCAACCCGTCGTCCCCGCGAAAGCGGGGACCCATACGCCGCCAGCCTATCAAGCAAGCAATTCGGTCCGATCCCGCCAATCCAGGTTGTTTTCTTCAATCAACCGAATCTTCCAGTCGCGATTCCATTTCTTGAGCTGTTTTTCACGCGTAATAGCCTGATACGCAGTGTCAAACCTTTCCACATGAACAAGCCGGTGCACTCGGTATTTCTTCGTGAATGCATCGGCAGTGCCCGCACGGTGCTCACCAAGGCGCCGGGACAGGTCGTTCGTGACACCAATGTACAAGGTGCCGTGTCGACCACTCGCCAGAATGTAGACGAATACTCTGCCATCAACGAACGCAGGTGATTATGGGTCCCCGCCTTCGCGGGGACGACAGCATCAATTATTTTTGCCCGTCAGCGACTTCTCCCTGATGCTCGTCAGCGTCGCGGTCGGCGTGATCGCCTCGGGATCGATCTTGATATGGAGGATCGACGGTTTTCCCGAGGCCCGGGCTGCGGCAAATGCCGCAGGGAAATCGGCGGTTTTCTCTACCAGGGCACCGTAGCCACCGAACGCCAGCGCATAGGCGGCGAAATCGGGATTTCGCAAATTGGTCGCAATCACGCGGCCTGGGTAGTCGCGCTCCTGATGCATGCGTATGGTGCCGTAGATCCCGTTATCGGCAACCAGCACAATCACCGGCAATTCATATTGCACGGCAGTTGCAAAATCCTGCCCTGTCATCAGGAAGTCGCCATCACCAGCAACGCAAACGACCGTACGATCCCGATAGAGCGTCTGCATCGCCAGCGCTGCCGGCAGCCCATAACCCATGGAGCCTGACGTGGCCCCGACAAGTCCGCCGAACTTGCGCACGCGATAGAAGCGGTGGACCCAGCCGGAGAAATTGCCGGCACCTTGCGTGACGATCGCGTCGGCCGGCAGATTTTCGCGCAGCCAAATCATGAGCTCCCCGAGATTGACGGCGCCCGGCACAGGTGTCGCCTTCTCGCCCCAGGCAAGATAGTCGGCATGCACGGTGTCGCTTTCCCCGCGCCAGGCGACTTCCTTCGGCGGCTGCATGTTTTCCACCGCCGCGCAAAATGCGGTCGGCGCGGCGTTGATGGCAAGATGCGCATGATAGACGCGGCCGAGCTCTTCGGCGCCCGGATGCACGTGCACGAGCTTTGTCTGCGGCTCGGGAATATCGAAGACGCTGTAACTTTGCGACGGCATTTCGCCGAACCGCCCGCCGATCAGCAACACCAGGTCGGCGCCCTTCACGCGAGCGAGCAACTTTGGATTTGGTCCGATGCCGAAATCGCCGGCGTAGCAGCGATGCATTGCGTCGAACAGATGGCCGCGCCGGAAGGTCGTTGCAACCGGCAACGCAAAACGCTCGGCCAAACGCATCAATGCAGCACTCGCTTGCTCGGTCCAGCGGCTGCCGCCAATCAGCACGACCGGACGCTTCGCTTCACCAAGCAGCTTTTGCAGTCGATTGATGTCATCTGCGCCCGGCCAATTTTCCACGGGCGCGAAGGCGGTGGCATCGGTCACCGACACTCGGTCGCGCAGCATGTCTTCCGGCAGCGCGATCACCACTGGCCCGGGACGTCCGTTACATGCGGTGTGAAAGGCCCGCGAAACGATCTCCGGGATGCGCGAGGGGTCGTCGATCTCCGTTGCCCACTTCGCCATGGTGCCGAACACCGCGCGATAGTCGAGCTCCTGGAAGGCCTCACGATCGCGCATTTCGCGGCCGACCTGACCGACAAACATGATCATCGGCGAGGAATCCTGGCGCGCGATATGAATGCCTGCCGATCCATTGGTGGCGCCGGGTCCGCGCGTGACAAAGCAGATGCCGGGCCGCCCGGTTATTTTACCGACAGCCTCCGCCATGATTGCGGCGGTGCTCTCGTGACGGCAGACGGTCAGCTGGATGTCGCTGCCGTAAAAAGCGTCGAGCGCGGCAAGATAGCTTTCGCCCGGCACGCAAAAGGCGTGACGCACTCCGTGAATCGACAACTGATCGATCAGGATTTCGCCGCCGCTCCGGGCGTTGTCTTTGCCGCGCATCGAGGTCACTTCACGATTTTTGCCGGTGGAATTTTCGGTGAGAAGGGAGCCGGCGTCGTCAACCAGTTCGACTGCTCAATGACGTTGCCGGCTTTCGCGTTCTCCGACAGAAAGTGCTTCCATTCCGGATCCTGCATCATCCTGGCGCGCTTCTGTTCGCGATCGGCCGCGCTGTCATAAACCCAGCCATGCACCAGCGTGTTGAGCTGTCCGGTCTCGGTGACGAGGTAGTAGTGCGGCTCGCCCATGTGGCGGAGCTGCACCGGATAGGCGAGCTTGCTGTAGAGGTCGAGTTGCGCCGGTACCCTGCCTGGAAGGAGCCGATAGGTCCGATGGTCGATGAGCACTGAGTTTCTCCCTTGAAAAATACCGCCCGATCCGGCGGTCAGGGGCGCACTCTCCCGGCAAGGCGCGTGCCGGTCAATAGACTTCAGGCCGGTTGCATGGAAGGTTTCTCGACAAAATCGAGAAACGACCTTGATGTCACCACCGCGTCGCTCGAACACCTCGCGCCAGCGCTTGCGGGCAATTCATCGAGCCTGATCGAGTTGGATTCGCCGGGAATGACATCAGGGCGCGCATCCAAGTAACGCTGCGAGAGTCGCCCGCAGCTTGTCGCGCCGTTCAGGCTGCCGGTTCCACGGTGGCTACCTGATAAGTATGCATCTCGCCGTCTTCGTCGCGAATGGAGACATACTCGCCCGGGCGGAAAACATGCGCGCCGAAACGGTATCCGCTTTCGTCGTCATATTCCGCCGTCTGATCGTAGTCGAAGACCCATCGACCGTGCTCCGGTCCGCCCGGACGATGCAGAAGAAAGCCGTGCTGGTCATCCTCGCCTTCCGCGAATCGTCGCACGCGGCAAAGATCGCGATGCTGTTTCCACAGAGCGGTATCGATATGGCCCGTACCGTCGAGCGGAGCCACGAATTCGTAGCCGTACCGCGAGGAGCCCTGCGGGAACTCCTTGGAGCGGGCGAGGTTGAGCCTGATACGTTTGAAACTGCGCGGCAGGGTCGCCACGGTCTGTCTCCTCCCACCGCCATAATTGTGGTCATCCTCCCGCGCTCCGGCAAGGGTATTGACTGGTGTTGACCGGGCACGTTGATTTGACCGCTTTTCACCGTTAACGGGCTTACCATCGCAAGTCGGATCCACCCGACTTGCGCATGGTCTCGTGCGGACGTGCGCATGACGGCTAGAAGACTGCGGCATGAGCGATGACATACAGCAGCCGGTGATCGATCTCTTGAGCAATCCGGCCACCCATGGTGGCGCGCCGGTCAAGCGTATCGACACCCACGCCGCCTTGGTTTTCCTGGCCGGCGAGCGGGCGTTCAAGATCAAGCGCGCGGTGCGCTTTCCGTTCCTCGATTTTTCCACCCTTCGGAACCGGCGGGCCGCGTGTGAGGCCGAAATCGCAGTCAATCGCGCCTACGCCCCGTCGATTTACCGTGGCGCGTACCCGATAGCACGCGAGGCAAATGGCCGGCTCGTGATCAACGGAAAAGGCCAGCCGGTCGAATGGGTCGTCGAGATGCGTCGTTTCGACGAGAGCCAGACCCTCGACCATCTGGCTGAGGTCGGTAAAATTGACGAGGCGCTCGCCGATGAACTCGGGAGTGCCGTGGCGGCGGCGCATCGGCTGGTACCGACAGCAACGAACGCGCATTTCGTCGAGACACTCGCCGACATTATCGCGCAGAACGAGGCCGAGTTCGCATCTCAACCGGATCTGTTTTCGTTGCAGGACTTGCGTGCCTTCGCCACAGAAACGCGTAAAGCATTCGAGCGTGTGAAGCCGTTGCTGCTTCTGCGTGAGCGCGCCGGGCTGGTGCGGCGGTGTCACGGCGATCTGCATCTGGGCAACATCGTCCTCATCGACGGCAAGCCGGTGCTGTTCGACGCGATTGAATTCGATGACCGCATCGCCACGGGCGATGTTCTATACGACCTCGCCTTTCTCCTGATGGATCTTGTTGAGCGCGGGCTTCATCAAGCGGCGAGTATTGTATTCAATCGCTATTTGACTGACACGCATCGCGTTCACGATCTCGATGCCCTCGCCGCGTTGCCCCTGTTCATGTCGGTCCGCGCGGCGATCCGCGCCAAAGTTGTCGCCGCACGGCTGAGACAGCACGGATCGCAAGCGGAGCTTACGCACGGCGCGCGTGACTATGCCGTACTGGCACAGAAATTTTTAGCACCGGCCAAACCGCAGCTGATTGCGATCGGCGGACTCTCCGGCACCGGAAAGTCGCTGCTCGCGCGCGCCCTGGCGCCTGGTTTTCCGCCATTGCCGGGCGCCGTGGTGCTGCGCAGCGATGTCGAGCGCAAGGCGCTATTCAAGATCGGAGAAACAGACCGGCTGCCGGACCGGGGTTACTCCGTGGAGACGACAGCCCGGGTTTACACCTTGCTTGCGGAAAAGGCGCGGCGCGCGACAGCCGCCGGGTATTCCGTCATCGTCGACGCGGTCTTCGCCGAGCCAGCCGAACGGACCGCGATCGCGAATTCTGCCGGCGGGGTGCCGTTCCAGGGTCTGTTCCTCACCGCCGGTCTCGAGACCCGTATTGCGCGCGTCAGCAGCCGCAGCGGCGATGCTTCTGACGCCGGCACTGCAGTGGCGCGCAAGCAGGAAGATTTCGACCTCGGCCACATCGCATGGTCGAAGGTCGATGCGTCCGGTACGCCCGATGAAACGCTCCTGCGTGCCGAGGCGATGCTCGGGCTCAAATGACCGAGCCATGCATTGCGCGCCCTGCTGTCCGGCAATGCGGCCCCGTGACATTCAATGCAGAACTGATGCATAGCTTGTGTAAAGACGCCCCGCGTGGTTGCCGAGGATGACTGCCGCGACAGCTCGACACTCGTTCGCCTTGCGCCTGGCGGCCGGAATTGCCGGCTATTGCGCCTTCATCAATCTGTATTCGCCGCAGTCAATCCTGCCGCTGTTGTCGGAAGAATTCGGCGCGAGCGCCGCCGAGGTTTCGACCATCATCACCGTGAGCACGCTGGCTGTGGCGCTTACGGCACCTTTCACCGGCGCAGTTGCCGATGTTCTGGGCCGCAAGCGGGTGATCATCGTGGCGATGTTTGTGCTGGTCATTCCGACCGTGATGGTCGCCCTTTCGACCAGCCTGGCGTCGCTTATCTTCTGGCGTGCCGTGCAGGGCCTGGTTTTACCGCCGATTTTCGCGGTGGTGGTCGCCTATATCGGCGATGAATTGCCGCAACACGAGGCGACCACCGTCGCGGGCATCTACTCGTCCGGCTCAAGCCTCGGCGGCTTCAGC
>DASSIJ010000268.1:0-5938 GCA_035692045.1 Pseudolabrys sp. | reverse complement strand
GCAAAGAGGTTTTGACCGCCTGCACGCAGACATCGTCTTTCAATGTCATGGTGCCAAGGCCGATCGCCGGAATGCGGGCGCCATGAGCTTCAATCACTTGCATTACAGTCTCCTTTGACAGCGTCTTGGAACAGACCGGTGAGGGGGCGACGAAGAATGCCTTCTCGACACAGCGGTGCCAACCAGGGTTCCGGTGGTCTGCAGCGGGCGCACCGATAGGTGCGGCGAAAGATCACATAAATTTTCCTCTGATACAAAATGACGTAATACTTTGAGCCGCAAGCTTTTCGGATTGGTTCTTACATTGGAATAATTCGAGAGTAAAAGAAAGTTATTGCATCACGGGCGTTTAATGCTTTTGTGAGGGCCATTCTTTACTAAGGGGAATCGGATGAGAAGTGTTCTAGTCGCTATTGGCATGGTTGGTCTGCTGATCGTCGCGGCTGCTGGAGCGCGCGCCGATGACTATGTCCTTACAATCAAGGAGCACCGTTTCACTCCGGCCGAGATCAAGGTTCCGGCCAATCAACGCGTAGTCATCACCGTGGTCAACGAGGATGCAACGCCCGAGGAGTTCGAGAGCACTGTCCTGAAGGTGGAGAAAGTGATCGCCGGAAAATCAAAGGGCGTGGTGCGCATTGGCCCGCTTAAACCCGGACGCTATCCCTTTGTCGGCGAATACCACGAAGCCACGGCCAAGGGTGTCATCATCGCGGAATAGGTCATGCTCGGCGCATTAATCATCGTCTTTCGTGAAGTCATCGAAGCCGGTCTCATTGTCGGCATTGTCATGGCGGCAACACGCGGCGTTCCCGACCGCAGCCGCTGGATCATGATCGGCATCGGTGCCGGTGTGCTCGGCGCCGCCATCGTTGCCATGTTCGCCGGCGTCATTTCGGAAGCGTTTCAGGGCGCAGGCCAGGAACTGTTCAATGCCAGCGTGCTTGGTGTCGCCGTCATCATGCTGATGTGGCACAACGCGTGGATGGCGCGGCATGGGCGCGAAATTGCCGACGAAATGCGCCGCGTGGGCACGGCTGTGAGTGAAGGTGCCAAGCCGCTGACCGCGCTCGCGGTTGTGGTCGGCCTTGCGGTGCTGCGCGAAGGCTCCGAAGTCGTCCTTTTTCTGTACGGAATACTTGCGTCAGGCACGACGGTATCGTCGCTGCTGACCGGCGGCCTGCTCGGCATTGCCGCCGGCGCGGCATTCAGCGCCCTGACTTATTTCGGCCTCCTGGCAATCCCGAACCGATATATCTTCTCGGTGACAAGTTGGCTCATCGCCCTGCTTGCCGCAGGCATGGCGGCTCAATCCGTCCAGTTTCTGAACAATGCAGGTCTCGTGGTGGCGCTCGACCACACGGTCTGGGATACGTCCTGGTTGTTGTCGGAAGGAAGCATCTTCGGGCGCCTCCTGCACACGCTGATCGGCTATACCGAACGGCCGACCGAAATGCAGCTCGTGGTCTATGTCTGCATCCTGATTGCGATGTTCGTGCTCATGCGGGTCGCGCGCTATTCGCCGCGCCACAGCGTCCCGGCCGCCGCAGAATAGTCTGTTCAGCGTTTTCTGCCGCCTAGCGTGGCGAAGGCGACGTCAGGCGCCTGATCGATCAGTTTGAGCAGAGCGCGTGCCGGCCCGCGCGGATGGCGCTTGCCCTGCTCCCAGTTGCGCACGGTCTCGAGCGGTACTTCGATTTGTTCGGCGAACGCGGCCTGCGTGAGCCCGCAGCGCGACCGCACCTGGCGCACGAATTGCGCCGGATCCCTGTGGTCGACGGTTTTCTCGGTGCCGTCAGGCAAGACTTCCACGATCCGCCCGTCAGCTTTCAGGCGCACCCGCATCATGGCCGTATATCCCCATCGCCGGTGGTGTCGGCCAATGCACTACCTGATTCGCGCTGGCGAAAAGTTAATGCGGCCCCGCGCGGTGGCCCTCTACCGCGTTTTCTCGAAGATTTCGCGGCCAATCAGCATGCGGCGGATTTCGGACGTCCCTGCCCCGATCTCGTAGAGCTTGGCGTCGCGCAGCAGCCGTCCGGTGGGAAAGTCATTGATATAGCCATTGCCGCCAAGGCACTGGATCGCTTCCAACGCCATCCACGTCGCACGTTCGGCGGCATACAGGATGGCGCCGGCGGCGTCTTCACGGGTGGTCCGACCTTCATCGCAAGCTCGTGCGACCGTGTACACGTAGGCCTTGGCCGCGTTCATCGTCACATACATGTCGGCGAGCTTGGCCTGCACCAGTTGAAAACGCCCGATCGGCTGCCCGAACTGCTGGCGCTCGTGCACGTACGGGATGACGACGTCCATGCACGCCTGCATGATGCCCAAGGGACCGGCCGCAAGCACAACGCGCTCGTAGTCGAGCCCTGACATCAGCACGTTGACGCCATTCCCGACCGCTCCGAGCACATTTTCCTCGGGCACTTCGCAGTCCGTGAAAACCAATTCACTTGTATCGGACCCACGCATCCCCAGCTTGTCGAGCTTCTGCGCCGGGGCAAAACCCTTGAAGCCTTTTTCGACGATGAACGCAGTGATGCCGCGTGCGCCCGCGGTACGATCGGTCTTGGCATAGATGACCATCGTGTCGGCGACGGGCCCGTTGGTGATCCACATTTTCGAGCCGTTGAGGACGTAATGGTCGCCCTTCCTGTCCGCGCGGGTGCGCATCGACACCACATCGGAACCGGCGCCCGGCTCCGACATCGCCAGCGCACCGACATGCGCGCCGGAAATCAGCCCGGGCAGATATTTGCGCTTCTGCGCCTCGCTGCCATTGCGGCGAAGCTGATTGACGCAGAGATTCGAGTGCGCACCATAGGACAAACCGACGGCTGCACTGGCGCGAGAAACTTCCTCCATGGCAATGCAGTGCTCGAGGTAGCCGAGGCCAGAGCCGCCGTATTCCTCTTCGACGGTAATGCCATGAAGGCCGAGCGCGCCCATCTCCGGCCACAGATCGCGCGGAAAGACATTCTCGCGATCGATTGCGTCAGCACGCGGCGCGATGCGGTCCTGCGCGAACCCGCTGATGGTCTTGCGCAGCATGTCCACATCGGCACCGAGACCGAAATCGAAGCCCGACCAGGCATTGGGGATCATGCTCCGTCCTCCGCTTGCGTGACGACTCTATAATCTGAAAGTCACGCTGTCAGCGCCTCGTCGGAGGCCGCCAGAGGCTTGCCGCCCTTTTTGGCTTGAACCAGGAGCCTGTCGATGGCCTTGGCCGGAGCGGGCTTGGCAAACAGGAAGCCCTGCATCTCGTCACAGCCGGCGAGCCGCAGCAGGACCCGCTGATGCTCGGTTTCCACGCCCTCAACAAGGACCGTCAAACCGAGCGCCCGGCCAAGGGCCACAATTGCCTGGATGATCACCCCACCGTTTGACGAATGGCCGAGCGCAGCAACAAAGCTCTTGTCGATTTTGAGCTTATCGAGCGGAAAACGTTGGAGGTAGCCGAGATTCGAATAGCCGGAGCCGAAATCGTCGAGAGCGACACGCACGCCAAGGTCGTGCAGATCCTTGATGCGCTTGACCATCTCGTCCGGATTGTCGATCAAAACGCCTTCGGTGATTTCCAGCACGAGCCGCGAGGGCGCAACCGCGCTTTCCTCCAATGTGGAGCGCACCAGGTCGACAATGGTCCGATCGCGCACCTGCAACGGCGACAGATTCACCGCCACATAGAGATCATCAGGCCAGCGCTTGGCTTCGTGCAAGGCGCGGCGCAGTACGAAGGCGCCGATTGTGTCCGTCAATCCCATTTGTTCGGCAACCGGAATAAACGTCGCCGGCGCGATCGTGCCACGCGTCGCGTGGTTCCAGCGCAACAAGGCTTCAACCCCAACCATTCTTCCGCCGTGAGATGCGACGATGGGCTGGTAGTATAAGTCCAGCTCATTCGCGTTCAGCGCGCGCGGCAGCTCCCGATGAATGAATTTCTGATCGGTCGATACAGTGTCGATCGAGACATTGAACATGACGATTGCGCCCGGACCTTTTCTGGCGGCGGCACGCAGCGCGAGATCGGTGCGGCGCGTCAGTTCACCCCGGGTCTTGGCATGACGCGGCACCTGAGCAAAACCTGCATGCACGCCTATTCGGACGACACTATCGAGCCAGTGCGGACGCGCAATCGATTCAAGCGCGGTACGGATGACTGCCTCAGCATCGATATGCGGACTCGTCGTCAGTATGACTGCAAACTCATCGGTGGCGATCCGCCCGCACATCGCGTGAGCGGGCAGAGCTTCCTTCAATAGCCTTGCGACACCAGCGATGAGCTCATCGCTCCCCAAAACACCGTGTTGTGTGGCCACGTCATCCATGCCGTCGATCTCTATGAGCGCGAAGGTCGTGCAAGCGTCGTCGGGCTGCTCCGCCAGGGCAAGATCCAGCAATTCCAGGGTCTTGGCATGGTTCGGCAGGCCGGTGAGCTTGTCCTCGTCGGCCGCACGCGCCGCCTCCGCTTCCCTCACCGCCAACTCCCGTTGCGCGCGCTTGAGGTGGAAGAGCGACATGGCGGCAAAGCCCGCCAGCGCGAAGGCCATGACTGCGGCGACAGACGCCCCGCGGTTCATCGCTCGTGTCATGTGACGGGAGCTGTCCCAGACGAAAAAGCCTGCGATGCGGCCGTCGCCGGTCACCACCGGCTGCATCTCGCGATCCGTCGTATCCGGATTGCTTGTGAATTTGATATTTTTCACGCCGGCAATTTGCTCCGCTGTCCGTATCAGGCGCGGATCTGCATCGCCCGACTTCAAGAGAGACGGTTGAAGCACCGAGATGGCATTGCGCAATGCTGCGTGTTGCTCGAGCGTAAGCCGTTCATCGTTTTTCCACGCCCATCGATAGCCGATGCCGGTTGCGAGCACGATCGCTGCAACCGTAAGACACGCGCATGCGATGATCAGGCGCGACACCGCGACCATGCGTTGTGCGGGCGCGACTGAGGCAAGCTCAGAGCCGGGAATGCGCCTTCGCCTTGCCCGAGCCGGCAGCCAGCGGCCGCGATCCAGGCGCGCTGCTACAGTATTGACCTCGTGCACCGAGATGCTCCCAGCCTACGCTACGGCACCGGCTATAGGGTTACGGATTGGGCTTTAAGCGTTGGTCAGCAAATAGGGTGAACAGTTGGTAACCGGCGGTCCCCGCCCTACCGCAGGCCAAACCACAGGCTCGCAATGCTCAGAAACGAGAAAAAGCCCACCACGTCGGTGACCGTCGTCACAAAGGGACTAGAAGCCACCGCCGGATCAAACTTGAGCCGGTGCAGGACGAGCGGAATAAGGATTCCGCCCAGGGCCGCCGCGATCAGGTTGCAGATCATGGCAAGTCCGATCACGAACCCGAGCCCCGGCACCCTGAACCAGATGTAGGCCGCCACGCCGGTGATAATGGCAAAAGCGACGCCATTGAACACGCCGACCATGAGTTCGCGCATGATCACGCGCCAGGCATTCGCGTCAGTCAGGTCGCGCGTCGCCAAGGCGCGTACCGCAACCGTCATGGTTTGCGTGGTGGCATTGCCCCCCTGACTTGCGACGATGGGCGCCAGAACCGCAAGGGCGACCATTTTCTGCAGCTGGCCTTCGAACAGACCGAGCACCGATGACGCCAGAAACGCGGTCGCGAGATTGACCAGCAGCCAGTTGAACCGGCCGCGCGCAATCTTCCAGACCGAGTCGGACAACTGCTCGTCCCGGGTGATGCCGCCAAGAGCGTGGATGTCTTCCTCCGCCTCCTCCTCGATCACGTCGGCAACATCATCGAAGGTAATGACACCCACCAGACGGTCGCCGGTATCCACAACGGGAGCAGTCACCCAGTTGTAGCGCTGGAACAGGCGCGCGACCTCCTCCTGGTCCTGAACGGCACTGACCCGCGGCCGATCTTTTTCCATCAGGTCCAGAATGGGCACCGGCCGCTT
>DASSIJ010000267.1:0-12027 GCA_035692045.1 Pseudolabrys sp. | reverse complement strand
TTACCGCGGGGCAAATGCGGGCCGCACGGGCTCTGCTCGGCATTGACCAGCGCGAGCTGGCCCAGCGTTCCGGTCTCTCTCTGCCAACCATTCAGCGGATGGAAGCAAGCGATGGCGTGGTCCGCGGCAACGTGGACTCGCTCATGAAGCTGGTCGATGCGCTTGCCGCCAATGGAATCGAACTGATCAGCGAGGGCGCCACCTCAAGCACCGGCGGCCGCGGAGTGCGGCTCAAATGAGCGGTCGAGCCATAGCGATCAGCGCGCGACCGGAGCGGAGGCGCTGATGGCGGCCTATGCGCTCTACGGTGTGGCAGCGCTACTGGCTCTTTCGCCCATCGCGATCATGCTGCGGGCTTCGGCGCGTGCCAGCAGCATCATCTATAGCGCGAGCTTGGTCGTCACGCTGACGCTCGGCATGATTGGGCTCATAAGCCTCTTCGAACGGACACCATCCATTGCAACTTTGCCGCTCGGCCTGCCGTGGCTCGGCGCCCATTTCCGCGTGGACGCCCTCGCGGCCTTTTTCATCATTGTTGTCAATCTTGGCGGAGCGGCAGCGAGCTTGTTTGCGCTCGGCTACGGCCAGCACGAGCGCACGCCGGAACGCATACTGCCTTTCTACCCGGCCTATCTCGCCGGCATGAATCTTGTCGTTCTCTCCAACGACGCCTTCAGCTTCCTGATGTCGTGGGAATTCATGTCGCTCTCGTCGTGGGCGCTGGTCGTCTCGCATCACCGGGAGCGTGAAAACCTCCGGGCGGGTTACGTCTACCTGTTGATGGCGAGCTTTGGCACGTTGGCGCTGCTGCTGGCCTTCGGTCTGCTTGCGGGCGCGCCCGGCAACTATGCATTCGATGCCATCCGCGCATCGCATCCGTCTGCCGCACTGGCGGCGCTCGTGCTGATCCTCACTCTCGTCGGCGCTGGTTCGAAGGCCGGCATCGTCCCCTTGCATGCCTGGCTGCCGCTCGCGCATCCGGCAGCACCAAGCCACGTATCCGCGCTGATGAGCGGGGTAATGACCAAGGTCGCGGTTTACGGCTTCGTGCGCATTGCGTTCGATCTGCTCGGAGAGCCCGCCTGGTGGTGGAGCATGCTGGTGCTCGCGGTTGGCGGCATCACTGCGGTGATGGGTGTGCTCTACGCGCTGATGCAGCACGATCTCAAGCGGCTACTCGCTTATCACACCGTTGAAAACATCGGCATCATCTATATCGGGCTCGGTCTGGCGCTCGCCTTCAAGGCGTACGGCATGCCGGCCGCCTCGGCGCTAGCGCTCACTGCCGGCCTGTTCCACGTCTTCAACCACTCCATCTTCAAGAGCTTGCTGTTCTTCGGCGCCGGAGCCGTACTCAATTCGACCGGCGAGCGCGACATGGAGCATCTTGGCGGACTAATTCACCGGATGCCGCAAACTGCGTTCGTGTTTCTCGTCGGCTGCGTCGCGATTTCGGCATTGCCTCCACTGAACGGCTTCGTATCGGAGTGGATGACGTTTCAGGCGATCCTGCTGAGCCCACAACTTCCGTCCTGGGGCTTGAAATTTCTGGTGCCTGCGGTGGGTGCGTTGCTGGCACTGTCGGCGGCGCTTGCCGCTGCCTGTTTTGTGAAAGCCTTCGGCGTGAGCTTCCTGGGGCGCCCGCGCACACCGGCTGCGGCGAATGCGCGCGAGACCGACAGCAATTCACTCGCTGCGATGTTCTTTCTCTCTGCATTGTGCCTTGTCGCCGGCATCCTGCCCGGCATTTTCATCGATGCACTGGCGCCGGTGACCAATGCGCTGGTCGGCGTGAGCATGCCGCACCAGACAGGTCTCGACTGGTTGACCATTGTGCCGATTGCGGAAAGCCGCAGCTCCTACAACGGACTGCTTGTCTTTGTCTTCGTGACGTTGTCCGGCTCGATCTCCGCCTTCGCGATTCATCGGTTAGCCTCCGACAAATTGCGACGGGGACCTGCCTGGGATTGCGGTTATCCGGATCCGAGCGCGATGACGCAATACACGGCCTCGAGCTTCGCCCAGCCGATCCGCCGGGTGTACGGCACCGCTGTGTTCCACGCGCGCGAAATCGGCGAAATGCCGCCACCGGGGTCGACCAGACCGGCGCGCCTTACTGTCGAACTGCGTGATTTGATCTGGGACGCGGCCTACGAACCGATAGCCGCTTTCATCGGTTACGCCGCCGACCGGCTCAATGTCCTGCAATTCCTCACCATCCGCCGTTATCTCACTTTGGTATTTTCCGTGTTGGTGCTGCTCTTGTTGGTATTGGCGATATGGCCGTGATCCGCGACTTCGTCTTTCAGGGTGCGCAGATGCTCCTGGTGCTCCTGCTGTCACCGCTGCTCACCGGTTTCGTGCGCAAGGTAAAGGCGCGCCTGCTGCGCCGGCAAGGACCGCCGTTGTTGCAGCCCTATCTCGATCTCGTCCGGTTGTTACGCAAGGAAGTTGTGTTGGCCGACAACGCGTCGTGGTTGTTCCGTGTCATCCCTTACATCGTCTTTGCGGGCACCTGGGTCGCCGCATCTTTGGTGCCGACCTTCCGCAGCGGACTGCTGTTTTCCTGGTCGGCCGACCTGATTGCGATTATTGCGTTGCTCGGCAGCGCGCGCTTTTTCCTCGCACTCGCCGGGCTTGACGTCGGTACCAGTTTCGGGGGCATCGGGTCGAGCCGCGAGGTCATGATCGCCTCGCTCGCTGAACCTGCAATGCTGATGATCGTGTTCACGCTGGCTCTAATTGCCGGGTCGACGCAACTGTCGATTATGGCCGCCTACATGATATCGGGCGAAGCAGGCTTGAGAGTTTCGCTTGGTCTTGCGCTGCTCGCATTGATCATGGTGGCGATCGCGGAAAATGCACGCATTCCGATCGACAACCCGGCAACCCATCTCGAACTCACCATGGTGCACGAGGCTATGGTGCTGGAATATTCCGGGCGCCATCTGGCGCTGATCGATCTCACCTCAGAACTAAAGTTACTGCTCTACGTATCGGTGATTGCTTGTCTGTTCACCCCTTGGGGCATTGCTCCACCCAATGGAAACGCTGCCACGATTGCGATCGGCGGGGCGTCTTACATCGCCAAGCTCGCTGTTGGCGGGATCCTTCTGGCGGTGTTCGAGACTTCCATCGCCAAGATGCGCGTGTTTCGGGTGCCGGCCTTCCTAGGCGCAGCGCTGATGCTGGGCCTTCTTGGCACCTTGCTGTTGTTCGTCTCGCGGAGCCTTTAGAGCATGCGCGGTCTTTCTTTCGATGTGGCTCATCTACTCGCCGGTTCGCTGGTGCTGGTAAGCTTCATGCAGCTTTACCAGGATCGGCTCTACGCGCTGCTCAATATCTACGCGCTTCATGCCCTGGCCCTGGCGGCTTCGGTCGCGTGGCAGGCTTTCGTCCAGGACGCGCCACACCTCTACATCACCGCTGGGATAGCGCTGGTGTTCAAGGCCATCGTCATTCCTGCGGCTTTGCATCGCATCATTGTTCGTCTCGGCATTCATCGTGAGATTGAAACGGTGGTCGGGGTCGGGCCAACCATGCTGCTCGGCATGGGACTGGTCGCGCTTTCCATGGTGGTGATGCTGCGGGTCACTGCTGACGCTGACCCGCTGGCGCGCGAAGATCTGGCCTTTGCGCTGGCGGTTGTGTTGCTTGGCCTTTTGATGATGGTGACGCGGCGCAATGCCGTGAGCCAGGTTGTCGGCTTCATGTCACTGGAGAACGGCTTGGTGCTGGCGGCAACCGGCGCCAAAGGCATGCCGCTGGTCGTGGAGATCAGTGTCGCCTTTTCGGTGTTGATCGCATTCATAGTAATCGGGATCTTCCTGTTCCGGATCCGCGAAAGATTCGACACGGTCGATGTGCAGGCGCTCGACCGTTTCCGTGGAGAACGGCGATGATCGACGCACTCGCGGGGGTTCTCATTATTCCGGCGGCCGCGGCCGCGTTGCTCGCGACGCTGCCCGGCTACCGGCTGACGGCGCGACTCAACGTGCTGGCTACGCTGCTCACGTTCCTGACCGCTGTGTCGCTGTTCGTCGTCGAACCAAGTTCAGGCCCGTATCTGCTGGTGGACGACCTCAATAAGGTGTTCATCGTTCTGACCACCTTTGTCGGATTCACCACCAGCGTCTTCAGCGCGAGCTATATCGGCCATGAGGTCGAGATCGACCGCCTCACGCCGACCTTTGTGCGCTTTTACCACTCCATGTACCAGACGCTGATGTTCGCCATGAACCTTGCGTTGGTCGCCAACAACATCGGCTTGATGTGGGTCGCGATCGAACTTGCGACGCTGACCACCGTGCTGATGGTTGGCATCTACCGCACCCATGAGGCGCTGGAGGCTGCGTGGAAGTATTTCATCCTGGGCAGTGTCGGTATCGCGCTGGCGTTGTTCGGCACAATCCTTGTGTACATGGCGGCGCGGCCGGTGATCGGCGAAGGGCTCGAAGCGATGGTGTGGACCGTGTTGGTGACGCGTGCCGCAAAATTCGATCCCGCTTTGCTCAACGTCGCTTTTGTATTCCTGCTGCTCGGCTACGGCACCAAGGTCGGCCTCGCGCCCCTACACGCATGGCTACCCGACGCACACGCGGAAGGCCCGACGCCGATCTCAGCGGTGCTGTCGGGTTTGCTGCTCAACGTTGCGCTCTATGCGTTATTGCGGTTCAAGATGCTGCTCGCGCTCAATCCGGCGGCGATCGCACCTGGCCCACTGATGGTGACCATGGGCCTGATCTCCTGCGTCTTCGCGGCCTTCATGCTGTACCGGCGGCGCGACATCAAGCGCATGTTCGCTTATTCCTCGATCGAGCACATGGGCATCATCGTCTTCGCTTTTGGCATGGGCGGCGCGCTCGCGAATTTCGCCGGCTTGCTGCACATGACGATGCATTCACTGACCAAATCGGCAATTTTTTTCGCAGTCGGTCATATCGCCCAAGTCAAGGGCACGCAGAAGATCGCCGACATGGGTGGTTTGACGGTCACGAATCCTGTGCTCGGCTGGGGCCTGGTGCTCGGCGTCGTAGCAATCGCCGGCCTGCCGCCGCTCGGCATTTTCATGAGCGAATTCCTGGTGGTGAGTTCGACTTTCGCCCGCGAGCCGTGGCTGGCAACGATTTTAGTGCTCGGCATTCTGGTAGCGCTCGGAGGCCTGTTCCTGCGGCTCAATACAATTGCATTTGGTGAGCCGCGCGGGCCAACCGCACCAGCCGAGGCCTCCTACGTTCCAATGTTCGCCCATCTCGGCATCGTGTTCATGGCCGGCATCTACATGCCACCGGCGCTGGTCACCGGATTCCAGAACGTCGCCCGGCTGTTGGGATAGCTCATGGCCCTGCTCGACAACATCGCGCATCGCGAAGCGGCTGAAGCGCATCGGCCGTGGCCGCGCGTGACTGTGACCGACGATGGCTGGCAGCAGGCAATCGAGTTGCTGGCGGAGGGTCGTTGCACGTTGCTAGGCCTTTGGGGAGACGCGCCGAACGTCCACATGGCGCTACTCGACGAGACGTTCAAGGACATCACCGTCGTCACCTACACCTGCAAATCCGGGAAATTTCCAAGCGTCGCCGCGTGCCATCCACCCGCAATGCGGCTCGAACGCACAATTCGCGATCTGTTCGGTCTCGAAGCAGCGGATACACCCGATCCGCGGCCCTGGCTCGACCTCGGCTTCTGGAGTGTGAGACATCCGCTCGGCAAGAAGGGTCCCGCCGGCAAGCCTACCCCGTACAAATTCCTGCCAGCCGAAGGAGAGGGACTGCACCAGATTCCGGTTGGGCCGGTGCATGCCGGCATTATCGAGCCGGGACATTTCCGGTTTACCGCCAACGGCGAACACGTGGTGCGGTTGGAGCAGCGGCTCGGCTGGGTGCACAAGGGCATTGAGTCTTTGATGAACGGCGCGACGCTTGAGGAGGCGGCAAGGCTTGCCTCGCGCACTTCCGGAGACAGCACGGTGGCCTATGCCTATGCCTTCGCGCAGGCGGCAGAAGCCGCGATGCAGGTGAAGGTGCCGACGCGCGCAGCTTATTTGCGCGCGCTGATGGCCGAGTTAGAGCGGCTGGCCAATCATTTCGGCGACATTGGCGCCATCTGCAACGACGCTTCGTTCTCGCTGATGTATGCGCAATGCGGAATCCTGCGCGAACGCACATTGCGCGCAGCTGGCGCCTGTTTCGGGCACCGGCTGATGATGGATATCATCGTCCCGGGCGGCGTCTCGCGCGACCTTGCGCCGGAAGGCGCAGCTCAGGTCAAAGACTTGCTCGGCGAGGTGCGGCACGTTTTTCCGCGCCTCATTGAACTCTACGACAACACGGCCTCGCTGCAAGATCGTACAGTCACCACCGGAATCGTAACCCAGGAACTGGCACGCCAGTTCGGCGCCGGCGGTTATGTTGGACGCGCCTCTCGCCGTGCTTTCGATGCGCGCCGTGTCTTTGCATATGCCCCCTACGACAGGCTCTCCTTTGAGGTGCCGGTGCTCGACGCCGGTGATGTAAATGCGCGAGTCTGGATACGCATTCGTGAGGTTGAGCAGAGCCTGTCGTTAATCGAACAGATTTTGAGTGCGCTGCCGAAGGGGGAGATCAAGAACGCGACAGGCAAGAACATGGCTTGTGAGGGCTTAGGGCTAGCGGAAGCCTTCCGTGGCGACGTGCTGGTGTGGCTCAAGCTCGATAACAAGGGTTGCGTCGCGCGGTGCCATCTGCGCGACGCCTCATGGTTCCAGTGGCCGCTGCTGGAAGCTGCCATCGAGGGCAACATCGTCGCCGACTTCCCGCTCTGCAACAAATCTTTCAACTGCTCCTATTCCGGGCACGATCTGTAGGACGCATAATGCGCAAGACCCTGCTGGAAAGCCTCACACACGGCCCGCTCACCGAGCCAGCGCCCGCTCCCGATGAAGCTGCACTCGCCGAGCTTGCCAAAACCGTCGACCGCGCCGCGCGCGCCAAGCTTGGTCGTTCGCTTTCCATTCGCCAAGTCGATGCCGGTTCCTGCAATGGTTGCGAGCTGGAAATCCATGCGCTCAATAATGCGTTTTACGATCTCGAGCGCCTTGGCCTGCGCTTTGTTGCTTCGCCACGCCATGCCGATGTGTTGATGGTAACCGGCCCCGTAACCAAGAACATGCGCGAGGCGCTGCTGCGCACCTATAATGCGACGCCCGATCCTAAATGGGTGGTCGCTGTCGGTGCCTGTGCCGTGGACGGTGGAATTTTTGGAGGCAGCTATGCTGTGGTCGGCGGCGTAAAAGACGTCGTGCCCGTTGATCTCCACATTCGAGGGTGTCCACCATCGCCGGGCGAGCTTTTAAAGGGGCTGATGGCATTGCTCGATGGCGCGATCGGCGCAACGCAAGCAAGCAAAGCTGGCTAGTAAAAGCTCTGCGGATCGACGTCCACTTCCAGACGCACATTGCCGCGCGGCTTGGGTGCACTGGTGAGCCATCCGCGCAAATAGGCCGAAAGATCAAACGGCCGCGGTGATTTCACCAGAAGCCGGAACCGATGCCGGCCGCGTACCACTGCAATCGGTGCCTCGGCGGGCCCGAGCACGCGCACATGCTCGTCCTTTGGCGCTGCATTGGCGAGTGTACGACCGTAAGCTTCTGCCGTGTGCCTGTCGTTGGCCGTGATGACAAGGCTGGCCAGCCGGCCGAACGGCGGATAGCCGGTGCGCTCGCGCTGCTCGATCTCGTTTTTGTAGAATGCCTCACGGTCGCCGGAGATCAGCGCTCGCATCACCGGATGCTCGGGTTGATGGGTCTGTAGATAGCCGATGCCGCGGCCTTCCTCACGGCCGGCGCGGCCGGCCACCTGGTGCAATAACTGGAACGTGCGCTCAGGCGCACGTGGGTCTCCATTGCCCAGACCGAGATCGGCGTCGACGATGCCGACCAGGTTAAGCTTCGGAAAATGGTGCCCTTTTGCCACCAGCTGTGTGCCGATAATGAGATCGAACCGGCCTTCCGCCACGTCGTCGAGTTCCTGGCGCAGACGTTCGACGGACTCGACCAGATCGCTCGACAGAACCAGAACGCGGGCCTGCGGAAAAAGCTCGCCGGCTTCCTGCTCAAGTCGCTCAACGCCAGGCCCAACCGCAGCAAAGCTATCGGTTGCGTGACAATTCGAACACTCCACCGGAGGCGGCATGGCAAATCCGCAATGATGGCAGACCAGCCGGCGCTTGAAGCGGTGATCGACCAGCCAGGCGTCGCAATTGGGGCATTGCAGACGGAAACCGCAGGCGCGGCACAGTGTGAGCGGTGCATAGCCGCGGCGATTGAGAAACAACAAGGCCTGCTCGCGGCGACTTAGGGACACTGCCACCGCTTCGGCCAGCCGCGGCGAGATGAAGCGCCCGCGCGACGGACCTTCGCGGCGCATGTCGATGGCCTCAATCGAGGGCAGATGGGCGCCACCAAAGCGCTCCGGCAAGTTAACGTGCCGATAGCGGCCCCGGCGTGCATTGACTTCCGATTCCACCGAGGGGGTGGCCGAGGCGAGCAAAACGGGGATTTTCGCAATCGAGCCGCGCACCACCGCCATATCGCGGGCGTGGTAGTGCGCACCATCCTCCTGTTTGTAGGCGGGATCATGCTCTTCGTCGACCACGATGAGTCCGAGGTCGGCATAAGGCAGAAAAAGAGCCGAACGTGCACCGACCACGACAGACACTTCGTTCGCCCCGACCGCCGACCATGTCCGGGCGCGCTTGCGCGGCGAAAGCTGCGAATGCCATTCCGCAGGGCGAACGCCGAAACGTCCGGAAAAGCGATCGAGGAATTGCGCCGTGAGCGCTATTTCCGGCATGAGGATCAAGGTCTGCCGCTTGCGTCGGATATTTTCCGCAACTGCCTCGAAATAGACCTCCGTCTTGCCCGAGCCCGTCACACCATCGAGCAGTGTGACGGTGTAGCCGCCCTGTTCGACCGTCGTGCGCAGTGTGTCGGCGGCGGCGAGCTGGGCCAGCGAGAATTCCGGCGTGCGGAAATCAGGATCCGGTTGCGAAGCCACGGGCTCGGGTGGCAGTACGACCGTTTCCAGCGTGCCTTCATCAATCAATCCGTCGATCACACCGGCGCTGACACCAGCTTCCTGGCTGGCCTCGTTCTTCGAGCGCATGAGCCCGTCGGCGAACAGGCTGAGAACACGTGAGCGCGCGGCCGTCATGCGTTGCGGCGCAGGACCGGCGAGCCGCACGCCGACGCGCTCTCGCCCGGGACCAAGGTGCTCGCCCATCCGCAGGGCCATGCGCAGGACCATGCCGCGCGAGGCGAGCGTATAGCTCGACACCCAATCGACGAACTGACGGAGTTCGGCCTTCAACGGCGGCACGTCGAGTTTTTCGTCGACATCCTTCAAGCGATTGTGCAGGCGCGGGTTGGGGGCAGGATTCTCGGCCCAGACGACGCCCATGCATTCGCGCGCGCCCAGCGGGACGGCCACGAGATCACCTGGCGTAAGTTCAAGACCCGCCGGCACCCGGTAGGAATAGGTCTGGTCGAGTGCTACCGGCACCAGGATATCGACAACTCTATTCATACCGCATGGTCTGGCCGATTCCGGGCGCTTAAGGAAGGGTGAAGGAAGCAGTGCCACTCTTCGCTCCATGAGCGAATTCCAGGCCAAGCCGGACGTTGCCGCCGAGATTGCACGCTGGCTGAGCTATCTCGGCAACGAACGGCGCATGTCGGCCAAAACGCTCGAGTCCTACCGACGTGACGTATCGCAGTTTCTCGCATTCCTGACGGACCATCTGGGTGGCGCCCCGTCGCTGAAACAACTGGCCAGGCTCACGCCGGCCGATGTACGTGCCTTCATGGCAGCACGGCGCAACGAGGGTGTTGGCAATCGATCGTTGATGCGGACACTTGCCGGCACCCGCTCTTTTGCCCGCTTCCTCGAGCGCAACGGCAAGGGCAAGGTTGCGGCGCTTACCGCCGTGCGTACGCCTAAACTGCCGAGAACCTTGCCGAAGCCTCTGGCGATCTCCGCCGCCAAACAAATCGCAGACACCGGATTGCGCAAAGGCGAGGCAAGCGAGCCGTGGATCATCGCGCGCGACGCAGCGGTGCTTGCCTTGCTCTACGGCTCAGGCCTTCGCATCTCCGAGGCACTTGGCCTAAAGCGCAAGGATTTTACTGCCGCTCGCGACGCCCTCACCGTCAACGGAAAGGGCAACAAGACCCGCATGGTGCCGCTGCTGCCGCAGGTCGCCAAAGCAATCGGCGAGTATATTGCCCTCTGCCCCTTCGAACGGTCGCAGGAAGCCGCGCTCTTTGTTGGCGCACGCGGCGGCCCGCTTTCACCCCGCATCGTGCAGCTGGCAATGGCCCGGTTTCGCGGAGCCCTCGGACTACCCGACACGGCAACACCGCATGCGCTCCGTCATTCCTTCGCGACACACCTGCTAGCCCGCGGTGGCGATCTGCGGTCAATCCAGGAATTGCTCGGCCACGCTTCGCTTTCGACAACACAAATCTACACCGCGGTCGACACCGAACGTCTGCTCGAAGCCTACGAAAGCGCGCATCCGCGCGCATAAACCGCATACAGCAAAAATGACTTCCGCCTCTTGCGCCGTCCTGCGCTCTGCTATGATCGTAGCCGCAGGTCAAAGGAGGGGCTAATGAGCGCGCACGAAAACATGGAGCACGCCGAGCATGCTGAGCATGCGGCGCACTCGAACAAGAAGGTTGCGCTGCTGATTGCGATATTGGCGTTATTCCTCGCGTTTTCGGAGACGCTGGGCAAGAGTTCGCAGACGGCGGCCATCGCCGACAATATCAAGGCTTCGGACACCTGGAATTTCTTTCAGGCCAAAACCATCCGGCAAACGACATTGCGGACGGCAGCCGAGGGATTTGCAGCGCAGTTGCCCTCGGTCACCAATGATGAGGCCAAAGCTGCAATTGCCAAGCAGATCGAGACCTGGCGCAGTACCGTGTCCCGCTACGAGTCAGATCCGAAAGAAAACGATGGCCGCAAAGAGCTGAGGGCCCTGGCCGAACATCTGGAGCATGAGCGTGACACCTGGCTGGCCCGCTATCATCAATATGAATTCGCGTCGGCAGCATTCCAGATCGGCATCGTCATGGCGTCGGCGCAGGTCATCACAGGCATTGTCGCGATGGGTTGGCTGTCCGGGCTTCTCGGATTCTGCGGCCTCGGCTTCATGGCACTCGGCCTGTGGGCGCCACACGCACTCCATCTGGCCGGGCACTGAACGGCGAGGTCAGGCCGGGCGATTATAGGAGCGGCGCAGACGGATCAGCCGACGAAATGTGCGGCCGGCGCGTTCCGGCATGAATAGCCAGAAAATCTTGCGGATGCGGGCACGGATCGGCTCGGTCTGCGTGCGCGACCAGTCACGCGCCCACAGGAACCAGTCATACATTCGCCGGAACCACGCAATCTGCAGCAGCTTGCCGCGGGTGACATCAAACACGAAGGCGGTAACGCCAAGGCCAACAAGTTTCGCGAGGACCAGCACCACGATGGCGGCCAACCAGTTCGCCGTAGCGAGAAAATAGACCTCGAGAAATTTCAGTGGCAGCAGGACAATGACCGGGACGATGAACACGACGAGCGACGCATAAGGAGGCAGATCCTCGATCAGGCCGGCAAGGACCGTCTTGACCCTGCCCCAAGGAATGACATTGACGATGCGCGCGACAAGAGGCTCGAGGTGATCCCACAACCACGCTTCCAGCAGAAGCAGCAGCGCGAGAATGACCCATAGCGGTCGGAAGAGGTTGCGGCGCATTTGTCGTAAATAGTAGCCCCGCCGGCTACCGCAACAAAAGCAAGACTTTTGCCAGCAAATTCAACCCTCTGAACCGGAGAATACGGTCGGAATGTGGGCTTCCCTCGCCTGACGCCGACTCAACCGATCTACGACCGAACGCGTCCACCATCCACATTCAGCGTTTGTCCGGTGATAAAGGCCGCGTCGTCGCTGGTGAGGAACGAGACGGCCCCAACCAGATCGTCCGGAACCTCCACC
>DASSIJ010000266.1:0-3708 GCA_035692045.1 Pseudolabrys sp. | reverse complement strand
GACACGTCGCAGTTCACGGCCAGCGCCTCACGCCCCGCCGCCTCGATCAGCTTCACCGTGTCCTTGCCGTCGGCGAGATCGACAACCGCCACGTGCACGCCGTCCTCGGCCAGCCGCTTCGCAAAGGCCTGCCCGATGCCGTTCGCTGCACCAGTGATGACGGCGACTTTATCCTTGTGGCCTTTGGCCATATCGATTTCCCCTCGCGAAAATTGCCTGTGACCGTTGAACCATCATTTGTCATCACCGGGCCGCATGCAAGCGCGAGTGCCGGTGATCCGGCTTATGAAGGAATGGTGCCTTTCCAAACAAGATGGCCGGGACATAGGCGGGCGAAAGCACGCCGTCCTTTGGACGGCTATGCCCGGCCATGACAAAAATCGGTTTCACATCGCTCGGGAGCGCGGCGGTCTACATATGAATCGCGCGCTTCGCCACCGCCATGGCCGCTTCCTTCACCGCCTCGGGCAGCGTCGGGTGTGCGTGGCAAGTACGCGCGATGTCTTCGGCTGACGCGCCGAACTCCATGGCAAGCACTGCTTCTGCGATCATGTTGCCGGCATCGGCACAAATGAGATGCACACCGAGCACGCGATCGGTCTTTGCGTCGGCGATAATCTTCACGAAGCCGTCGGTCGTCAGGTTGACCTTGGCGCGGGCGTTTGCAGTGAACGGAAACTTGCCGACATTGTAGGCGACGCCGGCTGCCTTCAGCTCTTCCTCGGATTTTCCAACGGTCGCAATCTCAGGGTACGTGTAAATCACGTTCGGAATGGCATCGTAGTTCACGTGACCGGCCTCACCGATGAGAATTTCCGCAAGCGCGACGCCCTCGTCCTCAGCCTTATGCGCCAGCATCGGCCCGGCAATCACATCGCCGATCGCCCACACACCGGGCACGCTGGTCGCATAATAATGATCGACAACAACGCGACCGCGCTCGTCAACCTTCACGCCAAGCTCCTTGAGTCCAAGTCCATCTGTATAGGCCACCCGTCCGATCGCGACCAAAACGACATCGGCCTCGATTGTTTCCGCCGCGCCCCCTTTCGCGGGCTCAATTGTCGCTTTCAACCGCTTTCCCGATGCATCGACCGCCGTCACCTTTGACGACAGTTTGAATGTCATGCCCTGCTTCTCGAACAGACGCTGCGCCTGCCGGCGTACTTCGCCGTCCGTGCCGGGCAAGACGCCATCGAGAAATTCGACAACAGTCACCTGCGCGCCGAGCCGCCGCCAGACCGAGCCGAGCTCAAGTCCGATCACGCCGGCGCCGACGACGAGCAGATGTTTCGGCACCTCGGGCAGCGTCAGCGCGCCTGTGGACGAGACAATGCGCCTTTCGTCGATCTCGATGCCCTTCAGGCGGGCAACATCCGAGCCGGTGGCAATGACGATGGATTTGGCTTCGAGCGTTTGCTTCTTGCCGTCAGCGCCCGTTACTTCGACCTTGCCGGGCGCTGCAATGCGCGCACTGCCGTGGAATGCTTCGATCTTGTTCTTCCTGAACAGAAAATCGACGCCCTTCACATTGCCATCGACGCCCTGATCCTTGAACGCCATCATCGCAGTGAGATCGAGTTTCGGCGGAGAAACGCCGATGCCCATCTTTCCAAACGTGTGCCCCGCTTCATCGAATAATTCCGACGCATGCAACAGGGCTTTCGAGGGAATGCAGCCAATGTTGAGGCAGGTGCCGCCATAGGTGGCGCGCTTTTCGACCACTGCCGTTTTCAGGCCAAGCTGCGCCGCGCGAATGGCGCAGACGTAGCCCCCGGGGCCGGTTCCGATGACGATGAGGTCGTAAGCCATCGTTACTCCGCACTCTCAATCATCATGGCTCGTCCCGGCCATCCACGCCTCAGGTAAGCAAGACGTGGATGCCCGGCACAAGGCCGGGCATGACGGAAAAAATTACAGGTCAAGGACAACCCGCGCCGGATCCTCCAGGCCTTCTTTCACCCGCACGAGGAAGGTGACGGCCTCGCGGCCGTCGACGATACGGTGATCATAAGACAGCGCAAGGTACATCATCGGCCGCGCTTCGATTTTACCTTCATGAACGACCGGCCGCTCCTGGATCTTGTGCATGCCGAGGATACCGGACTGTGGCGCATTGAGGATCGGCGTCGACATCAACGAGCCGTAGACGCCGCCATTTGTGATCGTGAAGGTGCCGCCCTGCATCTCCTCGATCTTGAGGCTGCCATCGCGTGCACGCCGGCCAAGATCAGCAATGGTTTTTTCGATTTGTGCGAGCGACATGTGATCGGCGTCGCGCACCACCGGCACAACGAGGCCCTTCTCTGTGCCGACCGCGATGCCGACATGGTAATAGTTCTTGTAGACGATATCCGTCCCATCGATCTCAGCATTGACGGCGGGAATTTCTTTCAGCGCCTGGATGCAGGCGCGCACGAAGAAGCCCATGAAGCCGAGCTTCACGCCGTGTTTCTTCTCGAACAGATCCTTGTACTGATTGCGCATATGCATCACAGCGCTCATGTCGACCTCGTTGAAGGTCGTGAGCATGGCGGCGGTGTTCTGTGCGTCCTTCAGGCGGCGCGCAATGGTCTGGCGCAACCGCGTCATGTGCACACGCTCTTCGCGCGCGGCGTCGTCGGCAGGTGACGGCGCACGCATTTGCACCGGGGCGGCAACCGGCGTCGGTGCCGCAGCGGCGCGTTCGATGGCGCTCAACATGTCGCCCTTGGTGACCTGCCCATGCAGACCGGTGCCGGCAATTTTTGAGGGGTCGACGCCGCTTTCTGCCGCGATCTTCCTGACTGACGGCGGCACCGGCATTTCGATGGGTTTTGCGGCCGGAGCGGGTGCAGCTGCCTTCGGCGCTTCCGCGGGCCGGGTGGCGGGAGCAGCCGGTTTCGCTGGCGCGGCTCCGGCACCTTCCTTGATCCGGCCGAGCAGCGCGCCAACCCCGACGGTTTCGCCGTTCTTGGCGGCGACATCGCCGAGAACGCCGGCGGCCGGCGCCGGCACCTCCAGCGTAACCTTGTCGGTCTCCAGTTCGACCAGCGGCTCATCAACCGCCACCGCATCTCCCGGCTGCTTGAACCATTTACCGACGGTCGCCTCGGTCACCGATTCGCCGAGGGTGGGCACGCGAATGTCAGCCATGACTTTTCTCTCGCCTCGTCTGCGTCGTCACGGCCGGGCTTGTCCCGGCCATCCACGTCCTTCCTTCGGGCACTCCATCAAGACGTGGATGCCCGGCACAAACCTGGCAGGACGGAGTGCAATGGATCACCCAAGCGCCTCTTCCAGGAATTGCTTGAGCTGCGCCACGTGCTTCAACATCTGCCCGACCGCAGTCGACGCCGACGCGGGACGCCCCGCATAGCGCATCGTACGGTTCTTGGCGCCAATCTGGTTGAGGATCCATTGGAGAAACACGTCGACGAAGAACCATGCGCCCATATTGCGTGGCTCTTCCTGGCACCACACCATTTCCGCCTGCTTGAAGCGGGAAAGCTCGGTCACCAGCGCCTTGGTCGGGAATGGGTAGAGCTGCTCGATGCGCAGCAGATAGATATCATCTATGCCGCGCTTCTCGCGCTCCTCGTAGAGATCGTAATAAACCTTGCCTGAGCACATGACGACACGGCGGATCTTATCGTCGGCGACGAGTTTGATCTTCTCGTTCGGCAGCAATTGCGCGTCGTCCCACAGTAGACGGTGGAACGACGTGCC
>DASSIJ010000265.1:0-3846 GCA_035692045.1 Pseudolabrys sp. | reverse complement strand
CTGCCAATCCACTTCAACAAAGTACTCACAGGCTCGCATGGTGGCGATGCCGCACCGCACGTCGACATTCCACGGCTGATACGCCTGACCAAAGCCAGACGGTTATCGTTCGATGGCATCATCACCCATGAATACACACTGGATGGAATCAATGCCGCGCTCGATATGGTACGAAGCGGCAATGCCGGGCGGGTGGTTTTGAGAGTTGGATGAAGGCGCGTCTACAAAATGCAGTGTCCGGTGGGCTTTCGCGTGCGTTCCGCATCGCGCAACTCGGTGCCGTGAGGGTTGCGGCATCGGCGGCAAATTCGTTGCACCGGCACGCGAGATATATCGAGGTCCGCCTTGACGGCCTCGACAAGGGCCTGGATGTCGAACCGATTGTGGACATCGCGTGGCCGTCTATTGATTTGGCTCAATCCGGTGACCCGGTCTTAGCAATTCTTTCTTCCACGGAGTTTGAGCCGGCCACCCGTTTTTTCGCAGACAATCCTGCTAGCCAACGCTCGCTTGTCTCGCCGCAAGCGCAGGCGTTGCTCTATTCCATTTTGCGTAACCTGCGCCCCGATCACGTATTCGAAATCGGAAGTTACAAAGCCGGTACGACGGAGTCGCTATGCCGGGCCCTCCATGCGAATGGTCATGGCCTTGTTCACACGGTGGACCCCTTTCGGGCTGACTACATCACGGCAACGCTTAAACACTGGCCACCAGAACTGCTTAAGCACGTTCGTGTCCATTCAATGAGTTCCATGGACTTCTATGCGGAAATGGAGCGCCAAGGCATCCACCCAGGGGTCGTTTTTGTGGATGGCAATCACGACTACGAATTCGCGCTATTCGACATCGGGCGTGCCGCAAAATACATGTCGCATGGCGGCTTTATTTTTGTCGACAATATCGCCCAGCCCGGACCGTTTCTTGCAGCGCGGGATTTTCTCACCGCCAATCCCGGGTGGCGCGAACTCGGCGGGCTGACCGAAAAGAGTGATACCTCAAGGTCGTTCGATCGTGCGCGGTCGGTCATCCCGAATACCGATTTTATCGTGCTGCAGGCCCCGAGCTCATATGTTGTAACCAATAGACCGACAACGTTTGGTCGCTTGCGCTGGTGGTCGCCAGCCGTCAATGGACTCGAGCTGCAACTTAACGAGAGTGCGGCGACGGGTTCGCTCGACATTCAGGTCGTGTTACGCGGCTTCGGAGCTCAGCCGGTTGAGGCAATCGGAGAGACAACAGTTCGATTGCAGGCCGGCTCGGGCCGTGTTTCCGCCCCCCTGGAGATCAAGGTCGAGGGACAGTTTACCTATTTTAGCGTCGAGGCTTGGCTCATTTGGCGAGGAGATCGACCCCTACAGCTTGCGACCGCTCCGAAGCCATATTGACTATTCGAATTTTGCGGAGGGTCATCCGGACGAAATGCGGCGATTTTCTGCAACCCGACCGTTAGAGGCTAGTTTCGTTGCAGCGATGCGGCTACAACTGAATCCACGATCTTGAGGACATCTGAGGCTGCAAATCCATACGCGTCGCGCAATCGCGATGAGTTAAGTGTGGTGTGCGGTCGAGCCGATCCAATCGGCAGTCCGGCATCAACGGTGTTGCCTTCCTTGACCAAAGCCCGATTGGCCCCGAGCCTGTCTGCGAGATAGCAGCCGATATTGAAGTAGGACAGGTCGCGCGGGCCGGTGAGCTGGAAGATGCCGCGCGCGGCATCCTTCATCACTGCAGCGACCGCTGCTGCTACCATCACAGTTTCCGCGGGGGCCATCGTCAAATCGCCGAAGGCACGGATGGGTTGGCCCTTGGAGAGCGCATCGATCCAGTTGTGCACCAGAGGCATGTCCGGGGACACGACCTTGCCAAGCCGCAGGATCGCGGCTGGAAGGCCCCGCTCGATGCGCGCTCGCAGGGCCGTTTCAGCGGCGACTTTTTGCCGACCATATTCTGTAATCGGAGAATACGTCGCATCGGGCGCAACATTCGGCGCTTTGCCGTCGAACACCTGGTTCGTTGAGAGGAACACTATCGGGATGCCGCGGTCTAATAGCCGGTCAGCCAGCGCGAGAGTCTGCGTCACGTTCACGTAACCGGAACCCCGCGGATCGGCATCACAGGCGGCGATACGGGCGATGGCAGCAAAAATGCAGGCCGCGGTCGTGCCGGCGGGCGGCTCCCAGGTGTCGAGCGGAGCCGAAAGATCGAGAAATGGCCGATCGATCGCAACGTTTTGCTTGCGCCGCGTCGTGGCGGAAACGGCGTACCCACGCGCTTTGAGGAATTGATGGGTTGCCGCCCCGATTTCGGAATCACCGCCGATAAGCAGCCACATACCGAACCTGGATCAAAAAATGGCGACGCACATTGCTGGTGGTGGCTGCGCTACGCCACCTTGTTCTTCTTGTTCGTAGCCTGGCCGACGCTCGCCGCGATCTGCTTCGGCATCAGGCCATAGATATCGAACAAGTCCTCCTGCAGACCATAGTTGTGCGGAAATTCATCCGGAATGCCGAGGCGCTTGACGGGCGGTGCGGCAGACCCCAGCTGCTCAACCAGGACGTCGGTGATCGCACTGCCCAGACCGCCGATCCGAATGCCCTCCTCGATCGTCACGACCAGCTCTGCATCGCGTGCAAAGTCGAGGACGGTCGCCTCGTCGAGTGGCTTGATCGTATGGAAATGGACCACCGAGGCTTCGATGCCGTCCTTGGCGAGAAGATCGGCAGCGGCGAGCGCGTTGGTGGTCATCACTCCGGTCGACATCAACACGACCGAATGCCGTGATCGCGCACGCCGCATCGGAATGGCCTTGCCGATGGCAAAGCCCAGCTCGTCCCGGCTGACGACCGGATCGCCACCTTTGGCGAGCCGGATGTAGATCGGGTGCGGCCAGTCAAGCGTGGCGTTCATCAGCCGCACCATTTCCTTGGCATCGCAGACCGCGGTCACTGTCATGTTTGGCAGTGCACGCATGATGGCGATGTCCTCGATCGCCAGATGCGTAGGCCCAAGCGGCGCATAAACCAGGCCGCCGCCATTGGCGATTAGGCGTACCGGCAGATCGTGTAGGCACAGATCGACGGCAACCTGCTCGTAGCAGCGGCGGGTCATGAAAGTCGCGATGGTGTTGGCGTAAGGAATGTAACCTTCCTTGGCAAAGCCGGCCGACATGCCGATCAGATTCTGTTCGGTGATGCCTTCCATATACCAGCGGTCGGGCATGTCGCGCTTCATGTCAGCGAGCAGCCCGGGGCTGAGATCGGAACCGATAAACACCACCCGCTTGTCGCGCTTGGCCAGATCGTAAACCATGTTGAGACAGGTCTGACGCATGATTTATTCCAGCGCGCCGTAGAGCTTGGCAACGAGCTCCTTGTTGATCTTGGACTTGTGGTGCCAGTTGGCGTCGTTCTCTGCAAATCCGATGCCCTTGCCCTTCACGGTGTGACAGATGATGGCGGTCGGCCGGTCCTGCGCGAGCGGCAGACGGCGGAACACGCTGTGCAACGCTTCGACGTCGTGGCCATCGACTTCGATGGTCGCAAAATTAAACGCGCGCCACTTGTCGGCGAGCGGTTCGAGATCCTGAATCTCGTGCGTGGGCCCGGCCGACTGCACCTTGTTGTAGTCGATCACGGCGGTCAGGTTGGACAGGCGGTGCTTGCCCGCGCACATCGCGGCTTCCCATACAGAACCTTCGTCGATTTCGCCGTCTCCCATCACCACAATCACGCGGCTGTCGCGCTTTTGCATGCGAACGGCGAGCGCCATGCCGACACCGATCGAAAGACCGTGGCCGAGCGCGCCGGTCGAAGCCTCAACGCCGGGCACCTTGCCAGCTTCCGG
>DASSIJ010000264.1:0-14404 GCA_035692045.1 Pseudolabrys sp. | reverse complement strand
CGGCTGGATGTTGTCGGCTTTATCGAGACGAAACCCGGCGTGCCGCCGAGCCCTTCGCATCTTGCGGCGATCGTGCGGGATATGCGCGCGCGGGGCGCCCGCATCGTGGTGCGCGAGCCGCACGAGCCGGAACGCGACGTTGCTTTCGTCGCGAGCAAGACCGGAGCACAAGTCGTGACGCTGGCTGCGTCGGTCGGCGCGCTGCCGCGCGCCGACGATTATATTTCGCTGTTCGACGTGAACGTCGAGGCTCTCACATCAGCGGCGGCGAAGCGATGACCGATGTCATCCAGTTTCTCTGGCCGCCCTTCCTGGTGGCGGTATGCCTGGTCGGCATCCACACCTATTTCGGGATCCTGGTCCTCGCCCGCAAAGTGATCTTTGTCGACTTGGCACTCGCGCAGATCGCAGCGCTCGGTGCAACGGTGGCATTCATGCTCGGCCATTCGGCCCAGAGCATGGCGACATATGGATATTCGCTCACATTTACCGTGCTTGCCGCCGTGCTGCTGGCGTTCACGCGGGCTTGGGGCACGCGCGTGCCGCAGGAGGCGCTGATCGGAGTCATCTACGTGGTTGCTGCCGCGACGGCCATTCTGCTCATCGATCGGGCGCCGCAGGGGGCAGAGCATCTCAAGCAGATCCTCACCGGAAATATACTCACGAGCGGACTCAACGATGTTGTTGTCATTGTTCCGCTTTATGCAGCGGTGGGATTGCTGCATTGGCTGCTGCGCCGTCACATGACGGGAGCGGGGTCACTCGCCTGGGAATTCGTATTTTATGCGACTTTCGGAATTGTCGTGACCAGCTCAGTCGCGATTGCTGGCGTACTGCTGGTTTTTTCCTTTCTCATTATTCCTGCCGCCATCGGCGTCATGTTTGCCGGCACGCTTTCAAGGCAGCTCATGATCGGCTGGATCGTTGGCACATTTGTCAGCGCCTCCGGTCTGGCTGGCTCGTTTGTTTTCGACTTGCCGACCGGGGCGGCGATGGTCTGCGCTTTCGGCGCGGCATTGGCGCTGGCAGGCGTGCTCTATCCGTTTTTCCGTGGCGATCGCCGGTGGGCGATGCGCTCCACGATCGCAACCGTGCGCTGGATTGGGGCTGTGATTTTGGCGGGCTCGGCGGTGCAGCTCGCGGCCGCGCCGCGCGCCGATCAGCCACTCATCGATCTCGCAGAATGGGCAATTCCATCGCTTCGCACGCTCTATTTCACCCGCGCAGAAGCAACGACGTACGCCGATGCGAGCGAACATGCGGAACGCTATCGCAGGGAGGCGGAGCAGCTCAACGAAACAGAACGGCGCAACCGCACGCAAGGCGAGGCGCTCGACGACTTCACCGTCGCGCGCATTTCCTCGTTCCTGAAATCTTATGGCGAAATGCGCAAGGGCGAGCAATTTGTTGTGGGTGAAGTGCGAGCGAGGGCGCGCGAGCGCGTCCGATGGAGTGCGAGTTTTGGCTTGCTGGCGTTGTCGCTTCTGATTGCCCCTCTTCGCTGGAGATGGCTGTTGCGAAAATAGGTTCAACAGCAAGACTGTCCTTGCCTGGCGGAGGTAACGGCGCAGGGCGGCGTCTACGTCCGGTTAGTGGCGGTCCCCAATTCTGGTGATGGGAAAACTGCAGCCCAGACCTGCACGTTCCTCAATTTCAGATCAGCGGCTCACGCAGTAGTGTGTGTGGGGGCGTCTGATCAGGAATGTGAGGACGCTACAATGAAAAAAGTACTTGCAGGCATCGGCACGTTGGCCTTTGGCCTCACGCTCGCAGCAGGTTCAGCCCTCGCTCAGTCGCAAACCTATCCGATGGGCATCAGCTCGCCGGCATTTGGCCCCGGCGTGCCGGGCGCAACGCCGCCAGCCGCGGCAACCACAAATCGGCCGTCACGTTCGGCGCATTCGTCTATGGCGAGCGCGCCTTCTGAGCGATCCGATGTGTCGCAAACCTATCCGATGGGCATCAGCTCGCCGGCATTTGGCCCCGGCGTGTCTGGCGGCGCGCGCTAGAATCGAGAGCCACGAACTTCCTGAGGGAGTTTAAAAAAAGCGGCGCGCGGCATTGTGCTTCGCGCCGCTCGGCAAAGTTTTCTGTTACCACCGGTTTGGGTACGGCTCTATTACTGGGGATGTCATGTCGTCTTTCCCGGTTACGACCGCGCGCGTGGTGTAGACATCGTCAAGGTTGTCAGGCTGCGCCACCGAGGCACTCGTCCAGAGACAGACGAAAACCCACAATCCTATCGTCAGCTTGACCATATCTCGGCCAATCGTTTGTTGGCTGGCCGGTTCCATGACTCATCTGGAACGGCACCTCACTCAAACCTACATGTTGCGGGAGTGGGTCATGTCATGAGTGGTACGAAAATCGTTTCCAGGGGCCGCGCGCTTGTGAAGCTTGTGGCCGGTGTCGTGATCGCAACCGGGATTGCGACATGGTCTGCGCCAAGCGATGCCCGTCGGCACGTTTTCGGCCACACTCTCCATCCGTTCAGGCACAATCTCCATCCGTTCAGGAACGGTCTCCATCCGTTCAGACAAGGTCTTCATCCGTTCAGACCAGGTGTGCATCTCCCGTCATTGCAAAGCTCTCATCCTTGCAGCGTACTCGGCCACCGTCCGTGTGTCCCTTACGGAACATACTGCAGCATCTTCAGCCATCATCCCTGCCTGCCTGACATCGACTACCCCATCGGCCAAACTTTACAGCTGACCATCGAAAGCCGGGCGGACAGCGATACGCCTGATGCGCCTGCCGAGAGGAATACTGCCGGCCACTTGCCGCGTGATCTGAATACGATCCGCGACGTGTTTTCCGCATTGCGGACATGCTGGGTTCCACCTGAGAAGGACGTCGCCCGATCCGGCACGCAGATAACGCTGCGCCTGAGTTTCAACAGTCACGGTGGAATAATTTCGGAACCGAGAACGACGTACGTTTCCCCCGACACCCCGCCAGACGTGCGCCAGGTTTATTGGGACGCAGCAACTGCCGCACTCAAGCGATGCACACCGCTGCAATTCACCGATGGGCTCGGTGGCGCGCTGGCGGGACGCCCCTTTGCAATTCGGTTCGTCGATGACCGGTCTTTTTGAGCAATTCCGATCGGCGTTGCTGCAGGCAACCAGGTAGCAACGTTATCGCCAACGATTGGGAAATCGACTGATCACGCTGCCGCCGACGCGTGCAGCAAGCCTCCGATTGCGAGCCGCGTGATGAGTCCGGTCAATTCATCCACGAACGGCTCATCGCTCGTAATGCCGAACGGCTCTTGCTCGAACAGTTCGCGGTTCCGCACGAAGATGCTGCATTGGCCCATCAGCCAGATGGCTCCGCACAGGGCGACCTGTTTCTGTGTGCCCGGAGGCAGAAATCGACGCACGATATCGACCGCAGCGGTCAGGTAGGAGAGGGTATTCGTCGACATGAACTTGAGAAAGATCTTGCTGGGATGCGCGCTCTCCCAGGCGAACATGCGGATGTAACGGCTCATCTCGTCGCGGAATAGCAGCGGCCGCAATTGCTGGGACACGAAACTTCGCAGCGCTTCCTCGCGGGAAAGCGACTTGAGCTTTTCCGGGTCAAATCCAGCCTGTTCCGTCAGCCTCTCGAAGGCAATTTTGAGCACTTCGAGGTACAACCCGTCTTTGCCTTTGAAATGATAATTGATGGCCGCCTGATTGACGCGAGCTCTGGTAACGATGTCTCGCACGCTGGAATTCTCGAAGCCTCTCTCCGCAAACAGGTGAACGGCGGCTTTGATTATATTTTGACGGGTGTATTCAGCTGGACGGGTCATGCGTTTCCATTTCAAACGGCCGTTTGAACTGAGTTCATAATTCTTCCCGCGGCAGAATGCAAACATTCGAAGGAGGGCCGGTGGGTAAGCACGCCATCATTTTGACTAAAACAATCGTTTGAATTTAGATCGATCGTATGAAACAGTTGTTTGATCAGTAGTTGAAGGGGTCTTCTATGTTGGAGCGAACATCGAGGTTCGTCTTGGAGGTGCTTCCCTACCTGCTGCTGGCGGTGATTGCGGCGGTCGTTGTGCCTGGGTTCCTCTTTTCACAGGCCCACGGAATGAAAACGGCAGGCGGCTCCGTTGGCGGTGAGAAAACTCTCGAAATAATTGGCCGAGGCCATGCCGCATTTGACCCCGGTCAGATGCTGTCAGACAGGCCCATCAAAATGGCCGGAGACAAACTGGCAAATCGCTGAGGTGAGGAGTTCGATATGTGGTTACAAAATCAAAACCCGGATTGCACTCTTCACACTCCATGGTGGGGCCTGATTCGAAGAAAACTGATGGCGGTATTCGTCGCGTATCGGCCCGAACGACATTACATGCGCGGGCCGGGGCCGAAGTGGCGTGAGAAGCACGCCCGCTCGCCCGCTGAATAACACGAATAGCCTGGCATCACGGTCCATAACACCCCAATTGGACAGGCGGCGCCGGCGCCGGCCTGAGTAGGGCTGGAATCGCGACGCAGCTCGAAACGGTCGGGAGCGTGGTGCTTCCTCCCTGAAACCGCAGATTGTGGACGCGTCAGCGGATGGAATGTCCGCTTTGGCACTTATCGCGCATTGAATACGCTCCGGCTGAATCTCCGCTTTCACGGGTAAAGCGGACATGATGCTGACTTGTGACAGCGTTCGCTTTAGAGCCAAAGCAGACATCAGGCCTGCGCGGTAATACTATGAGTCGTGTAGGGTGCGGCAACAGCATCGCTATTTTGCGTCAGCGGTTACATTGTCGCGCAATAGGGAAAACCGATGCCCACGAGCAACGATGACGACAACCGGCGCATGTTCAGGCGCTGGCGGAATTCGGAGGTAAGCAGAAATTTTCATCGGCTTGGACTGCTAGTTGCAGGGATCATCGTCATGGCGGGCCTTTTGCTGATGGCAAAGGATGCACTTGGCCTGAGGCTGTGGGATTTGATTCCAGCTGACATTCCAATTCTCGCGAGCGGAATCGCTATCGGCCTCACCGGCATCGGATTGGTTTCATTGGCCGCATACGGCATCGTCCGTGCGATAGGTTGGGCGATTGACAGGTCTGTCTAAAGCCGCCGCGACGTGATCACGAGCGACGCACATGCAGGAGTGTCCGCTTCGGGCACTTGGCGGACATTCGGCGGCAACCAATCAACGTCTCCTGTGACGCAAAGATGAGATTCGAATTGACGCGAACGCAGGTTCGCCCCCTTTTTCGACCATTGATCCACACTAGGATTTGCCGAACATCTGAGGAGCCAGCCATGAATACCAGCACACAACAACACGCCAAACCTGCAACCCAGGGCCCGGGCGCGCAGCAAATCGCGATGAAGTTTGAGGTCGCCGCTATCCCTGTTGCGGACGTCGACCGCTCCAAGCGCTTCTACAGCAACTTGGGTTGGAGGCTGGATGCCGATTTCGTTGTCGGCGACAATTTCCGGGTCGTGCAGTTCACACCTCCCGGTTCGCCGGCCTCGATTCACTTTGGCAAAGGAGTCACTTCGGCCGCGCCCGGCGCCGCACAAGGGCTGTTCCTCATCGTATCCGACATCGAGGCGGCTCGTGCCGAACTTGTTGCCCACGGCGCCAACGTGGGGGAGGTTTTCCACGTAGCCGGCCCGGGACAGCCGCCGCTTCCGGGCCGGGATCCGGAGCGTCGCAGCTACTTCTCTTACGCCATGTTCAAGGATCCAGATGGTAATGGCTGGTTGTTGCAGGAGGTCACCGCACGGCTCCCCGGGCGCGTGGACGCGAACGAAACGAGGTTCGTTTCGGTAGCCGACTTGGCGAGCGCCTTCCGGCGCGCGGAAGCCGCGCATGGCGAGCACGAGAAGCGGATCGGCGTTCGGGATTCAAATTGGCCGGACTGGTACGCGAAGTACATCGTGGCGGAGCAGGCCGGCGACGAGCTACCGCTCTGAGGTCGGCCCAGCTACGGGATCCAATATGAGCGATCGCATTCTCGTTTTCTACGGCTCCTATCGTTCGGATCGAATGGGTATCCGGCTCGCCCAGTTTGTGGTCGAGCGCCTACGTCGCCGGGGCGACGAAGTCGAGTTGATCGACGCGAAGGCGATCAACCTCCCGATGCTCGACAGGATGTATAAGGAATATCCGAAAGGCGAAGCGCCCGAGGCCCTTGAGCGGCTCGCCCGCAAGATCCGCGATGCCGACGGGTTCGTGTTCGTCACCGGCGAGTACAATTGGGGCGTCCAGCCCGGATTGAAGAACCTCACCGATCACTTCCTCGAGGAATGGTTCTGGCGCCCCGCCGCGATCGCGAGTTATTCGGGGGGACGTTTCTCCGGCGTACGCTCGGCAACCGCCTGGCACGGCATACTCTCCGAGATGGGGATGGTGGTGATCTCCAGCACGATCGCCGTTGGTCCGATCGGGCAGGCCCTATCGGCCGAAGGCGAACCTGCTGGCGAGGCCGGCCAGTTGCTTGAACGCGCATTCCCGCGCTTTGCCGACGATCTGCGGTGGTGGGTGGAAGCTGCGAAAGTGCAGCGACAATACAAGCCACCGCCGTATTGATGGCATCGCCCTGAGTGCGGAGGAAATGTCCGCTAAGGACTCAAAGTGGACATTGTATAGTTAGACCATCCGTGTAGCGTAAAAGACGTCAATGACAGCACCGCCGGCCGCACTTGCTCCGATCCCAATCGTCGACGTTCGGGAAGATGGGCCCGTTCGCCAGGCCATCGAAGGCCGTGCGCGTGCGCTGGCGCTGCGCAACGCGTGCGTTGGTTGGTTGCCGCGCGTTGCGGCCGGCCTACTGCCGGCCATTGACTCCGTCACTCGCCGCTGGCTCCTCCGATCGCGCTCGCCCTATACCCCGGAGGTCCAGGCCATTGCGAGCGACCTCGGCTTTCCCGGCATCTGGTTTCTCAATGGGTGTTATCAGTGGGGTTGCACAGCGCTCGCCCGCGAACAAGGCGGCGCGCCGTGGCTCGCACGCACCCTTGATTGGCCGTTTCCCGGGCTCGGTCGCCACATGGAAGTGGCGCGGATGCGTGGCGCCGCCGGCGATTTCGATAACGTGACGTGGCCAGGTTATGTTGGGGTCCTGACAGCGTCAGCGCCGGGTCGGTTTGCCGCCTGCATCAACCAAGCTCCGATGCGGCGGCGCACTCGGCGGCCCTGGCTACGACCTTATGACATTGCCTTGAACGCGCGTTTGACGTGGGGAATCCGCTTCATTCCCCCTGACCATCTTCTGCGCCAGGTATTCGAGACCTGCAAAACATTCGGCGAAGCGAAGCATCTCCTGGAGATAACACCGATCGCTCGTCCCGTGATCTACACATTGGTTGGCTGCGATCGCGGCGAGCAGTGCGTGATTGAGCGTACGCACGAAGCATTCGCCAGCCGCGACCATAACACCGGAGCCGCAAACGACTGGCTGCGAAGCCTGCCACTCTGGGAAGCGCGTGTCGGCCCTGAGGCGCTTTTCACACGCACCTTCGACGCAGCGGCCGAGAACAGCCGCACAAGACGTACCTATCTTGAGACGTGGCCCGGTGCGTTTGGCGGAGAGTTCGGGTGGGTATCACCGCCGGTACTCAACTCTCAGACCCGCCTCGCGGTCGAGATGTGCCCAGCGACCGGCGTGCTCAGGGCGACCGGCTACGAGCAGACCGAAGGTCAGGAACTACCGGATCCCGTAACGCTGACCTGCGAAATAGCGACAACGGGCTCACGAGCGCAGAATGTCCGCTTTCGGGGGTAAAGCGGACATCGTGATGGGAGTGAGTCGGTAGAAGTAATATGAATTACATCTAGCTGTGTCTGAATGCTCGCTATGGGCAAAATTGCTTGGTGGCAGCGGGGCGTCATCTATCAAATCTACCCGCGCTCTTTTCAGGATACCGACGGTGACGGAGTCGGCGATCTAAAGGGCATAAAAGAGCGTCTCAGCTATCTCAGCTGGCTTGGTGTCGACGCAATCTGGATATCACCAATCTATCCATCGCCGATGGCCGACTTCGGCTACGATGTCAGCAATTATTGCGATATCGATCCGTTGTTCGGATCGCTCCACGAATTCGACCAGTTGATTGCAGCGGCTCATAAGGAAGGGCTCAGGGTCATTCTTGATTTCGTTCCCAACCATACTTCGGATCATCACCCGTGGTTTATCGAAAGCCGTTCATCAAAGTCTAATTCAAAAAGAGATTGGTACATCTGGCGGCCCGGCAAACCAGACGGGTCACCACCTAACAATTGGTTGTCTCAATTTGGTGGGCCGGCATGGACTTTTGACCCCGCAACACGCCAATTCTACTTGCATAGCTTCCTGCGTGAACAGCCAGATCTGAACTGGCGCAATCCGGCCGTCCGCACCGCGATGTATGACGTCTTGCAGTTCTGGCTTGGGCGAGGTGTTGACGGCTTCCGCGTCGATGTCATTTGGTTGCTCATCAAGGATGCCAAACTGCGGGACAACCCACCAAACCCGGACTACCGGCCAACGGACCCGGCGAGCAGCCGTCTCCTATCCCGCTACAACGCTGATCAACCGGAGACGCACGAAGTGGTCTTTGAGATGCGGTCGTTGCTCGAGGAACACGATGAACGTGTGTTGATTGGCGAAATCTACCTGCCGATCGAGCAGCTTGTTTCTTATTATGGCAAGGATCTTCGTGGCGCCCACCTGCCATTCAACTTTCAACTCATTCAAACCGCGTGGACAGCGGCCGCGATTGCCCAACTGGTGTCGGAATATGAAAGTGCTCTGCCAGCCGGTGGTTGGCCGAATTGGGTGCTTGGAAATCACGATCGCCCGCGAATTGCAGCCCGCGTGGGCGCCGCGCAAGCGCCGATCGCCGCCATGCTGTTGCTGACGCTGCGTGGCACGCCGACCATGTACTACGGAGACGAACTTGGGATCGGTCCGGTCACCATTCCGCCGGAAGCGGTGCAGGACCCGTGGGAGAGAAACGAGCCCGGTTTAGGATTAGGCCGCGATCCTTCGCGCACGCCATTTCAATGGGATCCGACGAAAAATGCCGGTTTCACAGATGGGCAGCCTTGGCTCCCGCTCAGCTCATCTTATAAGGCGAATAACGTTGCAACTTTGCGGAACGATCCAACGTCGTTGCTCAATCTCTATCGCCATTTGTTATCGATTCGCCGGCGGCACGTGGCCTTGAGCAGCGGCGCGTTCCGGCTAATCGGAGTGCAAGGAAACGCGATCGTTTATGAGCGGACAGCCGAACGCGAACGAATTGTTGTCTGCCTCAATCTCAGAGAAATTGAACAACGAATATCCGCGCAAGAGTTTGCCGGAGCAACAATCCTTGCATCCACTCATGGTGATCGGGCAGGTTTGGATTCAGATTTTACCTTACGTCCGGACGAGGGACTGGTCGCTTTGATGGCCGAGTAGGCGAGCGAGTGACGAGCCGGGACAACGTGCCGCTTTCGAGGGTAAAGCGGACATCGCTCCCGGATCGCAAAATGTCCGCTAATGACCCAAAGCGGACATTCGGACGTTAGCCCCTAAAGGCATCCGCGCCTTTTGCCGGAGGTTTCATTAATTCCTTCCTTAGCTCCTCATAGCAAGCATTGCGGCCCGTTACATTCTCCACTGCACTACATTTCTCAAAGCTTGGGCTGCTTACAAACCAGATCGTCGCAATAAAAGACGCCATGCACAACACTATCAATGCAAATCTGATCCCGAACTGATCTGCCAAGTCCTCTGGCGATTTTGGCCACAGAGCATCGCGCGCGTCGTTATCTATCGTGGTGTCGAAATCCCATTCTGTACGCGTCATGGCACACACCCGATTTCAGTCAGGTTCGAGCGACAAGGCTCCGAACGCCTTAAGGGCAGAAATTTGTGTGCGGTCGCATAGGAATTCGATTGGGGAATCCGCGCTTGCCTATAAAGGAGTTATAAAGGCCGGGCGCGACGTCCGTGCCTAGCAGCAGCGAGACTAAGTTTAGGGAACGGATTTTGGTGCACGGTGTTTAATGCGAGCGGCTAATCTTGAAGGAAGCAACCTCTCTCCGATGGATCGACGAAAGCAAAGCGTCGATAGATTAATGACTCTCATGTCCGGCGATTCAAAACAGAATGAATGGAACTTGCTTAAGGAGCAGTTTGACGTACTTGTGCGAGATCAAAACGTTGGCTCGGGCAGCATCGAAGAGCTACTTGATGCCCAATTTTATCGCCGCGTCACTGAATTGATAAACCGGGCTATAGAGCGTAACAGCAAAAGCGGTTACATCGACTGGTCCAGCCGATAGCTATTTTGAAGATTTGAAGAAGCCTGCTGTTGACAAAATTCGACGTGAGGACCGCTGCGAGGCGGTCTTTCTGCTTTAGGCAAGTTATTTCGCGAATGTCCGCTATTGGCACAAAGCCGACATTGATGCCCCTTCCAGTGTACTGGTTTTTGCCGATACGATGCCGTGTCTTTGGCCTCAAGGGACGCAATGAGACGGCGCGAGTTCATCACACTTATCGGCGGTGCGGTCGCAATGCCGCTCGTTGCTGGCGCGCAGCAACGCGAGCGCATGCGCCGGATCGGTGTGCTCATGGGTACGGCTGCGGCTGATCCGGAAGGACAGGCTCGTATTGCGGCGTTCCGGCAAGGCTTACAAAAATTGGGTTGGACCGAAGGCCAAAACGCGCAAGTCGATGTGCGCTGGGGCGGAGGCGATGCCGACCTCGATCGCAGATTTGCGGCGGAATTGGTCGCGCTCACACCGGACGTCATTCTGGCCACTGCAAGCTCGACTGTGGCGGCGCTGCAGGGGGCAACCCGCACCGTGCCGATCGTGTTCGCACACGCCGCAGACCCGGTCGCTGCCGGCTTCGTCGATAGTTTGGCGCGGCCGGGCGGTAATACCACTGGGTTCGTCTTGTTCGAATACGGCATCAGCGCGAAATGGCTCGAGCTGCTCAAAGAAATCGCGCCCAGTGTGACGCGGGTGGCAGTTCTGCGGGATCCCGCCATGGCCGCTGGGACGGGCCAGTTCGGCGCCCTCCAGTCGGTAGCGCCGTCGTTCGGGGTGGAATTAAGTCCGGTCAATGTGCGCGACGGCGACGAGATCGAGCGTGTGGTCACGACCTTTGCGCGCTCATCGAATGGCGGCCTGATCGTAACGGCGAGCCCATTGGCCCTGCTCCATCGCAATTTGATTGTCGAGTTGGCCGCCCGGCACAAGTTATGCGCGGTCTACAATTTGCGTCCGTTCGTCACCGCCGGCGGCTTGATTTCCTATGGGTCCGATATCCCCGATCTGTTACGGCGCGCAGCCGGCTACGTCGATCGCATCTTGAAGGGCGAGAAGCCAGCCGACCTGCCGGTGCAAGCGCCGACCAAATTCGAGATGGTGATCAATATCAAGACCGCCAAGGCGCTCGGCATCACCGTACCGCCGTCGGTACTCGCCCGTACCGACGAGATCATCGAATAGCTGGCAAACGGCAAACCGGCACTGTCGGGGCCAAAGCTCTTGGGCCGATCCTCGGATTTTGCGACCGAGTACACATCACCGTGAACTGCACTACCAATTGATGCTCCAAAACATTTCCTTTGAGCGCATGCACATTGAATGAGGTCCGACATGAACAGCAAACTGATAGCGTTGGCATCCGCCGCGACGATAGCTGTTGCCGCGATTGCCGTGCCCAACCAAGCCGAAGCTCGCTGGCGTGGTGGTGGCTGGTGGATTCCTGGTGCCGTTGTCGGGGGTCTTGCTCTCGGCGCAGCGATCGCTTCAAGGCCTTACTATGGTCCGGGATATGGTTACGCCTATAGTCCTGGACCATATTCCGGCTACGGCTATGGGGGTTATGGTCCAGCGGACTACGAGTTCAATAGTAGTGGTCCCTACTACTATGGAGGTCCGCGCTACTATAACGCCCAACCCTACAGACACTGGACAGAGTTCTAGTCGCGTGTTCTCCGAAACGATATTCCGACAACCAAACCCCGGGCAGTGTCCCGGGGTTTTCTTTGGTGACGCCGACATATTGAATGTTCGCTATCGCACATAGCGGACAATCCGATTGCACCGCAGGAAACGGAGGAAGCCCGACATGAAGCGCAGACCAGCCAAACGGAGAGCGAAGATTAAAATGTCACAGCCGTACCCCGCGATCGCGGTGGTTAGTGCTTCGGTCGGCGTCTGGCACGGCAGCATCGCGCGGCTGCGCGTGTACAGCTCGACCGGGATGGTCCAGGCCTTCAAAGCGCCCGGCACCAACGACGACTTGGTGGGGATTACGAACGATCCAAATATGATCCGCGCTCTTTTCCGGGCGCGTGACAACGGACGACCAATCTGGGGCTACTCCGACTCCAGCATTGAGTGGCTGGACTATTGATGGTGGGCCGCACCCACTTGATGGCTTGCCGCCTGCACGGCCTTTAGATTCTGAAACACGCCATCAAACTCTAAATGGTCACCATGACTGAAGTCGGTCACAAAGCGACATTGCTGATGGACTGAGGTCTCAGCCGGGATCAGGAAAAGCTCGAAGGTGAAGGTGCGATATGCAATGCTTCGCGTATGGGACGACCAAAATCTCCATCGAAGACGGCTCTGTTTGAGGCTGCCAAACGCTGGGATGTCACATCAGTAAAAACAATTTTGCGCGCGGCTCCCGATCTTGCGAAAGCACGCGACGCAAAGGGGCGGACAGCGCTGCACATCGCTTGCGCCGTGAACCCCAGGAGCGGCCCGCCTGGCGAGCCCACCGGGGTCAAGACCGTCACCGCGATCTTGAAAGCGGGTGCGGACTTGGAGACTGAAGTTCAGATGGACGAAGACGAAGGAGATTTCCGTGCGACAGCACTTTGGTACGCTGTCGCGCGTGGGGAAAATCTACCGGTGATCCGGCTTCTTTTGAGCTATGGCGCAGACTCAAGCTATTCGCTTTGGGCGGCGGTGTGGCGCGATGACAGTGCGATGTGTCGGCACCTCCTCAAGGCCAAGCCGCGCCTTAACCTCAAAGCCGGCCCCGATCGCGAAACGCCGGTTTTTTACGCGGCGCGGCTCAAACGGTTGAAAACCCTGGAGTTGCTCATCAAGGCCGGTGCGGACCCGTGCATCAAGGATGGCCGCGGTCGCGATGCTTTGGACATCGCACGGGCGCGTCGTTTGCCCCAAAAGTTCATCGATCTCTTGACGCGCGCCATGCCCCAGGTGTCAGCGCAGCACCGGTGAATGCCCGTTTCCGGAGGTGAGTGGACGCGACAAGAGCTTCAGGTGTCTCACCAGCTAATTCCGCCGTTCACTGTGGACGCCAAAATGACTGCGGAGGTAGCCGCAACCACGACAACCCAGAGGCAGACTGCTGCGGCGCTATAGATCCTCTGTGAAATTTCTTTGATCATGGCGGGGGTGAAATGGCCGCTCGTTAGGCCGCTCGCCAGACCAGCCACGCAACTGTGATGACTGACGGCAGCCTCGCTGCCAAAAAGCCATCGATAAATTCCATTGCCATCGATTTGCTCCAGCTCAGCCAAACATCACGAGGCGGACCCACAGATCGACGTCATCGGCGCCTGCATTCGGCTTACCCGGCCAGCCGCGCGACAAAGAACAAGAAGTCCAAGCCCAGAAGGCCAGCGACGACCAGGATCTGGGTGTTGTCCAATGGTCGATGACGCCACGCCGGGACACATTCGGTCACCATAATGCTCGCTCGCAAAGCCTGTGTTGCGGCATGACTATTGATGAGAAGAGACCCAACGGATTGGACGTTCTTGCCGCGATGGGTTTGCGCTTGCTGCGATTTCTCATCGGTTGGGCACGCAACAATATGTCCACTATCGAGGCTGAAGCGGACTCGGCGACTGCATTGCGAAATGTCTGGCACAAAGCGGAAATTACGGAACTAAACACTGCACCTCTGGGGTTCAGTGCAGTAGTTGACCGGCAATTTCAGGAAGGACCCACTATGTCATTGCGTATTCTCGGATCGGTGATGTGCGTCAGCCTTTTTGCGCTCGCGACCGTGACACATGCGCAAAACGCACCGCAAACCACCGCCAATTCAAACGTCAAGGTGGCACAAGGTACGACGCAGCCGGCGCCGGCCGGAGCGCCTGCTAAAACCTCCAAGAGCAAAGTCAAAAAGGCGAAGGGCGGCAAGGGTACGGGAAGCGGCGGTCCAGAGGGCCGGCCGCCCGCGCCCGCAGGAGGCTCGGGGCCTCCAGATCCCGGAAAGTACTTATAACGCGCCGGCCGAGGCCGCCTTACTTGGCGGCCTCTTTCGTTCTGTCCACTTCCCGCACTTAGCAGCACGTGCGTTTGTCCGCTTTCGGACAATGGCGGACAACGCTGGATTTTGGCCCGCGGCGGTATGTCCGCTTTTGACCAAGCGGACGTTTGGGCTGCCCAACAAACTTGCGTATCTATATGCTCTCAATCT
>DASSIJ010000263.1:0-12148 GCA_035692045.1 Pseudolabrys sp. | reverse complement strand
ACCCGATTGTGTACGGCATCGGCGGAATGCCAGGTGTCATCGCCGACCGCAAAAGCATAACCGCTATTGGGTGCAAAACGCATTTGCGACTTCTTCGGCATCGAACCATCGGGAAGCTTTTCGTGGAAGATCGTCCCGATGTCGGTGTTGGCATCGTCCTTCGGAAGATAGAGCTGAACCGTGATGCCCTTCCAACGCGTGTCGGTGTGCGGCGTAATTAAATACCCGGGAATGTCGCGCGTGAGAATCGGGATTGGATACATACCAACCTTGGCGAAGTCCGCTCCGAAGCGCTTCGAAAGACCGGGAGCCAGCCGCCGGATGAACGCCTGCTTGACCGGTTGCGAGCAGAGCGCGCGCCCGACAACATCCCAAAGGGCCCGCTTCTCTGTCGGCAGGTTGCGGATGTACTCCGGAAACAAATCTATCTTCACGCGTGTGTGCGTGCCATCCGCGAGATCGTGGCCTTTGCTTCGCCCGTGCATCGGCCGGTAGTCGGCAGACCCCGGCATCAGCGCCAAAATCTGCCCATAGACGTCATCCGGGAATACCCGATCGAATTCGAGATGAAAGAATGGCTTTTCAACCGCCCGAGCGGCGTCGATCGACTCCACGATGAAATTGGCCAGCCGGTCGGCAGCCCGACGACGATCGTAAGCAGGGAGAGTTGTACTCTGGTCCATCGCTGGAACTCTCGTTTAGGTTTCGATGCAATTTGCGGCGATTGGCAGCCAAACGCAAGATGTGAAATGCCGCCGAGCTTATCGCCGCAAATTCAAGGCTTGCCGGCCGGCATACTTCGCTTGCGATCCGAGCTCCTCTTCAATGCGCAGCAACTGGTTATATTTTGCCGTGCGATCAGAACGCGCAAGCGAACCGGTTTTGATCTGTCCGCAATTGGTCGCGACGGCAAGGTCGGAGATTGTCGAATCTTCGGTCTCACCGGAGCGGTGCGACATGACAGCCGTGTAGCCTGCCTTGTGCGCCATTTCGACCGCCGCCAACGTCTCCGTGAGCGTCCCGATCTGGTTGACCTTCACGAGAATTGAATTGGCGACGCCATCCTTGATGCCCTTCGCCAGCCTTGCGACATTGGTGACAAACAAGTCGTCACCGACAAGCTGGCATTTTTTTCCGACATGCTCAGTCAGGCTTTTCCAACCTTCCCAATCATCCTCCGCCATGCCGTCTTCGATCGAGACGATGGGATAGCGTTCAATCAGGCCGGCAAGGTATTTGACCTGGTCCTGCCTTGAGCGCTTCGTTCCCTCACCTTCATAGACATAGACGCCATCCTTGAAGAATTCTGTCGCCGCACAGTCGAGCGCCAGCATCACGTCATCGCCTGGTTTGTAACCTGCCTTGACGATCGCCTGCATGACAAAATCAAGCGCGGCCTCCGCTGATTTCAGATTGGGCGCAAATCCGCCTTCGTCTCCGACATTGGTGTTCAGTTTCGACGAATGAAGCTGGCCCTTCAGCGTGTGAAAGATTTCCGCGCCTGCGCGCAAGGCTTCGCCAAATGTCGGCGCACCGACCGGCATGATCATGAATTCCTGGAAGTCGATCCGATTATCGGCATGCACGCCGCCATTGACGATGTTCATCATTGGCACCGGCAAAGTCCGCGCGGCAGTGCCGCCAACATATCGATAAAGCGGCACCTTCTTCGCAGCAGCCCCCGCTTTGGCAGCGGCGAGCGAAACGCCCAGAATGGCATTCGCGCCGAGCCGCGCCTTGTTCGGCGTGCCGTCGAGGGCGATCAGCGTCTCGTCAATCTTGGTCTGCGCCTCGGCATCCATGCCGCCAAGTGCGTCGTAGATTTCGCCATTGACCGCATCCACCGCCTTGCGGACACCCTTGCCACCATAGCGGGCCTTGTCACCGTCACGGAGCTCGACCGCCTCATGGGCGCCTGTCGACGCGCCAGAAGGCACGGCCGCCCGGCCTCTCGATCCGTCCTCCAGAATGACGTCGACCTCCACGGTCGGGTTGCCGCGGCTATCGAGGATTTCTCGGCCAATAATGTCGGTGATGGCGGTCATAGAAGGGTCCAGCGCTGGCTCTCTTGCGGGGGCATGATCTTTACCGAAAACCGGTAACCAATTTTCGGCGTCAGGCACTGCGGCGCTTCTACAGTATCGACAACCCCCTTGTCATGCCCTGCACGAACGGGGCATCCAATGGGGTGCAAACATGCGACAAATACCAATGGCTAAAATAAGACTGCAACTCGGCCGCCCGACCCCAATTCCCGCCTCGCCTGACAAGGCGGCGCTGGACCGCGTGCCAAACCCGCATGCGGACACAAATTACATTGCGCGATTCACCGCGCCGGAATTCACCACGCTCTGTCCTATCACCGGACAACCTGATTTTGCACATCTGGTCATCGACTATCTGCCCGCGCGCTATTTGGTCGAGTCAAAATCGCTCAAGCTCTATCTCAACAGCTTTCGCAATCACGGCGCCTTCCACGAGGACTGTACCGTTGCGATTGGCAAGAAACTCGCAACGCTCCTTAAACCGAAATGGCTACGCATCGGCGGCTATTGGTACCCGCGCGGGGGAATGCCGATCGATGTTTTCTGGCAAACCGGCAAATTGCCGAAGGATGTCTGGGTGCCCGATCAGGGTGTCGCGCCCTATCGTGGCCGCGGCTAGACCGCTGACGCCGGTCGATGCAATTGCAGGGCGCAGGTCCAGCCCGTCACCGTCAGTATGACCGCGCCGGTGAGTAGCACCGGAATGATCCCGATGCCGCTGGAAAGGCCCAGGCCATAGACCACGGGCCCGGCCGCCTGACCAACAAAGAAGAAAAACGAGTGTCCGGCCATCGCAGAACCGCGCGCCGATGGCGCGAGCTCGGTGACATAGACCTGGATACAGCCGTGCAGCATATAGAAGCCGAACCCGAGCAGAACGAAATTGACGAACTCCACCGGCCACGGTGCGCGTAGCGCGATCACCACCAGGCAAAATGCCATCACCATGCCGCCGTCCGCCATCAGCCGTTTCTCACCGATGTACGCGAGCAGCCACGACACCGACACGGTATAAATGATGCCGCCGACGCCGAAGCCGGCGATCACGACGCCGGCAATCGAGGCGCTGGTCACACCTTCGGTATGCAGCATGGTGGCTGTATACGGAAACACACCGAACAGGAAAATTCCTTCCAGAAACACCGCGCCGAAGCAGTATTTCGCCATCGGATTGCGAAAGATGGCGCGATAGTTCGGGATCAGAGTCGAGGGATCGAAGCGGCCAGCCTTCTCGCCCATGCCCCGAAAGCCGGGAATCGCAAATGCAAGCGCGACCAGGTTGATGGCGCCGGTCGCGTAGAATACGCCGCGCCAGCCGATCAGATCGCCGATGACGCCGGCAGCCGACGCGCCCAGCAGATTGCCGCTCATGGCCGCAAATAGCAGTTTGCCGAACGCGACTTGGCGCTGTGCGACCGGAACGCGATCGCCGGCGACGGCGAACGCAATCGGAAATATGCCGCCCGCGGTCATGCCGGCGATGATGCGCAAAACCATGAGCGTTTCAAAATTGGTCGCCAGTCCGCACGCGAGCGTCGCGATGCCGACGATGAACATGCAGAGCGCAATCAGCCGGGTTTTACTGAACATGTCGGCGAGCGCGCCCAGCACCGGTTGCACCAGTGCATAGGGCAAGGTGAAGGCGGTCGACAGCATCGCCGCCGTTGCCGTCGTCACGGCCAAGCCGGCGGCGACCTGCGGAATCACCGGATCAACCGAGCGCATGAATAGCGACGTCGTGAATATGACGAACGCCAGGAGGTTGATGAAGCTGCCCATGAAATTCAGACGCCCGCCAGGGATCAGCCTGGTGATCGTAATTTGGCCAGCCGGTCGAATTCGACCAGCCCGCGCAACAGCGGCTCCATCTCCTTCAGAGGCAACATGTTCGGCCCGTCAGACGGTGCTTTGTCGGGATCCTGATGAGTCTCGATGAAAATGCCGGCAACCCCGACGGCCACCGCCGCCCGCGCAAGCACCGGAACAAATTCGCGCTCGCCACCCGACGATGTGCCCTTTCCGCCCGGTTGTTGAACAGAATGGGTCGCATCAAAGATCACGGGTGCTCCGGTTGTGCGTTTCAAGATCGGAAGCGCGCGCATGTCGGAGACGAGCGTATTGTAGCCAAAGGACACACCGCGTTCTGTTACCAGCACATTGCGATTGCCGGCGCCCCCGATTTTCTCAACGACATTTTGCATATCCCAGGGCGCCAGGAATTGGCCCTTCTTCACATTAACCGTCTTGCCGGTCTTTGCGGCCGCGACGAGCAAATCTGTTTGGCGACAAAGGAATGCGGGAATTTGCAAAACGTCGACTGCCGGCGCGACCCGTACACATTGTTCGGCGTCATGGACATCCGTGAGAACGGGCACCTTAAGCTTTTCGCGAACTTCGGCAAAAATCGGCAGTGCTTGTTCGAGCCCAAGACCGCGTGCCGATTTGGCCGAAGTCCGATTGGCCTTGTCGAACGACGTCTTGTAGACGAAACCAATTCCGACGCGCCCGGCGATTTCCTTCAGCGCGTTTGCCATTTCAAGCGCATGCGCCTTGCTCTCAAGCGCGCACGGGCCGGCGATCAGCGCCAGCGGCAATTCATTGCCAAAACGCGCAGCGCCGACGCTGACGGTGGAATTTAGAGTGTGATCCAAGGCTCAATCCTCGCGAGCCGGACCATGAAACGGCGGTCGCCCTTGGTCAACGGGGCTTTTGTGCTGATGGCTCGAACACCAAAATCGCGCCCATCGCGTCTTCTGAGCCAATGATCGCGTCATTTCCGACATAGAGCCCCGCGATGCCGGCGAGCTCCGGCATCGCTTGCAAACGGCTCGGCTGAGTGACGGCAAAGCGAAGGGCCGCAAGCCGGGCGCCGCGAGTCATATCCGGTGGCTTGACCCCAAAACGCTGCAAGAAAGCGGCGGGACTTACTACTTCGATCATTCCGCGTGGAGTGGCGATAGCAAATCCACCATGACGCGCGACGGCGGGGGCGTCGGCAAAGACCTCGAAAAATTGCTGGTGCTGCTCCGGCTGATTGGCCACCACGACGACGCCCACAACGCCCGCGACGCTGTTGGAGTGTTCCTGAAAGGCCGGGTTCCAAAAATTCTCCGGATAGTGCTGCTGGCAAGACGCGAAATGGATATCGCGGGCAGCCTTGTCCTCGGCGAAGGCAAGCGAGAACCCGACCTTCACTGTCGAGCCATCAGGCCGCTTTGCTTCGCGCTCGAAACGCAGGTCTTCCGAGGCAGCAAGACCGGCCGCGGAGAATGTCGCCGCGTCGGCGCGTGCATCTTTCGATTCAAGTATGAGCAGCGAGAAGCCCTCGCCGCGGGCAACGAAGTCCCGGTTGTATGCCGCGAACATCGTCGAGAAGCCATCCGTGCCGACCCTCTCCGGTTCGGCCAGCGTCAACAGCTCGATGAAAAATCCGGGCAACTGCACGATATGGTTGTGTGTCCCCCACGGGTGGCGATTGCGCGCGCCCACCGTGAAGCCGAGTCGGCGATAAAGGTCGGCGGCGGCATCAAGATCGCGCACCGCATGGACAATATGATCGAGACCGCGGGCCATGTCCGGAGACTACACGAGCCGGCTCTGCTCCACCGCCGCGCCGATGAACGATGAGAACAGCGGGTGCGGCTCGAACGGCCGCGACTTCAACTCGGGATGGAACTGAACGCCGATGAACCAGGGATGGTCGTCGTATTCGACGATCTCGGGCAGGATGCCGTCCGGGGACATGCCGGAGAATCGCATGCCGCGCTGTTCGAGGCGGCCCTTGTAACCGGTGTTGACCTCGTAACGGTGGCGGTGGCGCTCGGAGATTTCTGTTGCGCCATAAATTTGTGACACCCGGCTGCCGCGCGCGAGCACCGCATCGTAGGCGCCAAGGCGCATCGTGCCACCCAGATCCCCGCTGGCGCTGCGCTTCTGCAGCTCGTTGCCTTTCAGCCATTCGGTCATGAGGCCGACCACCGGCTCGGACGTCGAACCAAATTCCGTGGAATTGGCGCTTTCGATGCCGCACAGATTGCGCGCAGCTTCCACCACGGCCATTTGCATCCCGAAACAGATGCCGAAGTACGGCACGTGACGCTCGCGTGCGAACTGTGCCGCCTTGATCTTGCCTTCCGCGCCACGCTGACCGAAACCGCCCGGCACCAGGATGCCGTTGACGTGTTCGAGAAACGGTGTCGGATCCTCGTTCTCAAAGACTTCCGACTCGATCCAGTCGAGATTGACTTTCACTTTGTTGGCGATGCCGCCATGCGAAAGCGCCTCGATCAGTGACTTATAGGCGTCCTTCATGCCGGTGTATTTGCCAACGATGGCGATGGTGACGTCGCCTTCGGGATTGCGCACACGCTCGTTGATCAACCGCCAGCGCTCGAGATCCGGCGTCTCGCGCGGCTCGATCCCGAATGCGGCCAGCACTTCGGCATCGAGCCCTTCGGCCGAATAGGCTTCGGGGACCGCATAGATGTTGTCGACGTCGCGCGCTTCGATCACCGCGCTTTCCCGCACGTTGCAAAACAGGGCGAGCTTGCGCCGTTCGCTCTCCGGAATCGGGCGGTCCGTTCGGCAAAGCAGAATGTCCGGCTGAATACCGATCGAACGAAGCTCCTTGACCGAATGCTGGGTGGGCTTGGTCTTGAGTTCACCGGCGCTCGGGATGAACGGCATCAAGGTAAGATGGATGTACAAGGCGTGCCGCCGCGGCAGATCGTTACCTAACTGCCGGATCGCCTCGAAGAACGGCAGACCTTCGATATCACCGACCGTGCCGCCGATCTCGCACAGCACGAAATCGAAACCCTCATTGCCTTCCCTGATGAAGTCCTTGATGGCGTTGGTGACATGCGGGATCACCTGAATCGTCGCGCCGAGATAATCGCCCCGGCGCTCGCGCGCGAGGATGTCCTGATAGATGCGTCCCGTCGTGATGTTGTCGTGGCGCGTGGCAGGGCGCCCCGTGAAGCGTTCATAGTGCCCGAGATCGAGGTCGGTCTCCGCGCCATCGTCGGTAACGAAGACCTCGCCGTGCTGGTAAGGCGACATCGTTCCGGGGTCGACGTTGAGATAGGGATCGAGCTTGCGCAGACGCACCTTGTAACCACGCGCCTGCAGGAGCGCGCCGAGCGCCGCGGAAGCGAGACCCTTACCCAGTGAGGAAACCACGCCGCCGGTGATGAAGATATACCGCGCCATGGGATTTAACCTTTAGCCCCCGCGAATCGATTCGACGAGGGCGAAAAACACAGAGCCGATCTGCGCCTGTGCGTAGCTCGATAAGCTCTCGGTTTTCCAAATGCTTGCGGCATGATTTTCATGTTCGCTTTCGGCCTGAAACTCTACCTTCCAACCTCCACAACGCTGAAGGGCCGGAATTTCCGGCCCTTCGCTCGTGATTTCATTTCGACTGCGGCACCTGCGGCCCCGCGGGGGCTGCTGGAGCCGCCGGCGCGGCCGGCGGCTGCCCGCCTTGTAACTGGTTGAGCAAGCCGCCCCCGCCGCCCAGCGGCGTCGGCGCGCCGGGCGCCGTCGGGGCACTTTGGCCGCCCTGCAAAATCGATGTCGGCTTGCGGTTGATGCCAGCCAGGATCGACAGGACGAGGCTGGTCACAAAGAACAGTCCAGCCAGGATTGCGGTCGCCCGAGTGAGAATATTGGCGGTGCCGCGGCTGGTCATGAAGCCGCCACTCGAACCGATGCCAAGCCCGCCACCTTCGGAGCGCTGCAGGAGAACAACCCCGATCAAGGCGAGAACCAGCATCAAGTGAATGACGATGATGACGTGCTGCATCAGTCCAAAGTCCGTTCAAACCAGACCACTCCAGGCTCCCCGCCCAGGCGGCGCTTTGTGTCCATATAGGAATTCGCCGCGGTCTCTACACGATCGCTTGGCGCTTTTCCACCCTTGCCGCCGCTATCGGTAAATCGCGGCAATACCTAGGAAATCGTCGGCTTTGAGGCTGGCTCCGCCGACCAGGGCCCCGTTCACCTCGGCGACCGTTAAAAGCTCCTTGGAATTGGCCGGTTTGACGGACCCGCCATAAAGGATGCGGATCCGGGGCCCCGCTGCGCCAAAACGCTCGGTCAACCGCTTTCGGATGAAACCGTGGACTTCTCCAACGTCGGCCGGCGTGGGCGTGCGTCCGGTTCCGATCGCCCACACCGGTTCGTAAGCAATCGCCAGGTACGCGGACGTGGAACCATCCGGCAGCGAGCCATCGAGTTGACGGCCCACCACATCGAGGGTTTTGCCCGCGTCGCGCTCGGTGCGCTGCTCGCCGACGCAGACGATGGCGGCCAGGCCGGCTCGCCATGCCGCCTGGGCTTTTGTCCGGACCAGGGCATCGGTCTCATGATGGTCAGTGCGCCGCTCGGAGTGACCCAGAATGACCGCACGGGCACCGGCATCAGCCAGCATCTCCGCCGAAATATCTCCGGTATGTGCGCCGGACGCTTCGGCATGACAATCCTGCCCCCCAACGATCACCGTCGAGCCGTGTGCGGCCGCGGCAAAGGCCGCAATCAAAGTTGCCGGCGGACAGACCATCAGCTCAGCCTTACCGGCGAGCGCCTTTGCCCCGGCTATGATCTTGGTGAGTTCGCCCGCCGAGGCGGCAAGCCCATTCATTTTCCAATTGCCCGCAACGAGCGGAATGACCTTGGCCGCCGCCATCGAAAAATCCCCTCCCGCGAGCGGTTACCAGTTCCGCTTTGGCAATGCCATAGGGCCGGCACCGAGCCAATCCTTGTTCAGTTGCAAGGAGTTGCCCCGCTCACTATGGTGCCCCCGCCGCGCATGGGCTAGACAGTCGCGGTCATCCAATCAGCCAACGTAGCAACGAAAAACACGCGCATGCTTCGCGGTCTTCACAAAGCCTCCTCGACCTGGCTCGGCAAAGCCCTCATGGCCGTCGTCATGGGCTTCCTCGTTATCAGCTTTGCGATCTGGGGCATCGGCGACATTTTTCGTGGCTTTGGCCTCAATGCGGTGGCGACCATTGGCGGCACCGAGATCTCGATTGAGCAATTTCGCCAATACTACAACGACCGCCTCCAGCAATTGGGCCGTCAGCTTGGACGGCCTATTACCCCCGAAGAAGCGCGCACGCGCGGCATTGACCGGCAGCTGCTTGGGCAGCTGGTTGCTGAAACCACCCTCGACGAGCAGGCGAAAAAGCTGCGGCTCGGCTTGTCGGACGCTGACATCGCCAAGCGTATTACAACTGATCCGTCATTCCGTGGTCCCAATGGTCAGTTCGATCAGGCCCGCTTCCAGCAGCTGATCCGCCAGGCCGGTTTCACCGAGAGCCGTTTCATCGACGACCAGCGGCGAGCCATGCTGCGGCGGCAAATCGGGCAGAGCGTTACAGGCGACATCAAGGCACCGTCGACTGCGATGGCCGTGCTCAACCAGTTTCGGAATGAAAAACGTCAGATCGAGTATGTGACGCTGGGCGTGGCTCAGGCCGGCGAAATTCCTACGCCGACGCCGGAGGAGCTGGCCAAATATTTTGAGGAGCGCAAATCTCTTTTCCGCGCACCCGAATTCCGGAAGATCACCGTGCTGTCGCTTACTCCGGGCGATCTGGCCAAGCCTGATGCCGTCAGCGATGCGGACGCCAAGGCCTACTACGAGCAACGCAAGGACAATTACGGCAAGCCAGAGAAGCGCGAGTTGCGCCAGATGGCTTTCCCGAACGAGGAAGACGCTGCTGCCGCACGCGATCGTATCAGCAAGGGTGCGACTTTCGACGACGTTGCCAAAGAGCGCGGCATGACAGCCTCCGACACAGAGCTTGGCACAGTCACCAAGGCCGAGATCATCGATCCCGCGGTTGCCGATGCAGCTTTCGCGCTCAAATCCGGGGAAACAAGCGCACCGGTCAAAGGCCGGTTTGGCATAGCCCTGTTGCAAGTCGGCAAGATCGAGCCAGGCGAAGAGAAAACGTACGAGCAGGTCGCCGCACAGATCAAAAACGAAATTGCCGCGAGTCGAGTGAGAACCGAAATAGGAAGCCTGCGCGACAAGATCGAGGACGAACGCGCTGGCGGTTCCACATTGGCCGAGACCGCCAAAAAGCTGGGGCTCAAGGCAATCACCATCGAAGCGGTCGACCGATCCGGACGCGGACCGGATGGCAAGCCGGTCGCGGGCTTGCCGCAAACGCCGAATGTCGTCACCGCCGCCTTCGCAAGTGACGTGGGGGTCGATACCGAGGCGCTGCAAATACCAAACGGTGGTTATCTCTATTTCGACGTAACTGGCGTGACGCCGTCGCGCGAGCGTTCACTCGACGAGGTGAAAGACCAGGTGGCGGAGCGTTGGCGCGATGACGAGATCGCAAAACGCCTGCAGGCAAAGGCCGACGACTTCGTCGGGAAACTCAAGGCCGGCACTCCGTTTGCCCAGCTTGCAAGCGAAGCTGGTCTCAAGCTTGCGACGGCTGCCGATCTGCAGCGCGGGAAATCGGGTGGGTTTTTGCCGGCGAAAGTGGTCGATGCTGTGTTCCGCACGCCGAAAGGCGTGCCCGCCAGCGCCGAGGGCGACAAGAGCACCGAGCGCTTCATATTTCGCGTGACCGAGATCATTGATCCCACGCTTGATGCGAGTTCACCGGAAGGCAAGTCCATCTCTGACACGCTGCAAAATTCCTACGGCGAAGACGTTGTCACCGAATACATCGGGCGCCTGGAAAATGATTTCGGCGTTACTGTCAATCAGCCGGCGTTTAACCAGGTTATCGGCGGCGGCGGCCAGCAATAGTCAGCCCAATGCAGATCGAGCCGTCGGAGACTGCCTTTGCCGAGCGTTATGGGCGAAGCGAGCCACAGGTGGTGTGGACCACCTTGGTGGCCGACCTCGAGACGCCGGTCTCCGCTTTCTTGAAACTTGGCGCCAAGTCCATGAGCTTTCTGCTCGAGTCTGTGGAAGGTGGCGCAGTGCGTGGCCGTTATTCGATTATCGGGCTCGATCCGGATCTGATCTGGCGCACGAATAACGGCAGAGCCGAAATCAATCGTTCAGCACGAGCCAATCGCGACGCCTTCTCGCCCTGCCCTGAACCTCCGCTACAAGCGTTGCGCGCGTTGATCGCGGAAAGCAGAATAACACTGCCAGAGGATTTGCCCCCCATGGCGGCCGGCGTGTTCGGCTATCTCGGGTACGACATGGTGCGGCTGATGGAGGAACTGGCTCCGCCGAACCCGGACCCGATCGGAATTCCCGATGCGATCCTGGTTCGGCCAACGATCATCGTTGTCTTCGATGCCGTGAAGGACTCAATTACAGTCGTCACGCCGGTGCGGCCCGAGAAAGGCGTTGATGCCAGGACGGCACTCACGCGCGCCACCGAACGGCTCGCACGTGTGGCTGACAGCCTGGAGGGTCCGCCAGAGAAGTCGGCATCAGAATCCGGCACTGGCCCGACCGACATCCCGGCAAAATCGAACACCACGCCCGAAGAATTCAAGACCATGGTCCGCCAGGCGAAGGAATACATCGTCGCTGGTGACGCCTTCCAGATCGTGCTGGCGCAGCGCTTCGAGGCCCCCTTCACTTTGCCGCCATTCTCGCTCTACCGCGCGCTGCGGAGAACCAATCCATCACCCTATCTTTATTTTCTGGATTTTGGCGGCTTTGCAGTGGCGGGATCGAGTCCAGAAATCCTCGTGAAAGTTTCCGAAGACGTGGTCACGATCCGTCCGATCGCAGGCACGCGTCACCGTGGCGCAACGCCGTCTGAAGACAAGGCGCTTGCAGAAGAACTGCTCGCGGACCCAAAAGAACGCGCCGAACATCTGATGTTGCTGGACCTTGGCCGCAACGACGTCGGCCGCGTCGCGACTGTCGGTACAGTTACGGTCACGGACCAATTTTTCATCGAACGATACAGCCATGTGATGCACATCGTATCCAACGTTGAAGGCAGGCTCGCAGAAAACCGCGATGCGCTCGATGCGCTGGTGGCCGGCTTTCCTGCCGGAACGGTCTCGGGTGCGCCGAAAGTGCGCGCGATGCAAATCATCGATGAACTGGAAAAGGAAAAACGCGGGCTCTACGCCGGCTGCGTCGGTTATTTCTCCGCCGC
>DASSIJ010000262.1:0-16827 GCA_035692045.1 Pseudolabrys sp. | reverse complement strand
GCTTGCGCGAGGCGCTGCAAAACCTCGACAAGGACCGCGACTTCCTCAAGTCGGGCGGCGTGTTCGATGATGACTTCATCGATTCATACATCGACCTCAAGATGCAGGAAGTGATCCGGTTCGAGCACACCCCGCATCCGGTCGAATTCGACATGTATTACTCGGCGTAAGCGTTCCTCCCAATCGTCGCGAATTACGAACTTCGCGACGCAACTTTCGGGCGCTCCGCAAGGGGCGCCCTTTTTCCTGGAGGACGAGCCGGCCCGTTCAGAGGATCGCGATCGCGATAATCACGAGCCCGGCAACGATACTGGCGGCAGTCGCCAGCATCCGCCGGCGGTGGCGCCTGGGCCCATAGACACCGGCAGCGCGGCGGGCTGCGATCAAAGCGGCGTCGAATTCGGCAGAATTCGAAAACGCGCACGCCAGTGCAGCGCCTGCCCGTTCGGCATAGCTCTCAAGTGAAACGGGTTCCGGACGGCTCTGTGAGGGCCACATGAGCGCATGGTACAGCGAATAGGGTAAAGGAGACGTTGAGGCGGGTCGTCCGGGCGACGATACCGTCAGCCCGCGATGTTGCGCCGCGACAACCGGGTAAAAGCGCCCGACTTCACCGGGCGGGCGCGCCGCGCGGCGGCGATCAGGCGAGCGCGCTCGTTTGCCATTTCCTGCTCAGCAATGTGGACTCGATTCCGGCCGTCGTGCTTGGCACGGTAGAGAGCGGCATCCGCGCTTGCTATCAGCGAGTCGATCGACGTGACCGGGTCGTAGGAAATGGCGGCGCCGATGCTGACGGTCGCGCCGACGGAGTGCGTGGCCACTGTAACGCCCGCAGCCTCAAAGCCCGAGCGAACGCGTTCTGCGATTTTGGTCGCGCTCTCCAGGCCACCCGGGACAATCGCGATAAACTCTTCGCCGCCGAACCTGCCAATGATGTCGTCCGCGCGCGTACTCGCGCGCACCACCTGCCCGAAGAGACGCAATACGTGGTCGCCGGCAGCATGGCCGAAGCGGTCGTTGATCGCCTTGAAATGATCAAGGTCAAACAAGAGCATCGCCACCGGTTCAGATCGTTTGGTCTGGTGCGCGCACAGCGTGAGCGCGTTGTCCATGAAAGCCCGGCGGCTCAGCAGGCCGGTCAGATGGTCCGTGCACGCGGCGGTGCGATAAACATGAACGTGATGGTCCTTGACCATCAGCATCACAATGAATGCAGTGCCAACGGCGTAGAGAATTGTTTCAAGAGTGAAGACCGTCAGCCAAATTGTATCATGCCCTGCAGGCAGGAGCGCGCGCATGACGAGCGGCACCAGAAAGATTCCCGCGTGCAAGCACGGCACGACGATGGCTGCGGCACGCGAATAGCGCGTCCGGCGCCGTTCCCGCCAAAGTTCGATCGCGATGAAGAACGTGTAGAGCGGGACGATCAGAGCGCCGAGGACTGGGCCCCTGCCGTCGTCCAAGGCTCCTGGAATCTGACCAATTCCCAACCAGAGAGCGGCGCCGATGAAGGTTGCGAATGGCAACACTCGCCTGCCCTGGAACAGCCGTACCCCGTTCCAGATCATGCCACAGGCGAGGAAGGTCAGCGCGCCGGGCACTATTGGCGGCAACTGGATGATTGGTGTCGGCATGGTTCCCAACGCCATCGCCGAGGCGCCGATCAAATAAGCCGAACCCCACCATGCGAGCGCGCGGACATTGCGCTGCTGCATCCAATCGATGATCAGGAACAAGCCGAGCAGGCCGGCAATGCATATGGCCACCAACGACAGCGTTGGCAAATCCAAGGTCGCGGATTGGAGGTTAACCGCCTGCAGCATACGCGCTCCCACCAGCCCGTCCGGCACGCGCATCGCACCGGACCGCGGGGGTAAAATAACGCCGTGTCCGTAGGATTCCGTTGCGCAATTAGGCGGGCTTCGATGAAAGACTTGCTCGAATTGTAATCAATTTTCGGAGCCCATATTGACGTTCGCCAACGTGCAGCGAGCCAAAAGCACGCCCCTTTACGGTAAACGCGTTCGATAAAATTCGAATGATCGGGAACCGGCAAACAAAAAGGGCGCGCCTTGGCGCGCCCTTCGTAAGATATTGACCAGTTAGCGCTTCGAAAACTGGAAGGAGCGCCGTGCCTTTGCCCGGCCATATTTCTTGCGCTCGACCACGCGCGGATCGCGGGTGAGAAACCCGCCCCGCTTGAGCGCGCCACGCAAATCGGGCTCGAAGTAGGTCAGCGCCTTGGCCAATCCGTGACGCACAGCGCCAGCCTGGCCGGACAAACCTCCGCCCGAAACAGTGCAGGTGACGTCGTATTGTCCGCCGCGGTTGGTGGCGACCAGGGGCTGCTGGATCAACATCCGCAACACGGGCCGCGCAAAAAAGACTTCCACAGCCTTCGTATTGATGAGGATCTTGCCGGAGCCCGGTTTGATCCACACGCGCGCCACGGCGTTCTTGCGCTTGCCAGTCGCATAAGCGCGTCCCTGGGCATCGACTTTCTTTTCGTATTTCGGCGCTTCGGGAGCAGCCGGTTTAAGAGTCGCCAAACCTTCCAAAGATTGCACGGTTTCAGCCACGGTCAGGCACTCCTCACATTCTTGCGGTTCATCGCGCCGACATCGAGTTTTTCGGGCTTTTGCGCCTCATGAGGGTGTTCGGCCCCCGGATAGACGCGCAAGTTTCCGAGTTGAACGCGTCCAAGCGGGCCGCGCGGCAACATCCGTTCCACGGCCTTTTCGACGATACGTTCAGGGAAACGCCCCTCCATAATTGCCTTCGCCGTGCGGTCTTTGATGCCGCCGATGAAACCCGTGTGATGGTGATAGACTTTCTTTTCGCGCTTGCGGCCGGTCAGCACCGCCTTAGCGGCATTGACGACGATGACGTTGTCGCCGTCATCAACATGCGGCGTATAAGATGGCTTGTGCTTCCCGCGCAGGCGCAGCGCCACGATCGAGGCAAGACGGCCGACAACCAGCCCGGTGGCGTCAATCGTCACCCATTTCTTCTCGATGTCGGCGGCTTTGGCCGAATAGGTCTTCATGATCATTCCTCAGGAGCTTGAGCGCGCCCCAGCCGCGCTGGCGGTATCTAGCTGAGACGCTCACTTCCGGTCAATGGCCGGACTATGATATTTATGAGGTAATATCAAATGCTTATAAGAATGGTATTTTAGTACCAGTGACTAATCAACGACCCTCAGGGATTGAATAGGTCGACGTAACATGCGCCACTGGCTCGGAAGCGCCATCGGAATAGATTTCAACCTCGCCAACCGCCAGCCGCTTTCCAACCTTCATCAACCGGGCCTCCGCGATCAGATCGCCCTTCCCCGGCTTTCGAAGGAAATTGATGTTGAGATTTGTCGTGACCGCCAGCGGCTGAGGACCAACAGCGGAGAAAACCGCGACATACATCGCAAAATCGGCGAGCTCCATCATGGTCGGACCCGAGATGGTGCCGCCCGGCCGAATGTGCCCTTCCTGGAAGTGCCGTCGTATACGGCTTTTTGCATATTCCACGCGTTCGATCGTCAAGCCGCAGCCGGGATAGAATCCCTGAGGAAACACCTCGTGCAACAGCTTGGAAATCTCGTCGATAGTCATTGCCGGCGCCGGCATGCGGGGACCCCGTCGCCGGTCGATCCGGCGCCATGGTCTTAGACGCCGCCGCTACCCGGTCAATCCGTTATTTCAGCCTATTGCCCGAAACCGTTTCCGAACCTTGCGCAAGCCCAGCTTCGGACTATCGTTCGCCGGAGTTGTGTATGAGAATGTTTGAGATGAATGCTCCGGCGGCCAAGTTCACTGCCGATACGCCCGTGCTGTTGCGCGAGCGTGATGGCGACGTAGCCATCCTCGTGCTCAATCGTCCGGAAGCCCGCAACAGTCTGTCGGAAGCCCTGCTGATTGCTTTGTCCGACAGCCTTTCCGAACTTGCGGCCGACAAGACCGTGCGCGCAGTTGTGCTTGCCGCCAATGGTCCGGCCTTCTGCTCGGGTCATGATCTCAAGGAACTCACCAGCCGGCGTTGCGACGGTGATGGTGGTCGAGCCTATTTCGGCAAGGTCATGACCTTGTGTAGCGCAATGATGCAGCAGATCGTCAATCTGCCGCTGCCGATGATTGCCGCCGTTCAGGGCGTGGCGACTGCCGCGGGTTGTCAGCTGGTCGCTACGTGCGATCTGGCAATTGCATCCACCGACGCCACATTTGCCACGCCTGGTGTCGACATCGGTTTGTTCTGTTCGACGCCAATGGTTGCACTCTCCCGCAACGTCGCGCGCAAGCATGCCATGGAGATGCTGCTGACGGGCGATGCCGTATCCGCGGAAGACGCTTACCGCATTGGACTCATCAACCGCGTGGTGAAGCCTGGAAAGGAACGCGAGGAAGCGCTGACCTTCGCGCACAAGATCGCAGGCAAATCCAGTCACATCGTGAAAATCGGCAAGGAGGGTTTCTATCGGCAGGCAGAAATGAACCTGTCAGATGCCTACCGTTACGTCTCTGAAGTCATGGTCGAGAATTTAATGGCGCGCGACGCAGAAGAAGGCCTGAATGCCTTCATCGACAAGCGTGAGCCGAAATGGGAAGACCGTTAATACGGTCGGGAACAGATCTCATCGGCAAAGATGCACAGAGAGCCACCGGCAACCCGATGGCTCTCTGAGTTTCTGTCAGATCAGGCGATGAGAGAGGCATTCTGGGGGACTTCCTGCTCGCCCTGCTCGACCGCAGGCCGCCCGGTGCTCGGCAGTTGCAGCACAGTCGCGTGTTGACCCTCACAAAGGTCGGTAACCAGCACGATCTTCCCATCGGGGAACTCCAGCGCGTCATGATGCGCGGCCGGCCGATTGAGATTCACCTGCCGGAAACGGGCGACTTTGTGGGTCGACTTTCGGGTCGGCAAGAATCGGAACGAGGCATCGCATTCGACCTCATTTTCGAATGCAAGCTCTGTCCCGGGCAGCAGACAGACGGCTACGCGCGGCTGACTCGGATCCGAGAAGCCACGCGTGATGGCATTTGGAAATTGTGTCGATACCAGTTTGTCGCCGACCTTGGCGGGTCGGGACGCAACGTCGTGAAGACTGTAGTCACACATCGAACGCCTCCTGTTTGTGCACAACGTAGGCGGCGCCCCTCAGCGTCCGGATTGCAGCAAAGCAGAATGACGATCTTATGTCGTTTGCCACCGCAATCCTGCCCGAATCAAACAAGCGCGGCCCTACCGTGAGCAACAGCGAGACGTTATCTTTGTTCCCCGGAGAGCAGCGGACGGAGTGACGGCAGACATGAACAATTCGAGCCGCGTGTTCACACTCGCCGCGCAGCATGCGCAAGCCGAGCGTGGATCGGCGAAGGCATACGAGCGCCGCATGGCAGAAGGCTTCCCGGATCGGGTGACCGCGGAGCTCGCAAAATTCATCGCCGAACAGGATACCGCCTTTCTCGCAACCGCAACGGCCGACGGCGCTCCTTATGTCCAGCACCGCGGTGGACCAAAGGGATTTATCAAAGTTATCGACGACAGGACGCTGGGCTTCGCCGACTATCGAGGCAACCGCCAATACATCACACTCGCCAATCTTTCCGAAAACGATCGGGCCTTTCTCTTTTTGCTCGATCCGGCCCGCCGTCAGCGCATAAAGCTTTGGGGCCGCGCCCGCGTGATCGAAAACGATCCCGCCCTGATTGAGCGTTTGTTCGATGACGGCTACAAGGCTCGGCCTGAGCGCGCCATTCTCTTCACAATCGAGGCTTGGGACGTGAACTGCTCCTCCCATATTGTGACACGCTTTTCCGAGGCTGAAATCGGCGAGGCCTTTGCCGCCGTGCAGGCCAGGATCGCCGAACTTGAGACGGAAAATGGCCGCCTGCGCGCGGCCATCGCCAGACAACCCGCAGCGCCGTCTGAATGAATCACGACGCCTATTCCGACAGCTATATCCGCGGCATCCTTAATACGGTGAAGACGATCGCCATGGTCGGCATCTCGCCGAAGGAGAACCGGCCTAGCTATTTCGCATTTAAATATTTGCTCGAGCGCGGCTACCGGATGATCCCGATCAATCCGGGACAGGCGGGGAAGACCATTCTTGGTCAGAAAGTCTACGCAAAACTGTCGGATATCCCGGACCCTATAGACATGGTCGACGTCTTTCGCGGGTCTGAGCACGTGCTGCCGATCGTCCAGGAGGCGGTGGCGCTCAAGCCCAAGCCGCAGGTCATCTGGATGCAACTCATGGTGCGCAATGACGAAGCAGCGAAACTGGCGGAAGACGCCGGCGTGAAAGTTGTCATGAACCGGTGCCCGAAAATCGAATATGGCCGTCTTTCGTCGGAGATTTCGTGGATGGGCGTCAATTCACGTACACTTTCATCAAGACGCCCACAAAATCTAGGCTCGGGCGTCCAGCGTATGCGCCTCGGCCCGGCATCGGAAAATGACAAGCCTTGACGTCACGTCTCTCCGGCCCCACTAATCGCCGCCGCTTTCCGGTCGAAAATGTTAAGCCGCCGCCTATCACATTTTATCAGGGGGATTCATGGCCGACGCAGACCGCACTCCTGGCTTTGATACGCTTGCCGTACATGCAGGCGCCAAGCCCGATCCGACCACCGGCGCTCGCGCCACGCCGATCTATCAAACCACCTCATTCGTATTCGATGACGTCGACCACGCTGCCGCTCTGTTTGGCCTTCAAACGTTCGGGAATATCTATACTCGCATCGGCAACCCGACCTGCGCCGTTTTGGAAGAGCGCGTCGCAGCGCTCGAGGGTGGCACTGCTGGCCTGGCGATCGCCTCCGGCCACGCGGCTCAAGTGATCGTCATGCACGCGCTGATGACACCGGGCGACGAGCTCGTCGCATCCAAAAAACTCTATGGCGGTTCGATCAATCAGTTCAATCATTCATACAAGAATTTTGGCTGGAATGTCGTATGGGCCGATCCTGACGATATCGCGTCATTTGAAAAGGCGGTTACGCCGAAGACAAAATGCATTTTCATCGAATCGATCGCCAACCCGGGCGGAATCATTATCGACATCGAGGCGATCTCAAAGATCGCGCGAAAGGCCGGTGTCCCTCTGGTCGTCGACAACACGCTTGCCACGCCCTATCTGTGCAAGCCAATCGACTACGGCGCGGACATTATCGTGCACTCGCTCACCAAGTTCTTAGGTGGCCATGGTAATTCGATTGGCGGGCTGATTGTTGACGGCGGTACCTTCAATTGGTCGCGCGACAAGAAATATCCGATGCTTTCGGAACCCCGCCCCGAATATCAGGGGATTATCCTGCACGAGACCTTCGGCAACTTTGCATTCGCGATCGCCTGCCGTGTGCTCGGCCTGCGCGATCTCGGGCCCGCGCTGTCGCCATTCAATGCCTTCCTCATTCTCACGGGCGTCGAGACATTGCCTCTCCGCATGCGACGCCACTGCGACAATACGCTGGCGGTCGCCGAATGGCTGTCGAAACGTCCGGAAGTTGCGTGGGTGAGCTACGCAGGGCTCCCAGGCGACAAGTATCACTCGCTCGCCAAGAAATATGTACCGAAGGGCGCCGGCGCGGTGCTCACATTCGGTTTGAAGGGCGGTTACGACGCGGGTGTGAAGCTCGTTTCCAACGTGAAACTCTTCTCGCACCTCGCCAATATTGGCGATACGCGTTCGCTCATCATTCATCCGGCTTCGACGACGCACCGGCAACTGTCCGATGCGCAGAAAGTTCAGGCGGGCGCCGGACCGGACGTCGTGCGGCTGTCAGTCGGGATCGAAGACAAGGACGATATCATCGCCGACCTCGAGCAGGGCCTGAAGGCGAAGTGATCCGCTAGGACTTCTTCAGCGTTCGCGCAACATAGTCGCGGATATACGTGAGTGTGGCCGGCGCGGTCCAGATTTCTGTGACCGCCTTGTCGGTGGCCGCACCGCCGGCCTGCAATCGCTCGGTGACCGGCTGCCGGATCTGCCTTTTAGTCTGCGTAAAGGCTGCCGGCGACAACAAAGACAATTCGCGCGCGACCGCCATTGCGTCCTCCAGAAGGTCTTCTGGCTCTGCTATTTCGTCGACCCAGCCACGCCGCAACGCCTCGTCGGACGCATAGGTCGCGCCTGACAGCGTGAATTCCGGCAGGTAGCGCGGCGGCACCGCAAAGCGCACGATTTCGAAGGCCAGTGCCGGAAACGGCACGCCGACAAGAATTTCGGTCACACCAATTCGTCCGACGCCTTGCGCCATGATGCGCCTGTCCGCACAGCAGGCGAGCACGCAGCCGCCGGCGATGGCGTGCCCATTGACCGCCGCCACCACAGGCTTCGGATGAAAGAATACTGTCTCATAGAGGCGGTGCAGGGACGGCAGGAATTGGCGGATATAATCGGCACCGCCCTCACTTAAACGTTTCAGATCGACGCCGGCAGAAAAGATCTTGCCCTGCCCAGTCAGCACCACCGCCTTCGCATCCGACTTGCGCAGATCGATAAAACGATCGGCAATCGCATGACAGAATTCGATGTCGAGTGCATTGGCCTTGCCATGCACCATGGTCAGAACGGCAACTCCGTCTATGACATCGTCCTTGATCACGCACGTTGCTCCGCAGTGACGGTTTCCAGTTCGTGCGAAATGGCTCGATGCGACAATCGCTCCGCATGCACGACCGCGATGGTGAACACTATAATTGCCAGAATCTGATGCGTGAGGGCCAAGGGAAGCGGGGCCTGGTAGAGCAAAGTCACGATACCAAGAACAGCCTGCGCCGTCACAGCGGCGGCGAGCAAGACAGCTCCACCGGCGCCCCGCCGCGCCTGCCGGGCGTCAATCGCGTGCAGACCGGCAAGTACCCAGATCGCATAGGCCACCATGCGATGGTCGAACTGAACGGTCAGTGTGTTCTCGAACAGGTTGCGCCAGACGGGGCTCATAAACCATAGCCGTTGTGCAGCCGGCACAATGGCGTCATCGATCGTCGGCCAGGTATTGAAGACGAGACCCGCGTCGAGACCGGCCACCAGCGCGCCAAGATAAATCTGCAACAGCAGCAGAATTGCGATAACGAGCGCGCCGGCACGCAACCGGACCAGCGCTTCACTCGAAGAGCGGGGTGCAAGCTGCTGCGCAGTCCACAGGATCGCTGCATAGATCGCGCTGGCCAGTGTGAGGTGAAAAGCAAGACGATATTGCGAGACACTCACGCCTTGCGTGAGGCCCGAAGACACCATCCACCATCCGACAGCCCCAAGCGCGCCGCCAGCGATAAAAATAGCCCATAACCGGCCGCGCAAGCCGCGCGGAATTGCACCGCGCCACAGGAAAAATAGAAATGGCAGAAGAAATACCGCGCCCGTCAGACGCGCCAGAACCCGATGCAACCATTCCCACCAATAGATCGTCTTGAAGGCCTCGAGACTCATGCCGCGGTTGATCTCACGGTATTGGGGGATAGCCTGATATTTTGTAAATTCTGTCTGCCAATCGCTTTCCGATAACGGCGGCAACACGCCGGTGACCGGTTTCCATTCCACGATCGAGAGACCGGATTCGGTCAGCCGCGTTGCGCCGCCCACCACGAGCGTCAGAAAAATCATTGCGGCCGCCGTAAGCAGCCACAGCCGCACTGTGCGCAGATGAATTCCGGGCGCTTTGACCGTCTCAGACATGAGTGCATGCTTGCAGGGAACGGCGCGGACCATATAGTCATGCGTCTGTATTCGCAATTGAGACGCACGAAGAGCACCTATGCCTATCCGCGCTCGCAAGTTTGTCGGCACGATCGCCCTGCTCGTGCTTGTCTCGGTGTGGGGTTTATTGGCAATGGCGCTGGCACAATCGGTGCTGACCGACATCAATGGGTTTGTGGCGGCAATCTACTACGTCATTGCCGGACTGGGCTGGATTGTGCCCGCGATGCCGCTGATCAGCTGGATGGGCAGAGCGGACGAAAATTCTAGGCCGCGCTGACTCGGCGGAACCGGTTCCACAGTACTGAACGCGCGGTAGCGTGCAGTACCGGTACGTGTCGCTCGGTCCACAATTTCAAGCCTTCAAGCATCGTCTGAGTGAGCCACGTGTCGGCACGTATCGCTGGGTATTTCCGAGTTTGGGTCCAACTTTGGGTCCAACGCCGCCACGCGCTCAGCGGCAATCACATGGGCGCTCAACCTCGGGGGTCTAATCATGTCTGACGTTCTGCAATTCAAGAGACCGCAAGAGCCGTCCATGTTCGGCCAGGACGCTGGTCCACTGAGAATGTGCGCCGAGTGGCGGATGCACCGCGCTCAGCAACAATATAACTGGGCGAAGCGTGACCACCTCACAACATTCGGCCGCGAGGGAGAAGCGGCCCACGATCGACGCGAACGATGGCCGGATCATCAGGAGATTACCAATTGGATGCATTGACCGCAGAGATTGTGCAGCAAGAAGCTCTGAAGTTCTTTGCTAGGCTCGCCAATGAAAGATCTTACGAAATTTTGGAATAGCGTCTGCGGCGCGCCCAACTGGTGACGCTAATTCTCAAAACGACGCGCAGCCAATACGGCAGCCCGTTCGACGATAAAAATGATTGCGTTGTTTTGTGTGACGGCGATGTCATTGGCCGTATATTCCTGTCGCCGCAATCACCACCTGATCGCAATTGGATGTGGACGATCACTGCACGCGAATATCCACCGACAATCCATAGTCGCGGCTACTCAGCAACACGCGAGCAGACGATGGCGGATTTCAAAGCGCAGTGGTTGGGCTAGGGAGCAGCGGCACGGAGTCACTGGATTTTTTCGAGCGACCGTCAAGTTCTGCCAATATTTGCCTGCCATTGTCGTCTAGCGACTCGATGAATTCGTTTTTCTCTTCTTCGGTGAGTGGCCGAAATTCAAACGCTGGCTCGTCTAGCTGCATGGTGATCATTTCAGGGACAAGATCGATCTCTTCTTCGAGTTCGTGGATTTCGGTGACGACCATGTCCACCATCCCATTGAACTCATCTTTTGGTTCCAATGGAGCCTCCGAAGCCACTTCGGCCTCCAGCCTTAGCGTCGATATAGGGCAAGCAATGGCGGATTTCAAAGCGCAGTGGGCCGGAGCGAAAGTCTAGGCAAAAACTTTGTCCTGGCGTGAGGCTGTATTGAGTCGCGCTGTTGGACTGTTAGACAAGTCAACCTTGATAGGAATGCGTCGGCCCTGCTCCGCCAACACGCGGGCGTACCAAACGTCGCGCAGAGCAGTTTCATCGGCGTTTCGATAGACTGTGCCGGTTTCCTTTGTGGTCACTCAATTTCTCCCTCGACCAAACTATGGCGCGATCTCGAAAAGCGGCAAAAGGTGACTGCCGAAACCCAATGCCACAACTGCGAACCAAATAACGGTCGCAGTGACGGCCAAGGCTTCAATGCGGACCCTTTCCCACATCCAAAAAGACTAGCGCCAACCCCTCAGCGCTGTGGCCTATACGTCGGTATATTTCGGTATAAGTCGTTGATCTAACGCAAAGCCGCGGCGGATCGGTGCTCGCAAAATGTATGCGAGTAATTTGAGCGCATTCCCCCCCTCCCCGTCCCCCAGCGCTTGACTTGCTCAGGAAGGGACCGTCGCTGTGGCAGCAGCGGTCCTTTTCTTTTGGACAGACTGCATAACGCGAGATCAAAGCGGGGGGCCGCACTGGCGCCGAAGACGTTCAGCGTTGGCGCGGCCTACTCTTTTGAAATCCCCGGCCAAATTGTGCCTTTTTGTGATGGCCATCACAGCGGCTTTGCCCACCTCGCCTATTGTCCACTGCGGGACATCCTCTTTCTGCCGGGAACAGATGAGGCCACTAAAATGACTACCAACGCACACCGCTTAGCCGCCTTCGTTGGGCACCTGTTCGATAGGACTGCTCAACGCCAGCCGATCGACGAACTTCCACTGGTGCTACGCCCTGATCCCGCCTGTCGTGGTCTGAATCGCCCTTACGAATTGGCCGAGCTGATGGCCAGGACAATTGCCCCCTAAGAGCTAACTGACGTAACAGGACAACAACAATATGCAGCGGACGGATTTTGTTACTCACGATTTGCGCAGGGCCGAGTTTGAGACAGCGTGTCGCGGTTTCTGGCTCGCATACGTCATGATGGAAAAGGGCGACTATAAGGGTGCCGAGAAAGTGCAATCCGGCCAGGCCGCTGAGGAACCGTTCCGCGTCCTTTTTGCTAGTTAAACCAAACGAGTCCCGTTCGCGGACCAATACCCTATATCTAGGGCATGCCATCACGCTTTCGCGGCAGGCCAGTTGGGCGCACCATACGTCAGGAATCCGACATATAGTGACCGGCGTCACACTCCCCAAATCGCTTTTAGGCCACGCTTTGTTGGGGCGGCCAATAAGCAGGGTAGAGTCATGGCAGAGTTACAGTCGGTGCGACCCGTCCGCCATCCGGTCTGGCCAGTAGTGTTGATCGTGTTCGGGCTTAGCCTGACGGCGGCGTGGATAGGCCTGCTTGGATACGCTCTAGTCAGGCTGGTTGAGCTTGCGGTTTAGGAAGCCGCAAGCCGGTCAATAATCGAACTCCTGATGTGGGCCCGCTCGCCAGACCAGCCAGGCAACCGTGAACATTGACGGCAGCATCGCCGCCAAAAATCCGTCCACAAATTGCATCGTCATCGAAATCGCTCCATCGCCACAATGGGCAGACTCGAAGTTGCATCGCGAGGCTAACTTGGCACCACTTAAGCCAGCGTAAACATGCGGTGGCCCCTTTTTCTTTGAGCTACATCAAAGTTCGGCGCGATCCAATTCGCTAAGTGCCCGTTGAGCGGGGACAAAACCTCCACCGCTTGGGACAGTCCAAGTCGTGCGCTAGACGGTACGTTCTGAGTTTACTGGGACCGCCGAAGATGGTGACAGCGGCGGCCCCAGCAGCCGAATCCCCTGGTGGGGGGTGCCTCATGATCGGCACCTTTAGCGTTGTGGTTAAGTGTGGTTACTCTGTGACGGGAAGCCCGCATGCGAAAAAACGTCTCATTGAACTAAAAACTCTAAATTCGTTTACTTGCAGTGTCGGGCATGGAGGGTTTCGTGCAGGTCGAACGCAACGTGATGGCTGGCTTGCTTGGATTCATCGCCATTTGTTTATTGGCTGCCAACCTTGTCGAGTAGCCGCATTCACTAATCCGGCGACGGCGTCTGCATTTGCGATTCAGTCGGGTGGCTGGCCGGGTGTTGGAAATGTTCAAGTACGAAAAGACGGATAGCCGAGGATAGATGGCCGCGTTGCCGGCCCTCGTCGATCTCGGCAATCAATTCCGAAACCGTCAATCCTTTTGCCCGGGCATTTCTCTTAGTTGACGCCAAAAAGCGCTCTCGAGGCTAAGGCTCGTCTTCTGTCTACCAATCATGATGGAACGTTTTCTGCTGGCTACGGACTTCACTGGTTCGTCCTCGCAGTGAGAATATCTAAGCCGTCGCAATTACCTTCCTCTTCCTCCACCAACCAAAGAGCCCCATCGCACCGAGGCCGGTGGCAAAGAGCGGGAGTGCGGCTGGGAGCGGAGTTTGACTGACCTGGGATATTTGCGCTTGTAGTCCAACTATGTCGAAGCCCTGCTGTCCGAGGCTATCGATAACAAAATCTAAGGACATCCCCTCCGTGAGGAAGAGACTAGCGCGGCGAGATCCTCGCGCTTCGCTGGTCTGATCTCGACGCCCAAGAGAAAACGCTTCGCATTGAGCGATCGATCGAGCAAACCGACAAGCACGGCCTTCGCTTCAAAGGCCCAAAGAAAGATCGTCACAAGCGCACGATCAAGATCGATGACGATCTGGTCGCCCTGTTGCTGACAGAGCGCGAAAAGCATCTGCGGCTGGTCGCTGGCGTACCGGATGGCGCGACTGTCGATCTGTCCCTCGTCAAGTTGCCCCAAGGGGCCTTAATGTTTCCAGAGCCGCTGGCATTGACCGAAGGCAAGTTTATTGCCCCCCGCTCGCCGGTCAGCGTGACCAAGATATTCGGTCGGAGAGCCGCCCGGCTGGGCTTCCCTGACCTACGGCTGCACGATCTGCGGGGCACTCATGAAACGCTGTTATTGGACCTTGGCGTGCCCGTACACGTCGTCGCGGCGCGCTGCGGGCATGACCCGGCAACACTTCTGCGGAACTACGCCAAGCGAACCCGCAAGGCGGATACCAGTGCGGCAGGCATCATCGGCAGCATCAGCAAAGGCATTCTCGGAAGTTGATTGGGTCCAAGCTTGGGTCCAATTCGCCATCTGTTCACGCCGAGAGAGTCACTAAGGACTTGAAAGAATGTCGGAAGCTCAGGCCGCGCTGACTCGGCGGAACCGGTTCCACAGGGCAGTGCCTGCGCCGGACATCAGCACTTTCAAATATCGTTGCTGCTGGAATTCGCCATTGACCGCGATGCGTGGGAGCGCGGACAGATAGTCGCGGTGCGCCTTGAAGAGGACTCCAGGCCGCATTGTTACGGCGGTCTTGAAACCCAGCTCCGCGGCGATGCGAAATTCGCGGGGCCCGGCGGAGGTTGGGTCGCCCGCCGGATAGGCCAGATGCTGTGGCCGTGTTCCGAGCGCGGCTTCCAGCACCGCGCGGCTCATTTCCATTTCGGCGCGCACCGTTGCGTCACTCGGCAGCTTCCTGAGCATCAGGTGATTGACCGTGTGTGCTCCAATAGTGCAAAGCGGATCGGCTGCGAGATCCACGATCTCGGACCAGTCCATACACAGATCACTGCAAAACGAAACAATATCGATGCTGTAAGTCGCGCACAGGTCCCGCACCGTACGCCGGAGTTCTTCCTCACTCTGCATGCCGCGCAGATGCGAGTAAACTGCATCATAAAGCTCGCGCTTTTCCCGCACGCTCGCGCATTCGAAATACTGGTCCTTGCCGTTGATCACCATTCCGATGCGGCTATTTTGCGCGATCACGGCTTCAAGCGCGATCCACCACAGCTCACCGAGCCGGTCTGGAAAGCTGGTAGCGATATACATGGCGAATGGCAGCTTGTATTTCCGGAATAATGGATAGGCCCATCGCAGGAAATCCTTATAGCCATCATCGAAAGTCAGGCAGACGAAGCGGCGTTTGAAATCATCTTCTATGAAACGCCGGTGCATTTCATCGAGGGAGACGACGTCTATCCGCGCACGGGCGAGCCGGCGCAAAAGACCTTCAAGAAACTCGGGTGTGACTTCCAGGAGCCGGTTCGGCTGGAACCCGTCGGGGCGCGCCGGGCGCACATGATGCAGCGTCAGGATAGCGCCCACCCCCCCTACCAGGGGACGGAGCCAATGGTGCATCCCGGTGAAATAAGCGGTCTCAAATCCACTGCGAATGATGGTTTTCTTCAAGTCCGCCAAACTCCCGGGCGCCAGAGGCACATCAAACTACCATTCCAGCATTTTGTTGAGAGATCTTTGCAAAGCTGTGGCCAACTTGAACACACGCAACACAGCCCGTGAACGTCGGGGGCCTGCCCTCTGGACCGCTCATTGAACGCCACGCCCGTTGACGTCGCCATTGTGGCCACGATGGATGGCGCAGCCGCACTTTTTTGTCTCTCGCTTGATGCGCGAGCCACTACGGATCGCCCGCATGCAAAAGGTTGCGCAGCGGTAGGTGCATCCCTATAGTCCGCGCCTTCGCACGGTATATTCCGGCTGCATCCAAACAAATTCAGTGGCTTAGCTTTCAAGCCCACCCGCCGTGATGTTGCAGCTTGTCGCAACAGTTCCCCTTACGTTTCAACGATTCCCAATCACTCCCGGCAACTCCATGCGACACGACTGCGACATGGACGCGCCGTTCCAACCTACGGGGGAAGTTCAATGTCAGCGACGATACTCAGCATCGGGCAAACGCCCCGCAAAAGCGCATGCTCGCTAAGTTTCGCAAACGAGTGGGTAGGCAAATCGAACAAATCGATAAGTTCAGCCCGAGCCTGCGCCGTCATGCCATCGGGTTCATGGAACTGGAGCCGATGATGCGTGACCTGGAACGATACGCCACTCTTCTCGGCGACTACATCGACGAGCAAGACAAAGAGAAGAGCAAAATAAGAGTGATGCTCGGCTTTCGAGTGCAGGCGATGTGTACTGAACTAAAGAACGAATATTACCGGCTGTGGGGGCCGTGTGCCCTACCGGTGAAAAGAAAACAATCGACTTAATACCAACAGAACTACCGCCGCCCGTGGGAAACTGCGGGCGGCTTTGATATAGAGGGCAAGCCGGCGCGGTGGTTTCAAAGTCGGGCGACCTCATATGGCAAAGCGACGATCGAATTCAACGCTTGGCATCAAAAGCTCTTTGCTGCTTACAGAAGCTGACTATCCCGTGCTTGAAAAACTGCGAGATGCCTCCGATGCAGGTGGGGACGAGACACTTCAAAAAGCATATGGCGAATTTCTTGGGAGCGCTGACCCACTTCAACAAATCAGAACCCGTCATGCATTTCAGCCTAAAGAGACAAAGAGATTGATTTGGAATATCCTCGCAGAATTTGAGGATACTTCAGAAGAAAGCATTCAACGACTTGCCAGGGGCCTATCAAAACGCAGACGATGACCAAACTCTTTTGAGTGAACGTGTCTTTTTAAATTGCGCACCGCGCTCAAGTATCGCGAAATGCGGGTACTCGGTTCTTAATTTGAAAGACTACTGGCCGCAGAGAAAGTCCCTGCGGCTTTCTTTTTTTAGTTCAGGCGGCAGGCCGGTCATGACGTTGTAAGCGTGCTTGGCTCCTGGAGGCGCGCTTATGACCCGCGAACGATGGATGCTTTATGTAAGCCCTTCGTCACGTTTTAACAGAACGAAC
>DASSIJ010000261.1:0-11235 GCA_035692045.1 Pseudolabrys sp. | reverse complement strand
GTCGTGCTGCTCACGCCCGGCGTGTTCAACTCTGCGTACTACGAACATTCATTTCTCGCCGACAAGCTCGGCGTCGAGCTGGTCGAGGGCCGCGATCTCTTCGTCAAGGACGAGATCGTCTACATGCGCACAACGCAGGGCCCGCAACGAGTTGACGTGATCTACCGCCGCATCGATGACGATTTTCTCGATCCTCTCACTTTCCGCCCTGATTCCGCCCTGGGGGTTGCGGGGTTGATGTCGGCATCCCAGGCCGGCAATGTCACGCTCGCCAACGCGGTCGGCACCGGCATCGCCGATGACAAGGCGGTCTACAGCTTCATGCCGGACATCGTGAAATTCTATCTCGGCGAGGAGCCCCTGCTGAAGACCGTGCCGACCTGGCGTTGTCGCGAGGAGGAACATCTCTCCTACGTGCTCGACAATCTTCACGAGCTTGTCGTGAAGGAAGTGCACGGCTCCGGCGGCTACGGCATGCTGATCGGACCCGCCGCCAGCAAGGTTGCCATCGAGCAATTTCGCGCCAGGCTGAAAACCGCACCGCAGCGTTTCATCGCTCAGCCCACACTGGCGCTGTCCACCTGCCCCACCTGCGTCGAGCAAGGCGTGGCGCCGCGTCATGTCGATTTAAGGCCGTTCGTGCTGACCGGCCGCAACGGCGTACGCATCGTGCCAGGCGGCCTGACGCGCGTTGCGATGAAGGAAGGGTCCCTCGTGGTCAATTCAAGCCAGGGTGGCGGAACGAAAGACACATGGGTGCTGGACGGATGACGGTCATGATTCCCATGCCGGTCGTCCCCGCGAAGGCGGGGACCCATACTAAAGAGAGGATACGCAGTATGGGTCCCGGGCCTCGCGCTGACGCGCTCGCCCGGGACGACGGGCAATAGAGATGCTCTCCCGCACCGCCGATAACCTCTACTGGCTTTCGCGCTACATCGAGCGCGCGGAATATCTTGCGCGCATCCTTGATGCCACGCAGCGGTTGTCGGCATTGCCCCTCGCCTATGTCGGCACCAGCAACGAATGGGAATCGGCGGTCGCGACCGCCGGCTGTGCCTCCGCATTCTTCAAGCTCTATGACGAAGCAAACGAAACCAACGTCACCGATTTCCTTGCCTTCTCCACGGCGAACTCGTCGTCGATCCGCTCCTGCTTCGAGCTTGCGCGCGGCAATGCACGCGCGGTGCGCACGGCGCTTACCATGGAAATGTGGGACGCCATCAACGGAACCTGGCTCGAGCTCAAGCGCTACGGCAACGGCCCGACCTCACGCGAAGAGTTCTCGCGCTTTCTTCGTTGGGTACAGGAATCGTCGCTGCGTTTTGACGGCTCGGCCTACCGCACCATGCTCCGCAATGATGCCTACTGGTTTTCACGACTTGGCGTGTATATCGAGCGCGCCGACAACACCGCCCGCATCCTGGACGTCAAATATCACCTGCTGCTGCCGGAGAACGAGCGCGTTGGCGGCCCGCTCGACTATTTTCAATGGGCCGCAATCCTGCGCTCTGTTTCTGCGCTCACCGCCTATCACTGGGTCTATCGGGACAGCCTGAAGCCCTGGCTGGTCGCCGATCTCCTGATTTTGCGCGATGAGATGCCGCGATCGCTCGCCTCCTGTTACGAGGCGATCGTGCGTAACCTGGATTCCATTGCGGGTGCCTATAACCGGCAAGGTCCGGCGCAACGGCAGGCGCGCGGCATTCGCACGCGGCTGCAAAACAGCAGCATGGACGGAATTTTTCAGCGCGGCCTGCACGAGTACATCGGCGAATTCATTGTCGAGAACAACAGGCTCGGCGCTTTGGTCACCGAGCAATTCCTGACATGAATGAAGCTACGAATCTTCATGGCCAGACTTGTGGTACAAAAATAACAAGCAGGGACAAGCCCGGGCATGACGTTGAGAGACTAAATGCGAATTCGCATCTCACACGCGACGACCTACGCCTACGACATGCCGCCCACCGGCGTGACGCAGCTTTTGCGTCTGACTCCGCGCGATCACGACGGACAGCACGTGGTGGCCTGGCGTATCGATCTGTCCGAGGATTGTCTGCTGCACCAGCATGAAGATGCTTTCGGCAATATCATCCATTCGTTCACGGCCGAGGGTCCGTTCAACAAACTGATGGTGGAAGTCGCGGGCGATGTCGACACGCAGGATACCGATGGTCTGGTGAACGGCGCGGTCGAGCGCTTTCCGCCCCAGTTCTACCTGCGCGATACGCCGCTGACGCAAACCGACGCCGCGATCACCGACTTCGCACACGCAACACGAGCCGGCGCACAAGGCGACACGCTGATGCTGCTGCACGCGCTTCTGACGGCACTCAATCGCGAAATCGCCTTCGATACCGATCCCACTCATTCTGCCACAACTGCGGCCGAGGCTTTTTCGCTTCGACGCGGCGTCTGTCAGGACCTCACCCATATTTTTGTTGCCGCAGCGCGATCGCTCGACATCCCGGCGCGATACGTCGGCGGACATTTCCACCGTGCCGACGGCGTCACCGTGCAGGATGCCGGCCACGCATGGGCGGAGGCCTATGTCGAGAACCTGGGCTGGGTTGGCTTCGATCCCACCAACGGCATTTGCATCACCGCCGCCCATGTGCGGGTTGCGGTCGGTCTGGACTATCTTGGCGCCGCTCCGGTACGCGGCACTCGTTTTGGCGGCAGTGGCGAAACGCTCACGGTGGCTGTGCGTGTCGATCAGGCGCGGCAGCAGACGCAGAATTAGCTGGCGATGCATTGCCGAAGGGCCCATCGGGTCGCTATAAACCTGCGGCCTGTCTTTTAGAAAAATCGCGAAGCCCATGACCTATTGCTGCGGAATCCTCGTGAGCGCCGGACTCGTCATGGTTGCCGATACGCGCACCAATGCAGGTCTCGACAACATCTCCACATTCCGCAAGCTGCATGTCTACACGCAGCCGGGCGAACGGATCATGGCCATCGCCTCCTCCGGGAATCTTTCGCTCAGTCAGTCCGTGCGTTCGACGCTGACCGAAGGCGTCGAAAATCCGGAGACGGGCGAGATCGAGACGCTGATGAATGCGCCGACCATGTTCCAGGCCGCCCAGCGTATCGGCCGCACCATCCGAAATGTTCAAACCGCCGAAGGCAAGGTATTGGAAGCGGCCGAAGTCGACCACGAGGTCGCTTTCCTGTTCGGCGGCCAGATCAAAGGCGGCCGCCTGCAACTGTTCATGATCTACTCGGCGGGCAATTTCATCGAGTGCACAACCGATACTCCCTATCTCCAGATCGGCGAACACAAATACGGCAAGCCGGTCCTCGACCGCGCCATCAGCTTCGACACCGACGTCTATGACGCACTCAAGATCGGTCTGATCTCGATGGACTCGACGATGCGGTCCAATCTCGGGGTCGGGCTGCCGATCGATATCCTCGTGGTGCGACGGGATACCTGCAATGCAGAGGTCAATTACCGGATCGAACCGGGGGAACCCTATTTCCAGGATCTGCGCGAACGCTGGTCGGGCGCGTTACGCGCTGCGCATATCGCGATTCCGCGTCCCCCCTATCGCAGCACGAGCTGAGGCGACTGCTACGGTAAATTCCGTGGACTTCATCACAACCCGGAAGCCGCAGAGTCGCCCGTAAGTCGCGACTGTGCGTTGAGACGGATTGGCGCATTGATGGCGCCGAATCCTTTGTATCCCCGTCGCTGGACGATTTCGAGAAAGAACAGGTCCTTGAAGCTTTTGGTGTAAAGCTGAAGATATTCGCCGCTGTCATCCCTGTCGTAGAGCACGTTGTTGTCCTTCAGCAGCTTTAGCCGCGCCGCATCGAGACCGGTCCGCGCTTCAAGATCGTCGTAATAATTTTCCGGAATGCGCAGAGTCTCTACCCCGTTTGCCTTTAATCGCGCGGCTGTGGCGAGGATGTCGTCGGTGGCAAAGGCGATGTGCTGCACGCCGGAGCCGAAATACTCGTTGAGGAAGCGCGACGATTGCGTGCGCGGGCTTTGCGAGGCGTTGAGCGCGATCCGCAACGTCCCGTTCGTGGTCTCGACAACCTGGCTGCGAACGATGCCGCCGGGATCGTTTATATCGACCTGCGGCGTTTTCCGGACGTCAAGCAGGGACGTGTAGAACAACAGCCACGACAGCATGTCCTCATAGTGCATCGACTGCGAGATGTGATCGACAACCGACAGGCCGGCGTCGACGCTTTTGCCCGCCGGCACCGGCTCGAACTCGACATCCCACACCTTTGCCAGCTTGCTGGTCGGATCGAGAAAATAGAGCAAGCTGCCGCCCATGCCGCGCACTGCCGGAATTTCCAACTCGCCGGGGCCGACCTTTTGGCGGAACGGTGTGTCGTGCAATTTTTCCGCGCGGTCGAGCGTCGCCGCTGCGCTATCGACCTTGAGGCCGATCGCGCAGACGGATGGTCCATGCGTGATGTAATGGGAGTGTGCGAACCCTTCTTTTTCCTTGTTGATGATCAGATTGATTGCACCCTGCGCCCATCGCGATACCGCTTTCGATTTGTGACGTGCGACGTTGCGAAATCCGAGGGCGGCAATAAATCGCGCGAGCTCGTCGGCGGTGCGGTCATCAACCGCGAATTCGATGAATTCGACACCAAGGCATTCCGATCGCGGCGGCATCTTTGGAATATCGGCAGCTGCTTTTCCGTTCTTTTCGCGCAACTGATCCATGAGATAGGCCAGCGACCGCTGGCCATCGACAGCGACCGAGCGTGGCGAGCCGGCGCGGAACTGGTCGTTGAATATCTCCAGCGACAGGTCGCCCTGGTAGCCGGTCGCCTGGACCGCCGCCATGAAATCGAGGAGAGGCATGTCGCCCTGCCCCGGGAAACAGCGGAAATGCCGGCTCCAGTTCAGCACGTCCATGTCGAGCCACGGCGCGTCGGCAAGCTGGACGAGGAATATCCGGTCGCCGGGGATTGCATGCAGCGGCTTGAGATCGGTCTTGCGGGCGTAAGTGTGGAAACTGTCGAGCACAAGCCCGATCGCCGGGTGGTCGGCTCGCCGCACCACTTCCCAGGCGTCACGGTAATCGTTGATATGACGGCCCCAGGCCAGTGCCTCAAAACCCACGCGCAAGCCATGCCTTGCCGCGCGTTCGCCAAGTTCGCGGAAATCGGCGGCGCTGCGATCGATGCCGCCAAGGGATTCCGGAGACACATTGCTGCACACCAGCAGCAGGTCGCAGGCCAGTTCCTGCATGAGATCGAACTTGCGTTCGGCACGATCGAAGGTGCGCTGACGCTGCGAGTCGGGCATGCCTTCGAAATCGCGAAACGGCTGGAACGTGATCGCCCGCAAGCCGAGATCCGACATTTCCTTCGCAACATCGGCCGGGGTGCCGTTATAGGAAAGCAGATCGCTTTCGAAAATCTCAACACCGCGAAAGCCTGCCGCCGCAATCGCTTGCAGCTTTTCGCTCAAGCCGCCGCTGAGACAAACCGTGGCAATCGATGTTTTCATGATCTTGTCCTCGGGTTTGGCGGCATCAACCCGCTTTGGCGATCGCCGCTTCGCGCGCCTCATAACCAGCGGCAAATGCACGATGCAGGCGGGCGATATCGGGAGTGATTCCGGTGAACAGCCGGAAGGCCTCGACCGCCTGATGTACACACATGCCGTTTCCGCTCAGCACGCGGGCGCCTTTCGCGGTCGCGGCCTTGATGAACTCGGTATCGACTGGCGTATAGATGACGTCCGCGGCCCAATGCGACGACTTCAGCGCGGCTGTCGGCACGGGATTGCCGGGGAATCCGCGCATGCCCACTTGCGTGGCATTGACCACGCCATCTGCTGCGGCGATTTCGCGTTCCAGATCACTCGCAACCCGGCAACGCGACGCCCCAAAATGCCGGGCGAGATCGCCGCAAAGCGCATTCGCGCGCGCGGCATCGCGATCGTGCACGACGAGAAGCGCGACGCCGAGGTCCATCAAGGCAAAGGAAACAGCGTGTCCGGCACCTCCAGCGCCGACCAGCACCACGGTTGCACCTCGCGCGCTGGCGGCTCCGAGACTGTCCTCGAAGCTGTGACGCCACCCAGGCCGGTCGAAATTGTAACCGGTGGTACGGCCATCCGGTGAAATGGCGACGGTGTTAATCGCGCCAACCTGGGCGGCCTCGGGATCCACCGCATCCAACAGAGGCAGAATGTCCTGCTTGAAGGGATAGGTGATGTTGGTGCCCGCGAAACCGGCAGTCTTGATCGCATCGAGAAGCTGCGGGAGCCGCCGCCCGGGCAAGTGATCGACATCCAGCAGGTGATAGAAGCCATCGATCCCCGCGGCCTCGAATGCATCGGCAAACAGCACCGGCGACAGCGAACCCATGATGTTCGCGCCAACCAGTCCAAGCAGGATCCTGCGCTTGCTCATGATACGCGCTCCGGCTGAGCCATGCCGCCGCCGAGGAAAAGCTGTGCGATGCGCGGATCAGCAAGAATATTCGGCGCAGTGTCTTCGATACGCGTCTGGCCCTGCTCCAGCACGAGGCCGTGGTCAGAAATCTGCAGTGCCTGTTTCGCGTTCTGCTCGATCAGCAAAATTGTGACACCGTTGTCGCGGAGTGATTTCAGAATTGCGAACACCTCCTGCACCATCAAAGGCGAAAGCCCGATCGACGGCTCGTCGATCAGGATCAGCTTCGGATCGAGCAGCAACCCGCGGGCGACCTCCAGCATTTTCTGCTGCCCGCCGGACAAAGTCGAAGCCTGCGCATTGGCCTTCTGGCGGAGCATCGGAAAGCGCTGCATGATCTTGTCCATGCGGCCCGGCAGGCTTGCCTGATCGGACAACGCAACTCCGCCAAGTTCGAGGTTGTGGCGAACACTCAACTCCGGAAAAATGTTGCGGCCTTGCGGAATATAGGCGACGCCCGCGTGCAGGATCTGGCGAGGCGGGAAATTCGTCGTGACCCGGCCGTCGTAGATGATCGTGCCGCTGCGCGCCGGCAGCAACCCGAAAATCGTCTTGAACATTGTCGACTTGCCGGCGCCGTTCGGTCCAATCACGGTCGTGATCGCGCCGCGGCGTACATGCGCCGTGGTGCCGTTGAGAACCGTCATTTTTCCATAGCCGGCGAAGACCTGATCGAGAACGAGAAGCGGATCTGCTGTGCTCATAGGTCGACTTTCAATGTCCAAGATACGCTTCGATGACGATCGGGTTACGCCGGATATCCTGCGGCGTACCCTCTGCGATGAGACGGCCTTCGGCCAGCACGAGCACGCGTGTGCAGAGCGCCATGACGAATTCCATCTGATGCTCGATCACCACGAAGGTGGCGCTCCGCTCGGCGTGGTAGGCGTGCAACCTTTCACGCAGATGCCCGAGCATTGTCAGATTGACACCGCCGGCGGGCTCGTCGAGCAGCACCAGCCGCGGCCCGGCCATGAAGGCCATCGCGGCGTCGAGAAGTTTTTGCTGACCATAACTCAACGAACCGGCCTGCTCGTCCGCGAGATGCGACAGGCGAAAAAACTCGATCATCCGCCCGGCGGCATCTCCCAGCCCGGCGTCGGCATGCCCGAACAGGCGCGACGCCATCGAACCCTGATGTTCTTGGCCCGCGAGAATAAGGTTGTCGCGCACCGAGAGCTGCGGGAAAACCTGCAGCAGCTGGAATGTCCGGCTCACGCCCAGCCGATTGAGGTCGCAAGGGCGCATGCCTGTCGTCAGCTTGTCATCGATGCGCACCTCGCCCGCGCTCGGCTGCAACTGGCCGAGCACGCAATTGAACAGCGTGGATTTTCCCGATCCGTTCGGCCCGATGATGCCAAGGATTTCTCCGGCACGGACTTCAAACGAAACGCCGTCAACGGCAACGATGCCGCCGAAAGCCTTGCGCAGGTTGGTGACTTCGAGCACCGCTGTCATGTTGCGGCACCATCTGTAAACGCCCCTGCTGCCTTGCGCGGGGCGCGCAACATTCCGCCCGCGCGCTCGATCAGCCCAAGTACGCCGGCGGGACAGAATGCCATCATCACCATGACTGCGGCCGCATAGACGATCAGATAATAGCCCTGCGTGACACGCAGCCATTCAGGCAACAGGACCGCGATCAGTGCGCCGACGAACGGCCCGAAGAAGTTACCGCTGCCGCCGACGATCACCATGAGCAACAAGTTGAATGACAGGCCGAGCGTGAATGAACTCGGCTCGATGAATTGCACCAGCGGCGCGTAAAGTGCGCCGGACAGGCCACCGAGACTCGAACCGATGGCAAAGGCCATCAGGGTATAGCGACGCGTATCGAGGCCGAGCGATAGCGCCCGGATCGGATTTTCGCGCAAGGCAACAAAGGCGCGGCCCCAAGGCGATCGCAGCATCCACCAGGTTGCGAGCGACAGGAGCGCGAGCACACCGAGGCACAGGAAATAGAAATCCCGCGCGGCTCCCGTCTGCCACCCGAGCAATGTCGGGCGCGGCGTCCCGGCGATGCCGTAGATGCCGTTCGTCAGCCATTCCTCGTTGCGCAACACGAGGAAAACGAGCGTGCTGAAGGCGAGCGTAACAAAGGCGAGGTAATGGTGCTGGACGCGCAGCGCGGGATAGCCAAGCACCCACCCGATTGCAAAGGACAGGAGGCCGGCGGCGATGAACGCTACAAAGAACGGCACGCCCGCGGGCATAAGCAGCGCAACCGTATAAGCACCGATCCCGACAAAAGCACCCTGCGCCAGCGATATCTGCCCGGCGTAGCCGAGCGTCAAATTGAGGCCGATGGCCGCGATCGTGAGAACGGCCCAGGTCGAAATCAGGAAAATGCCGTAGGGTTTGAGGAAAAACGGCGCGGCGATGGCGGCGGCCGAAGCGATGGCAACAACGATACCGCCGAGCCGCGTCATACCGAGCGCTCCTCGATCCGGCCGAGCAGGCCCTGTGGACGCAGCAAAATGACGATGATGAGAATGATCAGGGGAAATGCGCCGCGATACTGCGACGATATATAGGCTGCCGACAGGTTATCGAGGACGCCGAGAATGACGCCGCCGAGCACGGCGCCGCGCACCTGGTTGAAACCGCCGATGATCGCGGCGATGAACGCTGCGATGCCGAGTGTCTCACCGTTGGTGAATTTTGCCAGGTAGATCGGACTCACCAGGATCGAGGCGACCGCCACCAGGACGGCGTTGAGCAGGAAGGTATAAAGGACCATTCGCCGCACCGGCACGCCCAGAATGCGGGCGAGCGTCGGGTTCTGCGCGGTTGCCTGCATCTGGCGGCCGAGGCGCGTCTTGTTAAGAAGAAGATTGAGCGCGACCACGGTGACGATGGCGACCGCCAGGACCGCCAGGCTCTGCGTCGAGACCACCGCGTCGAAAATGCGGATGTCGATTGCCGGCACCAGCGCGGGAAAAGGCTGCGCCTGCGAGCTGTAGAAATCCTTGGCGCTTTCCTTGAGGAACAGCGACAGCGCGATGGTTGAAATGACCAGCGGCAGGACGCCGTATTTAATCATCGGATCAACAATGATGATCTTGAACAAGATGCCCAGGATAACGATCGACAGCGCAATGCCGATCAATACCGCCATCCAGAACGGCGCGCCTGCATTCATCGCGGCAAGAACGAAGAACGCCGGCAGCATGACGAACTCGCCCTGGGCGAAATTGATCGTCTGTGATGTCTGCCAGAGCAGCGTGAACCCGACGGCAATCAGCGCATAAATTGCACCGGTCGCGAGGCCGGATACCAAAAGCTGAATGAAGGAAGCCATTGGCGAAGGCCTTTGGCTTCCGCCCGGCGATCACGCCGGGCGGAAGAGATCAACGAAGATCAGTTGCCGAGCTTAGGCAAGGTTTCGACGATTTTCTGCTTGCCGTCGACAACCTCACCCAAAAAGCTGATCCGGTCTATGTCGCCGTTCTTGTCCCAGGTTGCTTCCATCAAAATGCCGGGCTCGTCCTTGGGCGTGATGGTGATGCCGTGCGCGGCTTGCGCAAAAGCCTTGCTGTCGAACTTGCCGATTTTTTCGGTGACGTGCTTGATGAAATAGACTGCCGTGTAGCCTTTGATACCATTGTGGTCACAAGCATAGTTGAACCGCTTTTTGAACTTATCGGCGAACTCCTGCACGGCGGGGATGGGCGCATCGACGGTAAGGCCGACATGACCGCGCACGCCGTTGGCCGCTCCGGCGGCAAGATCAATTACTTTCTGGCCAAGCAGCGTGGTCTCGCCGACCAGGGGTTTGTCGATCCCCTGCTTCTTGGCTTCACGCAGAAAACGTGCGCTCTCTTCTTCATTGAGATACACAAAGATCGCGTCGGCATTGGCACCTTTGAGCTTGACGACGTCCGCCGAGAAGTCGGCCTGGCCGGATTCCGTCGAGATATCGGCGACCACCTTGATGTTGCGAGAATTCATTTCCTTGATGAAGGTGTCGCGACCGCCTTTGCCGAAATCGTTGTTCACCCACAGCACTGCAACGGTCTTTGCCTTGATGCCGTCGCGCATGTAGTTCGCGATCTTTGGCATGCTGAATTGCTGCCCGAATGAGGTACGGAATACATACGGATTACCCTTCTGGGTGATGGCCGCGGCTTCACCGCCGACAATCTCGGGGATTTCCGCCTGCTGCGTGAGCAGCATGTCCACCAGCACGGAGCCCGAGAACACCGGACCCAGAATGACGTAAGGCTTGTTGTCGAGCACCTTCTGGACCTGAGCGCGCGAAGTGCCGGCATCACTTTGGGTGTCGAGCAATGGCGTTTCGATTTTTTTGCCGAGGATGCCGCCCTTTGCATTGATTTCGTCGATTGCCAGCAGCATGCCGTCGCGGAAATTGGTGCCGGACACCGCGCCGGCGCCGGACAGTTCAAGAATGGCTGGAATGTAGACGGTCGATTGCGCAAGCACCGGGCTCGTCAGGCTGAGGCCCGCTACAACCACCGGCGCGAACAATGCTGAGCGAAACATGGGCAGTCCCCTCCTTCTGATATGACGACGGCCCGTTGGACCGGGCTTCTGGCCAGGGCGGCCTACCTTCAGGCCGCCTCCAATGATCCGACCTTGCAAATCTGCCCGGACGAGGTCAATAACCAAAACGTGCGGCAAACTTTACATGATGTTATTTGTTCCGGCCTCCGCGCGGCCGTGCCGCCGCCACCATCTGGCTGCGCAATGCGCTGACAAATCGCGCCGCGTGGCTCGATAGACCCGCCCTTCCGGTGGACAATGGGTCTGGAACACAGTCGGCTCGACGATATCG
>DASSIJ010000260.1:0-13158 GCA_035692045.1 Pseudolabrys sp. | reverse complement strand
GTCGCCAAATCCTTCTTTTCCAGAACCATGGACGCCCAGTTCGCGACCGGCGCCACCCATGACATACGGATCTTTACAGGTTCGGCACCGTTGGCCGAGTTGAACCCAAACAAGCCGAGCACGCACGCAACGGCCAGTGCGAATTTTTGCAGGCGCATGGTTTTCCTCCCAGTTTCGCCGGGCTTGCATATTTTTTGGCAAGCTTCTCGTCGCGAACGGCGAAGATTGTCGGAGGTCCAACCGACTTTGGCAAGTCCGGCCTGGTGGGTCGAAAACCCACGATCCGGTACATGGAATCCGGGAGTGAATTTGCGTGCCGCGCGTTCAGGCCGGCGGGAAGTCGTGCGGTTGATCTCAGCGCACCTTGGGGAATGCCTGCCGCGTCGCCTATGTATTTCCGGCGGCGCTGCGGGAATGGCAACGCAACGTAACGATTAGCTGAAACTCGCCAAAACCGCCGCAAAAAGCCGTGCAGGCTTTAACGAATAGCAAACAGTTCGAAATACTCTCGGTTTTTAGAGAAAAGTGAGATCGTTGCTTTACGCCATTCAGGGCACGGGCAGAGCCCTTGAAAACCAATTTTAAGGACGCGCCCTCATAGTGCTGCGAAGTGAACCGGGGCGGGATGTCGATGAGTTACACACGCGCGATGGTCATTTGGTGCCTGGTGGGTGCGATGGCCGTGCTGACCGTTGCGAGCTTTGCGCTGACCGGCCTCACTGTCGACCTGCGCAGCAATCCGTCGTTGCTGTTGTCGATCTCCGGCATTCTGGCATTTAGTTTTTTCTACCGGTACTGGCGCCCTAACCCGCATCTGCGTGCGTTCACCGAAGTTGCGGCACAATTTCTGCTTATTCTTATTCTCGGTCTTTTGCTGACCTACGCTGCGGTGGCGGTCAAATTTCCCTACGTCGACGCTGATCTGTACGCCATCGATAACGCCCTCGGTTTCAACCGCCAAGCCTATCTCAAATTCTTTGCCGACCGGCCGTGGCTCTCGCGGATTGTCGAATTCGCCTATTTCTCCATGCTGCCACAGTTTGCGCTGGTGCCGGTGGTCATGTTCTTTGCCAAGAAATTTGAGCGTGTCCAACGTATGACGATCGCGGTCGCCATTGCCCTTTTGGTCACCGTCCTCGTCTCGGTATTTACACCTTCGCTTACTGCGTTCGTTCATGTCGATATGCCGGAAATGGCTAACGTGCCGGCCAACCTCTATACGCCGGAGGCAACGATGGAAGCACTGCGCGCGGGCACCATGCGCTCGGTCGCTCTCAACCAACTCGAAGGCTTGATCAGTTTTCCAAGCTTTCACACCGCCGCCGCGCTCATCTTTATCTGGACGTTGCATACGGTGCGTTATGTAAGCTGGGTCGGAATCCCGCTTAATCTCGCCCTGATCGTGGCGACGCCAACCGTCGGCGCCCACTATTTCATCGATGTGGTCGGCGGCGTTGTCGTGGCATTTGCGGCCATAGCGGCCAGCCATCTGCTGTGCCGGCGCGCAAAAGCGGACGAGTTCTCAATCATTCCTGGACTGGAGCGAGATCTGGCTCAGCCCGCCGGAGCCTCGATCCGGGCGCAGTAGTTCGACCGAGCTACGGCGATCCATCAGGCTATTGCGTGTAAGGTTCGGCCGCTTCCTGATGCCAAATCAGCAATCGGCGGCGGATGAACGCCATCGCCTTGACCAGCGCGTAGCCGACCACGGCGATTTCGACGATGCCGGCGAACACGCCAGGGGAATTGGCAAAGCGCGATGCCGTCATCATAGCGCCGCCAAGACCGTAGCCGCCCATCAGCATTTCGGTCACCACCGCGACGATCAAAGAGAGCGGCAATGCCACCTGCAAACCGGTCATGATCGTCGGGAGCGCTGCCGGCAGTATGATTTGCCAGAGAAGTTCCTGCTCACGCGCGCCCATGTTGCGCGCCGACCAGATCAGCTCGCGTTCGACGCCCTGGATGGCGATCACAGTTGCCGCCACGACGGGGAATATGGCATCGAATACAATCATCGTGATTTTTGAGATGTCGAATACGCCGAGCCACAAGATCACCACCGGCAAAAACGCGATCTTCGGCATCGGAAAGCCTACCGAGATGAGGGGATCGAAAAACCACCGCGCTATCGCATTGCGGGACATGGCCATTCCCAGGACGATGCCACCAGCCGCGGCGATGAAAAATCCAACCATGGCACGATAAAGCGTAACGCCGGTGTTGATGGCGAGGTCGCCCGACACGGCATCGTTCCAAATTCGCTCCAGCACGTTGCCCAACGCCGGTAATTGAAAGGGGGTGACGATGCCACTGCGCACCACCAGCTCCCACGCTGCCAGCAACAGCACGATAGAAATAAGCCGTGCCCCCGCCCAAAGTGTCGACCGCAAAATGCGCAAGGCCGGCGGTGATAACGGGGCCTGGTCTATTGCCGCCATAGCAGCACCCGGTGCACGAACGTCTGGTAGATACGGTCGGCGGCGAATCCGAGGAATGCGACGGTGAACACGACCGCATACATTGCGTCGTAACTGCCATTGGCACCAAGAAAGCCGATCAGATAACCGAATCCCTTCTGCGCCACGATCAATTCCGACGACACCAGCAAGATAAACGCGAGCGCAAGTGCGGTACGAATGCCATTAAGCAGCTCCGGCATAGCGCTCGGCAACACGACGTCCCACAGCATACGCAGGCGGTTCGCGCCCATGCTTCGTGCCGACCACACCAGCACTTGCTCGCTCGACCGCGCCCCGTTGAAAGCGCCGATCGTCACCGGCAGCATGCAGCCGAGGAAGATCAGCAGAATTTTAGAACCGTCTCCGAATCCGAGCCAGATCACGGTCACGGGGATGAGCGCGGACTTCGGCAAGGGATAGAAAATTTCGACCAGCGGTGCGACCAGCACATTTACCGGCTTCCACCAGGCCATGCTGATGCCGAGGAGGGTACCGACGATGACCGATAGCGCCAGTCCCACACCAGCTCGATAAAGCGAAGATGCACCATTGCTGACAAGTTCGCCGTCCTTGATCATGTCGATCCAGGCGGCGATAACGTCGGACAGGGGTGGGAGCGCGCTGCTCGACACGAGCTCCAACCGCGCCGCCAGTTCCCAGCAGGCGGCAAGCAGGAGAAGCGGCAGGTAGCGGATCAACGACTGTTTCATGGGTTCACGCAGTCGCGAGTCATGCTCGTTTGCCTTGCGCCTTGATGGCCTCTTCCTTCACCAGGTTCCAGGTTTCGTCGACCTTCTCGACGAAAAATTTATTCTTGAAGATATCGGGATCGTTCTTGTCGAACTTGGTGTCGACGATGGTCTTGATGCGTCCAGGCCGCGCCGACATAACCGCGACGCGGTCGGCGAGGTAGACCGCTTCCTGCACGTCGTGGGTGACGAAAATCACTGTTTTCGGCGTGCGCTGCCAGATGCGCAGCAACTCGCTCTGCATCAATCCGCGGGTCTGTGCGTCAAGAGCGCCGAATGGTTCGTCCATCAGCAGAATCTTGGGATCGAAGGCGAGGGTGCGCGCAATTGCGGTGCGTTGTTTCATGCCGCCCGACAATTGCGAGGGGTAGCTGTCCTCGAAGCCGGAAAGGCCTACCAGTTCGATGAAATCCATGGCGCGCTTCTCGCGCTCTTCTTTCGGCATACCTTGCCGTTCCAGGCCGTAAAGAATGTTTCCGCGCACGGTCTTCCATGGAAACAGCGCAAAATGCTGGAAAACGATGCCACGGTCAGGGCCTGGACCGGTAACGTTCTTGCCGTCGACCAGAATGGCGCCAGTTTCCACCGGCAAAAAGCCGCCGATCAGGTAAAGCAGCGTCGACTTGCCGCAACCGGAAGGTCCGAGCAGAGCGACAAATTCACGGTTGGCGACATCGAGCGAAACCTGATCGAGCGCCAGCACTTCCCGTCCGCGCGGAGGGCGGTAGAGATGATTGACGCGGTCGATGACGATTTGTGCCGCCGGTGCCATAATCAGCAAGCGTCCTCACTTGCCGCGATCTGTCAAGCTCCGTCCACGCTAGCCCAGCGGCGGCCTTGTCCTATAATGCGGGACGTCATTCTATCTGCACTATAAAGAGGAAACGTCAGTGTCCAACATGCTTCTCGAAGCCCGCCACGAACTCGCGCTCGCCAACCGCATCGTCGCGAACGAGGGTGTCATTGACGCCTTCGGCCACGTCAGCATGCGGCATCCGGACAATCCCAATCGCTATCTGCTGTCACGCTCGCGAGCGCCCGAACTGGTGACGGCCGAAGACTTCATTGAATACGACATCAATTCGCAGCCACTGCGCGATCCCGGCGTCGGGCAGTATTCCGAGCGGGTGATCCACGGAGAAATCTACAAGGCGCGGCCGGAGGTGAACTCGGTGTGTCACCACCATTGTCCAGCCTTCATGCCGTTGCTTGCAACGGGCACGGATTACATGCCGATTTTCCATCTCGGCGCGGTGGGCGGCATTCGCCCGCCATTTTGGGACCAACGCGACGAGTTCGGTGACACCAACATGCTCGTGGTCAAGCCGGAGGAGGGCGCCTCTCTCGCGCGTGCTCTCGGGAAGCATTGGATGGTGCTGATGATGCGCCACGGCGTCACCGTTGCCGGCACCAGCGTGCGCGACTGCGTTTTCCGCTCGGTCTATTCAGCGCGCAATGCCGAGTATCAGGTGCGTGCGCTAACGATCGGTTCCGACATTGCGACGCTTTCACCGGGCGAAACGAAGTTGGCCGGTCAGATCAGTGCCAAAACAACGGGCCTCACGCGCTCCTGGGAATACTGGTCGATGCGCATTGCCAACAAGGTTCGTGCGGCCGCAGCCAAGACGGACAAACCGGCAAGTATGAAAGCCAAACCGGCGCGTACTAAAACCAGGCCCAAACGCGCCACCAGGAAGCGTCGTCGCTGACAAATTGGGCTTTCCCGCGGACTGCTCCCGGTGTTGAATGCTGCCCACGATGGGGAGCGACAAAACAACATAATCGTTGATGGAGGAAACGCATGAGGACTTTCAAGAGCATCGTTGGCGCGCCGGGCCTCGTTGTCGCGCTGGTGCTGGGTGCCGGCTCCGCCTTGGCAGACGACACACTCAAGGTGGTCATCGGGCAAATTAATAACTGGGAAAATCAGGCGCCGACACTCGGACAGGATGCCGGCATCTTCAAGAAACATGGCCTCGTGCTGGAAAACACCGGGACACAAGGCGCTGGCGAAACAATTCAGGCGGTTATCTCGGGGAGTGCCGATATCGGCGCGGGCGTTGGTGCCGCCGGTGTGATGCGCGCGTTCTCGAAAGGCGCACCGGTGCGCATTCTCGCGCCGGCTTTCACCGGCACGGGTGATCTATTTTGGTACGTCAAGGCAGATTCCAAGATTCAGAGCCTGAAAGACACTACACCGGAGACGACCATCGCCTATTCGACGAATGGCTCTAGTTCGAACAACATTGTCGTCGCTTTCGTCACGGAGCTCGGCGCGAAGGCGAAGCCGACTGCGACTGGGGGGCCGGCTGCGACGCTTACGGCGGTGATGTCCGGCCAGGTCGACATCGGTTGGGCTGCGCCACCGTTCGGTTTGCGGGAAATTAAGGAAGGCAAGATTCGTATCGTCGCAAAGGGCAGCGATGTGCCGTCGCTGCGTGGACAGACGGTGCGCACGCTGATCGTCAATGCTGATTCTCTGAAAACCAAGCGCGACGCGATCATGCGTTTCATGGATGCCTATCGAGAGGCAGTGGACTGGATGTATTCCGACCCCAAAGCGGTTGAGATGTATTCCAAGAAACTGAATCAGCCGGTTGAGCTGCTCAAGGAATCCATGGATAAATTCCAGCCGAAGGAAACTCTCCAGACGGACAAATTTGCGGACCTGGACGGTGCAATTGCCGACGCGGTGAAGCTGAAGTTCCTTGAGCAACCGCTAACGAAAGAACAGATTACCGAGCTGCTGCAAATTCCGCCGCGCAAGAAATAAATTCAGGATTCTTCGAAAAACGAACGGGCCGCTGCATGCAGCGGCCCGTCTGCATTGCCGTAAAGTTATCAGGCCGCCTTCTTTTTCTTCTTGCCACCGCCTGCTTTGGCTTCCTTGCAGGCGCCCGACTTGGCAGCCGTCGCCTGATCTTTCGCCGCGTAGCAGGTGTTGAAATAGGTGAAGTTCTGACCACCCTTGGTCGCACAGACGGATCCTGGGACAGACACAAGGCAACTCACCGGTTGCGGCGCAGGTGGCGCGGCCGCAGCTTTCTTTTTCTTGGCTGCCTCGCTGGGCACAGCCGAACCGATCACGATTGCCACGGCAGCCGCGGCAACAAAAGTAGCGTAGGCAAGGTTTTTGATCTTCATGTCACTCCTCCCGACATTGGACGGAACATAGTAGGAGGTGACACGCGACGATTACAAGAATTTTGCTGTTTGGTGCGACTCAAACCTGAACGCGTGTTCATGTGCCGTAGCATTTCAATGCCGCCCTTTGGTAACGGCGCTGATGGCATCGAGCATTGCGGCGCGCCCCGATTTCAATGTTTCGCGTACTTTTTCCTGTTTGCCGATCGCACCCATTTCACGCTGGCGCCTGACGGTTGAGTCGACCATGAGCGGGTCGAGGCCGAGCTCCCGCAGGGTAGCCGCTGATTCCTCCATTTCAGCGGCCCGGCGCTCGCCGTGGCTCACCATGCGCTCCAGGTTGTAGTCGGCGATTTTTGTCCAATCGAGCGTCGGATAGTTGTTTTTGAGCGATGCGGTCACTTCCTCCAGCACGCCGGCCCTGCTGGCTGCGAGGAAGCATTCTAGCGTCAGGGCCTCAATTCCCTTGATCATGACGCTGCGGATCATCTTGATTGCTGCCGCAGAGCCGGTTTCACGGCCTACGACAGTGAATTGCATCTCCAGTTCACGAAGCAGCGGCGAAACCTCTTCCGCATGCGGCCCGGCGATCAACAGCGGCGTACGGTGCCGGGCAGGGTGAATCGGCGCTATCACAGCCACATCGACATAACGGGCGCCTTCCCCCAGCAGACCGGCTGTCTCCTGCTTGCGGCCAGGCGAGACAGAATTGATGTCGAGAAAATACGGCCTTCCGATCAGATGCGGTGCGGCCGAGTGCGCGGCGTCTGCGCTGGAAGCAGCGGTAACAGCCGATACGATCATGTCCGTTTCGCGTACGGCGTCGGCGGGCGATAATGCTATCCGTACGCCCATCGTCTGGGCCGCCGCTTTTAACGGCTCGCCAGCCGTCCCGGGAAATAAAATATCCCAGGCGGCGATACGCTCGATCCCGGCGTCACGCAATCCGGAAGCGATTGCTTGTCCGGCTTCTCCGAAACCGATGAAAGAAACGCGTGGCGTATTGCGCCGGGTCATGGCTGGCTCGCGATCATGAGTCTGGAACACCAGGGACCGGCGGCGTGCCCTTGGTGTGGAACGATTTGATCGTCTGCAATCCCCAGGCTTGTCCTTTCCTGCGCTCGGCTTCGGTCCAGCGGATCGGCTTCCAGTCCGGCGCCAGCACAAGGCGTGCGCCAGCACAGGACACCTCGACCCTGTTGCCGCCGGGTTCATACACATAAAGAAAGAAGGTCTGTTGGATCGCGTGTTTGTGTGGCCCCGTCTCAATAAAGATTCCGTTCTCGAGGAAGATATCAGCAGCACGCAGCACGTCCTCGCGCGCATCAAGCGCGAACGTGACGTGATGCAGGCGTCCCTCGGTGCCGGTATGATCGCGTGTATAGGCGAAATCGTAACTCTTGTTGGTCGCGGTCATCCACATTCCGGCTTCGGTGCCGTCATCGAGCACAATCTGCTCTGTCAGCATGAAACCGAGATAGTTCTGGAAGAACTCCCGGTTCGCCTTGATATCAACAGCGAGTCCGTTGAAATGATCAATTCGACGCGTGTTGATCCCGCGCGCAGGATATTTCTGAGCCTGGTTTTTGAGCGCGGGTTTCAGCTCGGCCGGTGCGTCGTACCATTCGGTCTCATAGTAGATCTCGAATTTGTGGCCGTCGGGATCCTTGAAAACAAATGCTTTGCCGTGGCCGAGGTCTCCGTCGTTCCAGCCGATGTCAAAGCCGGAGCCTTTCAGTGCGGCGGCGCGTCGCTCCAATGCCTGCGGTGAGCGGGTACGGAAGGCAGCATGGCCAAGACCTGAGGTTTTTGACGCAGTGAGCTTGAGCGAATAACGCTCGTAGTCATCCCAACCGCGAAGGTAGACGCTGTCGCCTTTTTCGCCACTCTGCGTCATCCCCATCACGTCAATGAAGAACTTGCGGCTTTCTTCGAATTTCGGAGTGAGAAGTTCGACGTGGCCGAGATGAGCAATATCGTGGATTGGTTCGGGTGCCATAGGTTTCGATCTTTTGTCTCGTGTGATCAATTCTGCCGAAGCGCGCGTGCGAAGGCCAGCACCAGGTATTGGCCTGCGCCGGTGTGATTTCGGCCAGGGAAAGGCCAGCCCTGTCAGCGAGCGAACGCAAATCGCGAATATCGCGCAGATACCATTAGGCACGCCCGATTGTGATGGTCAAAGGCCGGCCTTTGGGGCTATGAGGCCCGGACCCACCGATTGCGAGGCCGCCTTCGTTGTTTTTGGGGGTATGATCGGGCAAGATGCCCGTTTCAGCGGGTAATCCCGCGGTCCGTGCGCCGCCGTCGCGCGCGTCGGACGGCCTTAGAAAAATAGTCTGGGAGGATGAGATGCACAGGTTTTATTCGACTGCCGCCCTGCTTGCTGCCGCGGCGCTGATGTTGCCGACAGCGGCCGGTGCGCAGCAAAAAGTCGTGATCGGCATTCCGACATCGCCGCCCAATATCGTCCACATGCCGACAATCGTCGCCAAGGAACTTGGCCTGTACAAAAAAGCCGGCCTCGACGTCGATATCGTATCGCTCGGCGACGGCGTGAAGGTCTATCGCGCCTTGCTGGCGGGCAATATCGATTTTGGCCTTACACCCGGGGCACCGACGATTATCGGCCGGTCCAACGGAGCCGAAGTCAAAGCCCTCTCCGCAAACCTGCCGAAATTCGAAGCCTCAATGGTGGTGCGCGCAGAAATCAAGACGATGGAAGATCTCAAAGGCAAGCGCATCGGCATTCAGGAGCCGGGTGGTTTCGCCGATATTCTGAGCCGCAGCGTACTGCGCGCGGCCAAGATCGATCCCAAGGACGTCAACTTCGTCAGCATCGCAAGTGAGGACGTGCCGGCACTGGTCGCCAACCAGGTCGATACCGCGATCCTGCATGTCGAACAGGAAATGTTGGCCAAAAGCAAGGTGCCGGATCTCCACGCTATTGGGCGCATGTGGGAGCTGCAGCCGAAAACGCTTTATACTTTCCTGTCGGCGACAGAGAAGACGATCAAGGAGAAACCTGCGGTCGTGCAGGCGGTCGTTACAGCCAATATCGAGGCGACCAGAATCATGTACATGGACAAGGCCAAAATCCTGCCGATCCTGGTCAAGCAAACCGGCTATCCGGAAAAAATTCTTTCGGAGAGCTTCGACTTCATGGTCAAGGAATGCATCTGGGACGCCAACAGCGGGCTCAGCCCTGAGCGCGTCAATTTTACTGCCGATCTGATGGCCAAGGTGGGCAATATCAAGGAAGGCAAGACGCCGAAATACGAAGAGATCGTCGACACGACCTTTGCGAAAAAGGCAATCGAACAGGTTGGCGAATGGAAAGGCCCGGTGTGTCCGACCGCGGCGTTCTGAGAGTTTGATCGGAAATCGACGGGCGCCGCCTGGTCGGTGGCGCCCGTCTCGCAGGGATCAGAGAAAGATCAAGATGAGCGTTGCCAATCAGGTCCACACGGGCCAACTCGCTGATCATGCGCCGCGCGCCGCAGCAATCAGCCCTTCGTGGTGGGAAAGGCCGGCACTATTTCGCTATGGCTTTGTCCTGCTGATCCTCATCGTGTGGCAGATCGTTGGACCCTTCATCAACCCGATATTCTTTACCTATCCTACAAAGATTGCCGAGGCCTTTTATACGACAACCATATCGGGCGAGTTACCGTACTTTCTCGGGCAAAGCCTGGAAGTGATGATCTATGGCCTGACCATTGCCCTTATTGTCGGAATCCCTCTTGGAATCGCGATGGCGCGCATCCGATGGCTCGATTGGGCGCTCGATCTGCCGATCAACGCTCTCTATGCGACACCATTGGTCGCGGTCGTGCCACTGCTCGTTCTGTGGTTTGGCATCTATCTGAAGGCCAAGATCATCGTCGTCTTTCTCTTTGCGGTGTTCCCGGTCCTGATCAATACGTACCAGGGCGTACGTGAGTGCGACAAGAACATGCTCGAGGTCGCGCATTCGTTCCGATCAAGCGAATGGCGCGTGTGGCGGGACGTGCTGCTGCCCTTCGCAGTGCCCTACATCATCGCCGGTATTCGTCTGGCCATCGGGCGCGGGCTGATCGGCATGATCATTGCCGAATTCTACACGACGATCTCAGGGCTGGGATTCATGATCACGCGTTATGCCAACGTGTTCGAAATGGACAAAACCTTTGTGCCGGTGATCGTGCTGATGGTGCTCGGCGTCTCACTCACATCGCTGCTGAAGTGGGTCGGGCGTAGAATTGCTCCCTGGAGTGCGGCTAACCGTTAGGCTTCCGTCCTCATTGCGCAAGGGTGTGCACTGGTCGTTTTCCTCGTGGTCGGCTTTTTCGCGGCGTCCAGGTTTCGACCGGCCACAGATGTTTTAGCTCGTTAGTCGGCGCATCCGCGCAATGCGGCTTGCCAAAAAGGAAGAAGCCGCCAGTAACGGCGGCTTCAGCCAATCTAGGAAGCGTTCAGAGCCTACTTAAGCTGCGTCGAGATATCGTTGAACTTGCCATTGAGCGTCGTGCCGATCGAATTCACGGTGGCAATAATCACGACAGAAATGCCAGCAGCGATCAGGCCATATTCGATCGCGGTGGCCCCCGACTCGTCCTTCAGAAACGCAAAAACCTTAGACATTCGACATCTCCATGTGGCTGAAACATCAGGTGTCATCCGTGTCTATTCAGATGACCGGATCAACGTACCGTCGGCCTGTTAAAAAGAAACTTCGCCGGCATAGACGGAATTGTTTCAAATCTTCAGGATTATCCTGGCGGTCGCGATCCACCACGCGAAGGCGACCGAAGGTGGAAGCGATCGATAGTGCCCGATTTTCCGACTCTTTTTTGCGCGGCAGGAGCTGACGGGGAGATGGCTGTCAGAGAAGCTCGAAACCCTGCCAGCTCGGCAGTTAACGGGCTGTTATCCAAACCATTGGGTAGTTCCACAATCTACGGATCCGGTAAGTCCGGATCTCGCCAACGTGCGCATTGGGACGATCAGCTATCATCCGAATGATCGAGATACACCAGTCCCGCCTTGGCTAGCGGCTCCCGCATTTTGTACATGTCGAGGCTGAGCGTGCCCGCCTCGAGTTGCTTGCGTTTGCCATCCTCGTCATCCTTACGCTTCTGCGCCTTTTGCGCCGTTTCGACAGCGAACTTCTTTGGGATCACCACGACGCCATCGTCGTCGGCAACGACGACATCGCCCGGTTCGACATTCACGCCCGCGCAAACCACCGGAACGTTGACTGCGCCGAGTGTTGATTTGACCGTGCCTTTGGCCGAGATCGCCTTCGACCACACCGGAAATCTCATTTCGGAGATCGGCCGAACGTCGCGGCAGCCGGCATCGATAACGAGGCCGATCACGCCACGCGCGCGCATCGCGGTTGCCAGCAGTTCGCCAAACATCCCGTCCGTATTGTCAGCTGTGCAGCCGACGACCAGCACATCACCTTTCTGACATTGTTCGACGGCGACGTGGATCATCCAGTTGTCGCCAGGTTGTGCAAGCACGGTAACCGCGGGACCCGCGATCTGCGCGCCGGCCCAGATCGGCCGCATATAGGGCTTCATCAGCCCTGAACGTCCAAGCGCCTCGTGCGCCGTAGAAACGCCAACCGCGGCGAGTGTGCCGACTGCGTTGCTGTCGGCGCGCTTGATGTTACGAATGACGACGGGCTTCATTTGAGAATCTCCTCCACGGTCGGGAACAGCCGCTGATAAGCCTCACCATAGGTCATCGGCACGCCGGTATTGCGGCTGCCTTGGACGCCTCGATTGAGCGCGACGCGCTCATAGTATGCCCATAAGTGCTTTTGGGCCGCGAGAATCTGGAAGGCTTTGTATTTCTGCTCCCACACCTCGTCGATTTTCAAAATAAGATTGGGCTTGTAGTTGCACATTTCCGGCTGGTGCGGCTCGAACAGGAACACGGGCGGCGCCGAATATTTGTATTTGGCATCGGGCTTGTGACCCATGGCCTGCGCCACGACGCGCGTCTCCTGGGCGAAATGGGCGGCATTCGGGTGGTCGAAATTATATGGATCTTCCAGCGCGTGAGTCAGAACGAATGCTGGATTGAGCTCGCGATAAATATCGACCATGCGGTCGAAGTGCGTGTCATTGAGCTTGAGTGGATAGTCGCCACAGTCGAAGAATTCGATTTCAGCGCCGAGAAGTTTGGCCGCGCGCTCGGCCTCGTCCCTGCGGCCGGCCTTCACTTTCTCCAGCGTTGCACCCGACTCTTTCCAGGCGAATTGGCTCTCGCCGCGCTCGCCATATGACAGGCAAACGATCTTGACCCGGTAGCCACGCTTGACGTGCAGTGCGATAGCGCCGCCAGCGCGCCAAACGAAATCACCGGGGTGGGCGGTTATGACAAGCCCGGTCTTTTGGTCTGCCATTGTGCAGCTCCTTTATGTACCGGGCTGTTAAACTAGGTTGAGTGCTCTGCGGTCAAGCCATGGGAAAGACGGCGGGCGTGCCGGTCGCCGTCAAGGTCGACAAGGCTTCCTCCGGCAAGCAAGCCAAACGGCGTTGCTCGAATTGGAGATTTCCCATTGCCGGGAGCGAAAAATCTGATTTCGCACCGGTTGAATTTTAACTAACTTTGGTGACTCGGGGCCGCACAAAAAGAAGCAGGCGAACAATGAAAAAGACCTACACTGGGGGCTGCCAGTGCGGAAAAGTCCGTTACGAAGCGCAAGCCGAAATCGGCGACGTCATTGCCTGCAATTGCTCACGATGCCGCATACTTGGCCCGTTGTTGTCTGCCGTTGCGAAGTCCGATTTTAAATTGCTTTCCGACGAAAG
>DASSIJ010000259.1:0-9197 GCA_035692045.1 Pseudolabrys sp. | reverse complement strand
GGCTTGCAAGAACTACGACGGCGACGTGCAGTCGGACATCGTGGCGCAGGGCTTTGGCTCGCTCGGCCTGATGACGTCAGTGCTGGTGACTCCGGACGGCAAGGTCGTGGAAGCGGAGGCCGCGCACGGCACCGTGACGCGTCACTACCGCGAACATCAGAAAGGCAAGGAGACGTCCACCAACTCGATCGCGTCGATCTTTGCCTGGACGCGCGGCCTCGCCCATCGCGCCAAGCTCGACAACAACGCGGCGCTGGCGAAGTTTGCCACCACCCTGGAAAAGGTCTGCGTCGACACCGTGGAAGCAGGCGCAATGACCAAGGATCTGGCGCTCCTGGTCGGCGCCGACCAGAAGTGGCTCTCCACGACCGGATTCCTCGACAAGGTGGACGCAAACCTGAAAAAGGCGATGGCCTAGATCGCGCGGCCTCACCGCAAGTCTTATCACGTATTCAGGTTGCGCAGCGTTACGGCGTCTCCTCCTCCGTCGCAGGCACGTGGCGCTTCACCGCGCCGCCCCGCCTGCCCACCCGGTCTTCCACCACTTCCTTGATCCGCTCGGCAATGCGGCGGTCGCGCTGCATCAGCGCGTGCAAGTCATGCGCGTCGAGCCCCAGCAGATTGGTCCGGGTGACCGCAGTCACGGTCGCCGTGCGCCGGGTTCGGCGCAGCAAGGCCACCTCCCCGAAGAACTGGCCGACGCCGAGCCGGATATGCTCCTTTTTGCCCTTGATCTCGATTTCGACCTCGCCTGCCGCAATGAAATACATCGAACGCGCGGCGTCGCCCGCGCGCATCACCACCTCGCCGGCCTCAACCACTTGCGCCCGGAGCAGCTCCATGACGTCCGAGATTTCCGTGGCATCAAGCTCCGCAAATAGCGGCACACGCGAGATCATTCCCCATGTCACGATGAAGTCGCGTCGCTGAATTTGTTCTGCGAAAGCAGTGGCGATGATGCCGACCGGCAGCGCCATCAGCACCAGGCCGGCGAAGATCGTGCAAGTCGCAATCAGCTTGCCAAGGGCGGTGACCGGCACGACATCGCCGTAGCCGATCGTGCCGATCGTCACGATCGCCCACCAGAAAGCTTCAGGAATCGTACCGAGCTTGGCGGGCTGGACGTCTGCCTCGGCGAGATGCATCAGCGAGGCCGCGACGAGCGCGATGCCAAGCGCAATAACGAGACAGCCAAAGAGCGCGCGCCTCTCATTGTAGAGCACGTCCAGCAGCGAACGCATCGCAGGCGAATAGCGCGCGAACTTGAAGAAGCGCACCATCCGGAACACCAGGACGACCCGCAGATCGCCGGGGAGCACCATGGCGAACCAGAACGGCAGCACCGCAATGAGATCGATGATCCCTGCCGGACTCAACGCATATTTCAGACGCGCGCGCATGGGCGCCATATGCTGGTTCGGCCCGTGCTCGACCGCAGACCACAGCCGCAGCACGTATTCGAGCGTAAAAACCAGCAGCGAGAAAAGCTCAATAGCTGCAAAGGCGGCCCCGTAACGCGCTTCGTATTCCGGAATGGATTCCAGCGCGACCGCGATCAAATTGACCAGAATCAGAACGACAAGAAATCGATCGACCGTCGTACTTACACGATCACCAATCGGGCCCTGTTCAAGGACGTGATAAACACGCCGGCGCAAATCCTTGAAGCGGTTGCGTGCCATGCCGCGGTGAACCTCTAGCCGAACGTTAGCCGCCGAGCGCAGCCTCAATCGCTTTCAACGCATCTTCGGCCTTGGAGCCGTCAGGCCCGCCGGCTTGCGCCATGTCAGGGCGGCCGCCGCCCCCTTTTCCGCCAAGCACTTCGGCTCCCTTTTTAACAAGGTCGACAGCGTTAAAGCGTTTGATGAGGTCGTCTGTGACGCCAACCACAATACCAGCCTTGCCGTCCTCGGCTGTGGCAACGATGACAACCACGCCCGACCCGACCTGACGCTTGCCCTCGTCGGCGAGACTTCGCAAATCCTTGAGCTCGACGCCCGAGACGGCGCGCGCAAGCAATTTCACGCCGTTCACTTGCCGCACATCGCCTGCTTCGCCGGCCTCCCTGCCGCCGCCACCCATGGCCAGTTTCTTTCTGGCGTCGGACAGGTCGCGTTCGAACTTTTTTCGTTCATCCAGGAGGGCGCCGATACGTCCCGGCATCTCTTCAAGCGGAACTTTAAGCTCTGCAGCTGCAGCTTTAACCACTTGAAGTTGTTTGTTAGCAGCCTTGCGGGCGGCTTTGCCGGTCAAAGCCTCGATGCGGCGGACGCCGGACGCCACCCCGGCCTCGCCGACCAATGAGATCAGCCCGATGTCGCCCGTCCGGCGAACATGTGTGCCGCCACACAGCTCCACCGACCAGCCCAGCGTATTGCCGGTGCCTTCTCCCATCGCCACCACGCGCACTTCGTCGCCGTATTTCTCGCCGAACAGGGCGCGCGCCCCGGATGCGATCGCATCATCCACCGCCATCAGGCGCGTCGTGACCGGCGTGTTCTGAAGGACGAAGTCGTTGGCAATATCCTCGACACGCTCGATCTCCTCGGCCGTCATCGGCTTTGGGTGCGAGAAATCGAAACGGAGCCGTTCAGGTGCAACCAACGATCCTTTTTGCGCAACGTGATCGCCCAGCACCTGGCGCAGCGCCTCGTGCAAGAGATGCGTGGCCGAATGGTTTTGCCGGATGGCACTGCGGCGGGTGTGGTCGACTTCGAGCAGCAGCGGGTCGCCCACCTTGACCGTGCCCTGCTCCACTTTGACGAAATGAGCGACCACATCGCCGGCTTTTTTCTGCGTGCCGCTGACCGTCAGCTGCAAACCCTCGCGACGCATCTCACCGGTATCGCCGACCTGGCCGCCGCTCTCCCCGTAAAACGGGGTCTGGTTCATCACCACGGCGCCGCTTTCGCCTTTTTTCAGTTCGGACACTTCCTTGCCGTCTTTCACGAGAGCCGCAACGACGCCCTCGGCGCTTTCTGTCTCGTAACCGAGAAATTCGGTCGCGCCGATCTTTTCGCGGAGCGTAAACCACACGGTTTCCTGCGCTGCGTCACCCGAACCCGCCCAGGATGCGCGTGCCTTCTCACGCTGACGTTCCATCGCGTCCTCGAAGGAGGCGAGATCGACCGAGATGCCTCGCGCGCGCAATGCATCCTGCGTAAGGTCCAATGGAAATCCGTAGGTGTCGTAAAGCGTAAAGGCCGTGTCGCCGTCGAACATGGCGCCTTTCTTCAGCCCTTTGCTTTTTTCATCAAGGATCGCGAGGCCGCGCTCAAGCGTACGACGGAAGCGCGTCTCCTCAAGCTTGAGCGTTTCCGTGATGAGCGCCTCGGCACGCAATAATTCGGGATAAGCCTGACCCATTTCACGGGTGAGTGCAGGGACGAGTTTCCACATCAGCGGTTCTTTGGCGCCGAGCAGTTCGGCATGCCGCATGGCGCGGCGCATGATGCGGCGAAGAACGTAGCCGCGTCCTTCGTTCGACGGCAGAACGCCGTCGGCAATCAAAAACGCAGACGCGCGCAGGTGGTCGGCAATGACCCGGTGCGAGGCCTTGTGCGGTCCGTCAGGAGAAACCTTGGTCAGATCAGCAATTGTCTGGATCAGCGCGCGGAATAGATCGATCGCGTAGTTATCGTGAGTGCCTTGCAGCACGGCGGCAATGCGCTCGAGGCCCATGCCCGTGTCGATCGATGGACGCGGCAAGTCGACGCGCTTTCCTCCCTCGAGCTGCTCGTATTGCATGAACACGAGGTTCCAGATCTCGATGAACCGATCGCCCTCTGCATCGGGGGAGCCGGGCGGACCGCCCGGGATATGCGACCCGTGGTCGTAGAAGATTTCCGAGCAGGGGCCGCAGGGGCCGGTCTCGCCCATGGCCCAGAAATTGTCGTCACCTGCAATGCGCAGAATTTTACTGTCCGGAAGTCCAGCGATCTTTTTCCAAAGCTTGAAGGCGTCGTCGTCGTCGATATAGACGGTGATCAGCAGCTTGTCCTTGGGCAGCGCGTATTCCTTTGTGACCAGGTCCCAGGCCAACTCGATCGCGCGCTCCTTGAAATAATCGCCAAAGGAAAAGTTGCCGAGCATCTCGAAGAAGGTGTGGTGACGCGTGGTGTACCCGACGTTGTCGAGGTCGTTGTGCTTACCGCCGGCGCGCACGCATTTCTGCGCGGTGACTGCCCGCGAGTACGGCCGTTTTTCCAGGCCGGTGAACACATTCTTGAACTGCACCATGCCGGCATTGGTGAACATCAGCGTGGGGTCATTACGCGGCACCAGCGCCGAGGACGCCACGACCTGATGGCCGTTGCGGGCGAAGAAATCGAGAAAGCCTTTGCGGATATCGTTGACGCCACTCATTTCAAAACCGTGCAATCCCCTGTCGGGGCTAAATCCCCGTCCGGCTTGTTGTTTTCAGGGGCTATTTAGCGGCGGGGGTGACGTAAGTCTAGGAAAGCCCTTCCTTCCTTGCGGGGGAAAGTGCCGAGGGCCGAGGGTCCGAGCCGGATGCCGGGCAAGTTCAGGACATGAATTGACGGAAAGGCCTCTCGCCCGGCCAGCCAAGGCGGCCGACCTCTCCCCGCAACGGGGGGAAACGTGGAGAAAGCCCAAAACGCCTTCGCCCCCGTCCTCGGTGGCGGCCGCTTTACGCAGCCGGGTGCCGACGGGGGCGAATGCCTAACGCATCACTGAGTGATACGCGTCACCAGAATGGTGCAGCGGATAACTCGGGCGCCGCCGCCTCGCCTTACTAACCTTCGGTCCACTACCGGCCTTTCCCTTTGCGCTTCGAGCTTTGCAACTTTGGCTCTTTGGCCTTTGCGGCCACCGCCTTCGGTTTCGTGCTCTCGGCTATGCTCTTCGGGTCGTTCTTGGGTTTGTCCTTGGGTTTGTCCTTGGGTTCGTTCTTGCGGTTACTCTTGCTCTTGGCGTTGCTTCCGGCGTTCGCACCGGCTTTGCCTTTCGCAGCTCCGGCCTTCCTCGGTTTAGCGGCCTCTGGTTCTGCGATCAGCTCGGCAACATCCTTGATTTCGTCGAGTTGGGTCGGCGTGGGCAAGACAGGTAGCGGTTCTGACCGCTCCTGCGCCGGTTCTTCGCTCTTGAAAGCTGCGCCCTCTTCGCGAACACCGGCTCCGGACGGCAGCGTTGCAACAACGCCGCCCGGCAGCCCATCATCCTTTCAAGCTTCCGCGGCCTCCTCGCCGTCGTCATCCTTGTCCTTGTCCTCGCCGGCCATGATCGCCTCGGCGACGATGCCGGAATTCTGACGCACCTGCGCCTCGATCTTGGCGGCTACGTCGGGGTTGTCCTTCAAAAACTGCTTGGCGTTCTCACGGCCCTGCCCGATCCGCTGGCTATCGTAGGAGAACCAGGCGCCGGATTTTTCGACGACGTTGGCCTTGACGCCGAGGTCGATCAACTCGCCGGTCTTGGAGACGCCTTCTCCGTACATGATGTCGAATTCAACCTGCTTGAACGGAGGCGCCAGCTTGTTCTTGACCACTTTTACGCGCGTCTGGTTGCCGATCACTTCGTCGCGCTCTTTGATCGCACCGATGCGGCGGATATCGAGGCGCACGGACGCGTAGAATTTGAGCGCATTGCCGCCCGAGGTCGTTTCCGGCGAGCCATACATCACGCCGATTTTCATGCGGATCTGGTTGATGAAAATCACCATCGTGCGCGAACGCGAGATCGAGGCCGTCAGCTTGCGCAGCGCCTGGCTCATCAACCGTGCTTGCGAACCCGGTTGCACGTCGCCCATCTCGCCTTCGAGTTCGGCGCGCGGCACGAGAGCCGCCACTGAGTCAACCACCAGGACGTCGACCGCGCCGGAGCGAACCAGCGTGTCGGCGATTTCCAGCGCTTGCTCGCCGGCGTCTGGCTGCGAGATCAGAAGTTCATCGACGTTCACGCCAAGCTTGCGGGCATAGATTGGATCGAGCGCGTGCTCGGCGTCGACGAAGGCGCAGATGCCGCCTTTTTTCTGCGCTTCGGCAATGGTGTGCAGCGCAAGCGTGGTCTTGCCGGACGATTCCGGCCCATAGATCTCCACCACCCGGCCGCGCGGCAGACCGCCGATGCCAAGCGCGATGTCGAGCCCGAGCGAGCCCGAGGAAATCGCCTCGATATCCATGGCCTTATCGTTTTTGCCAAGCTTCATCACCGAGCCCTTGCCAAACTGACGCTCGATTTGGCTCAGCGCAGCAGACAGGGCTTTCGATTTATCCATGGAAGATCCTTCGACGAGACGCAGTGCAGGCTGACTCATGATGTCGCGCTCCTTATGGCCGGGATTCGACCCCCCGACAACGCGGCCCGCCGCACCGTCGGAATCGACTGAAGACAAGCAATGTACACTATTTGTTCTCTGTTCGCAATATGTTCTTTTTGAAGCGAACCTGCTCTATCCAATTGGTCCCATTGACCTCTGACGACGCGGGGAAACAGGGTGTATTTGCACGCTAAGCTCGGGCGTTCGCGCGTCAAAACTGACCTATCGCCCGAAGTGTTGGATGTGCCCCACGAGACTCATCTGGGAAGCGAACAATGATCGGCAAACGCCTGCAATTTCACGATGAAACCTGGCAGCAGCTCCGGCTTTTGGCGTCGGAGAGCATGAAATCATTCCAGGAGCTCGCTGATGAAGCGTTCAACGACCTGCTGAGAAAACACGGCCACCCGGCGAACCTCAAAGAAGCGCTTCGGCGAAGCGCCGGCGAAAGCGCAAAGGTCATCCCGCTCAGGCGCAAGCCGAGCCCGCCCCGACGAAGATGATGGGTCGCCCAGGCGACTGAACAGTCCTTGCGTGCACGTACAACCCGGGCGCCGGTCGTGCTGGGCGCCGACTTTGCTTCGCCGCCCGGAAACCAAACCCGCGTCACGCGTTGTCCGAATGATCCGCCGTGTCGGCGAATTTGCCTTTTTGCAGCGCACTGCTACATTATTGCACTGCAGTAGATTGCCGCGGGACCGGGGGCGCGGCGGAGTGGAGTGCTATGTTCAAACTTGTCAAGAAGTGGACCGCGATCCCGGCGGTGAAGTACTCGATCATTGCGGTTGCAAGTCTGTTGTGGCTGGTCGGTTTTGCCGATCAACTTCCCGATGCGATGCAGACCGCGAAATATGTCGGCATCTCACTGCTCATGGTGGCAGTAGCGGCAATCGCCTGACGTGCGAGCGGCTCCCGGGATAGTGGCTAGACACCGAGGTGCCGGTGCAATATTTCCGGCCGCGCTTTGATTTCCTGCGCGGGGCCTTCGTACACAATATGGCCGTTGTTGATGATGCAGGCGCGATCGGCGAGCGCGAGCGTCGCTGCCAGATTCTGCTCCACCAGCATGATCGTCTGTCCGACCGCCGCCAGCTTGCGGCAGGCCTCCACCAGGTCGCGCACGATCACCGGCGCAAGACCCTCGAACGGTTCGTCCAGCAGGATGATTTTTGGATCGCGGATCAGCGCTCGCGCAATCGCCAGCATCTGCTGCTCACCGCGGCAGCGTCGTCGGGTTCGTCTGCTGCTTGCTCATCATCAGCATGTACGGCGGTGGCTTCTCGTCCGTGCCCGCTTGTCTGAAAGACATGTTCGGTACGCGCTACGTCGGCGTGAATTCACGGCATGTTGCTCACCGCGTGGTCGGCGGCTGGCATCTTCGGTCCGGTCCTCGTGGCGACCAAAAATCAGGAAGGCACCACGACGCTGCATCTCGCGCTGGCGTGGCGCTTCGTCGGCATCCCGCTGACCCTCGGCGCGTTACGGACGCTGATCAATGCAATGAAGCTCATCCAGTAGTCTCGCACCCACTGGGAAAAACTGTGCGGCGGCCCGAAAGGCCGTTGCTTTTTCTGGAACTCCTCTCCGGCGCGCCAAAGACCTCCAGAACCTATTGAATCAATTGCAAAAAAGCGATGTGTCGCCGTAATGCATCATATCGATTCTAATTTGCCTTCCCGCAGGTAAAACCCTCCCGGTACCATGTTCCGCGCCGGAAGGTCGGAATACAGTGCAGCTCAGCTTCTGTTTATGTGCTGTGGGGGCACCATGAAAAGTAAGTCTCGTTCTCGCCTCGCGTCGCTGACGCTGCTCGACATTGCAGCGGGCATAGCTGTTTCCGCCGTTGCCATTCCGGCACTCGCGGCCGATATGCCGACCAAAGCGCCCGCTCCAATCGCAGCACCAGCTTACAACTGGACAGGATTCTATCTCGGCGCCCACGCGGGCTACCGCTGGGCAGACGCGGATTTAACGGCGGATCCCTATGTCTTTACACCGCCGAGTGGCGCCCTAACGGTCCCAGGACGGGCTGAGAATTATAAGCTTAACGGCGGCATTGTCGGCATCCACGGTGGCTACAATTACCAGTTTGCGCCGCAATGGTTGCTCGGTGTGGAAGGCGACTGGAGTTGGGGCCACTCAAGCGACTCGTTGTCGAGAACGGTCACGGGCATTGACAGCAGCGGTAGCGACGGCTTCACGCTAAACAGAAATTCGGAAGTCACGTTGAACTGGCAGGCGACCCTTCGCGGCCGGTTGGGTTACGTGAGCGGTCCGTGGCTGCTCTACGGAACAGGCGGGGTGGCCTTTGCCCGCGTTAAGTGGAGCGAAAGTACGATCCTGAACACCACTGGCCCGGTAACCGTGACTACGTCCGCGTGGTCAGATTCCAAGACCTTGACCGGGTGGGTTGCAGGCGGCGGTGTCGAATACATGTTCGCTCCGCATTGGATTGGGCGGGTCGAATATCTCTATGAGAACTTCCGCGACTTCACCGTGCCGACCGGACTCGTTCCAGTCGGATCGCCGCCGCGGCCGGGCACTCTCGATCTATCCGGCGTACAAAAAGTCCGCGTCGGATTCAGCTATAAATTCGGACCCTGATTCTAACGGATCGTATTTTACCAACAGCCCGCCAAAATGGCGGGCTGTTTCTTTTCCAGCTTCATCTTGCCCATTAGGCGAGATGACGTGGCACCAGCGACAGGAAGTCCTCGAATTTGCCTGACGCCGAGCGCGGGATGTTGTCGACGGCGACGGCACGCACATTGAGACTCTTGTCGATCGCCTCACGCAGATAGGCCTGCAGGCCGGCCTCATCCGGTTTGGCCTTGCTGAGCGGCACGTAGCGCACCTCGATCGCATCGTAGTCGGTCTGCACGACCTGCACCTGCTCGAACGAGATAAAGTCGCGGAA
>DASSIJ010000258.1:0-8033 GCA_035692045.1 Pseudolabrys sp. | reverse complement strand
CGATGCAGCCGATAACGACACACCCCGCAACATTGACGAATTCCGCGAAGCGCTTGCGCGGCGCATTGAATCGTTTGTTACCGCTCAGCAAAACGCAGATGGCGGAACTGACGGCGGAGCTGCTGGCTGAAATCGAGCCGGGCGAACGCGAGCTCTTCCTCAGCGACTTTTCTGTTTTCGCACATAGCCACCAGCTTCCGCCCGATCTCGGCAACAATGGCGAGCCGTGGACGACATGGCTCATTCTCGGCGGTCGCGGCGCAGGCAAAACGCGCGCCGGTGCGGAATGGGTTCGTGCCGTGGCCATCAGCGATCCAAAGGCACGCATCGCGCTTGTTGGTGAAACAGAGCGCGACACGCGCGAGGTCATGGTCGAGGGCATGTCCGGCTTGCTCGCAGTGCATCCGCCTCATGAGCAGCCACAGTGGGTGCCGTCGCGACGACAGCTGGAATGGCCGAACGGAGCTTTGGCGCAGGCTTTCTCGGCAGAAGATCCCGAAAGCCTGCGCGGGCCGCAATTCTCCGCGGCCTGGTGCGATGAACTCGCCAAGTGGCGCCATGCCGAAGCAACTTTCGATATGCTGCAATTCGGGCTGCGCCTTGGCGAACGGCCGCGGCAGGTGATGACCACCACGCCGCGGCCAGTCGCGCTTCTCAAGCGCCTGATTGCCGATCCGTCCGCCGCGATCACCCGGGCTGGCACGATAGCGAACGCCTGCAATCTCGCGCCGAGCTTTATCGAGACCATCTTGTCGCGATACGGCGGTACGCGGCTGGGACGGCAGGAGATCGACGGCGAAATCATCGAACAACGCGACGATGCGCTATGGTCGCGCGGGCAGCTGGACCTTTGCCGCATCGATGCGGCGCCGCTGCTCACGCGCATCGTCGTCGCAGTCGACCCGCCGGGCTCTGCAGCGAAACAGGCGGATGCCTGCGGGCTGGTCGCGGCGGGGCGCGGCGAGGATGGCACCGTCTATGTGCTCGCCGACGAAACCGCGGGCGGCCTGTCGCCGCAGGCCTGGGCGGTGAAGGCGATTGCGTTATGGCGGCGCCTTGCGGCCGACGCGCTGGTGGCGGAGGTCAATTTCGGGGGCGACATGGTGCGCGCGGTGATCGGGGCTGCCGACCGCTCGGTGCCTGTCATCACGGTGCGGGCAACGCGCGGCAAATATGTGCGCGCCGAACCGGTGGCGCAGCTTTACGAGCAAAGGCGGGTGAAACACGTCGGCGCATTTCCGGGGCTCGAAGATGAAATGTGCGACTTCGGCCTCGACGGATTGTCGTCCGGCCGCTCGCCCGACCGGCTGGATGCCCTGGTGTGGGCGATTGCCGCGCTGAGCTTCGGTGCGCGCGGCGAGCCGCGCATGAGATTGCTTTGATGGAGAAAATTATGTGGTCGCATATCAAGACTATTTTTGCGTCTCCCGAGTCAAAATCCTCCCGGACCGGGCGTTTGATTTCGCTGGAAGGCGGTGGGCGGGCGCGCTGGACGCCGCGCGATTACACGGCGCTCGCCCGCGAAGGCTATGCGCGCAACGCCATCGTTTATCGTGCCGTGCGGCTGATCGCGGAAAGCGTCGGCAGTCTGTGCTTCGTTCTTTATGAAGGGGCCGCGGAGCGCGATGCGCATCCGCTGCTTGATCTCCTGCGGCGGCCAAATCCGCGTCAGGACGGCGCGTCGTTTCTGGAAAGCGTCGCCTCACATCTTCTGCTTGCCGGCAATGCCTATATCGAGGCCGTCGGCCTTGAAGGCGGGGATGGGGTGCAGGTGCGCGAGCTTTACACGTTGCGGCCCGACCGCATGAAGCTCGTGCCAGGCGCGACCGGCTGGCCGCAGGCCTACGAGTACAAGGTGGCAGGTTCGACGGTGCGTTTCGACCAAAGCGCGGCCTTGCCGCCGATTTTGCATCTTACCTTCTTCAATCCGCTCGACGACCACTATGGTTTCAGTCCGCTCGAGGCCGCCGCGATGGCGGTCGACACCCACAATGCCGCGGCCATCTGGAACAAGGCGCTGCTGGACAATGCGGCGCGGCCGTCGGGAGCACTGGTCTACGACGGCGCCGACGGCGCGATGTTGTCCACCCTGCAATATGAGCGGCTGCGAAAGGAATTCGACGAATTGCATCAGGGCATGCGCAATGCCGGACGCCCGCTGGTGCTGGAAGGTGGGCTCGACTGGAAGCCTATGTCGCTTTCGCCGAGCGATATGGATTTTCTCGAGGCCAAGCATGCCGCCGCGCGCGAAATCGCACTCGCTTTCGGCGTGCCGCCGATGCTCTTGGCGATCCCCGGCGACAATACGTATTCGAACTATCAGGAAGCCAACCGCGTGTTCTGGCGCCAAAGCGTGTTGCCGCTGGCGGCGCGAATCGGTTGCGCGCTCACGCATTGGCTGGCGCCGGCGTTCGGCGAGGGTCTGATGCTTTCCGCCGACACCGACAAAATAGAAGCACTCAGTCCCGATCGCGCCGCGCTCTGGGACCGCGTCAGCAAAGCGCCATTCCTCAGCATCAACGAAAAGCGGCTTGCCACCGGTTATGGCCCGGCAGAGGGCGGCGACGTGTTCCCGTCACCGCAATAGGAACCAGAACGACCGCCCGCTGTTCTCCCTAGGCGTCGACGAGACGCCAATGGAACTCAAGGGTGGAACTATGCTCACGAAAACGACCGTACTGGCCATCGGACTGGCGGGCGCATTAGCCGCCACCGGCGCGATTGCGCAAACAAAACAGGCCGACAAGGACAGTCAGAAATTCATCAAGGCAGCTATTCAGGGCGACATCGCGGAAGTCGATGTCGGCAACTTGGCGCAGGAGAAAGGCCAAAGTGACGCCGTGAAGCAATACGGTGCCATGCTGGTGAAGGAGCACGGCGAACACAAAAGCAAGGCCGAGCAGGTAGCCGGCCAGCTCGGTGTGGAACCGCCGACCGGTTCGAGCCTGATGCAAAAGGCGACCTACGCGAAGTTGAAGCTGCTCTCCGGAACGTCGTTCGACAAATCGTTTGCGAAATCGATGGTCAAGGACCACCAGGAAGACATCAAGGAATACAAGAAGGAGTCGTCGAAGAAGGACGCGGCGGGTCAATTGGCACAGGAGACGCTGCCGACCCTGCAACATCATTTGAAAGCTGCGCAGTCGCTCGAGAAACAGACCGCGCAGAAACAATCCTCACGCTGAAAGTTGTAATGGGGTGACCGCGTTTGAGCGGCACCCTCGAAATGACGCCCGTTTGCTGGTCCCCTCAGCCGGGCGTCATTTTTTTGTACGGCGTCGCGGGACAGCCGGGATGGTTCTCTAGGACCTGCTGGGGTTCACCCAGCGCGCCGTGAGTTCCCGCATCGCTTGCTCGAGGCTCACGGCAAACCCACGATTTTGGGCGCTGTCCGGGCGCGCGGTGATCGTCCAGGACCACGGCATGCCTTGTGGCGCTTGCGCCGTGAGGACGATGCGGCCGACATGCTGGTTGCCGTCGAAGACGTCATAGTCATCGGCCGACCAATCCCCGTCGCGATCCTTGGGGACACGCGAAAGGGTCAGTGTTCTGGGCTTGCCAAAGGGCTGGGCAGAGTTGGCCGCTCCTGAGGACGGGGAACGGTCCCGGCCTCCGCGCAACGGAATAAAGTAAGGGCCATCCTCGTTCACGGAATTCATAGTGGTATCCAACCACAGGCGCGGCGCCTTTGCCAATCGCCCTGGAAGAATCATCACCTGAATTAGCGGCGCCTCATTCGAACACCTCGTCGGCGGCGATCACCAGGCCTTGCGGGACGACGATGCCCAGCGCCCTCGCAGTCTTGAGGTTGATGAACATCTCGATTTTCGAGGATCGCTGGACCGGCAGGTCAGCGGCCTTCTCGCCGGTCAGGATCCGGCCGGTATAGATGCCGGCGAGATGATAGGATTCGGCGACGCTGCCGCCGTAACCGAGTAAACCGCCCGCCGCCGTGAATTCGCGCCCGTTGGAAATTGCCGGCACGCCGCGGCGAACAGTGATCGCGGCAAATTGTGCAGTCGCGCTCAGGAAGAAAGCATCACCGGCGGCGATAATGAGGCCCGTAGCGCCTTTGGGCAGCGTCGCGACGGCTTTGTCAAATTCGTCTTCGGTGCTGGCATGCAGGATCTGGAGTTGCAGACCGAGGGCGCGCGCCGCCTCCTGCGCGTCCCGGGACTGGACTTCGGCGACCAGGGGATTCGTGGGGTTGATGATGAGAGCGATGGCCGTTGCCTTGGGTACCAGCTGGTGCATCAACTCCAGCCGCTTTGGCCCGAGCTCCATGTTCAATTGAGTTGCGCCGGTCATGTTGCCGCCGGGCCGCGCCAGATTGGCGACGAAGCCGAGGCCTACCGGATCGCTCGCGGTGGTAAAGACAATCGGGATCGTTGTGGTCGCCGCTTTTGCAGCGAGCGCCGCCGGCGTACTTGTTGCGGCAATCACGGTCACATGGCGCCGGATCAGATCGGCCGCAAGCTCCGGCAGCCGATCGTAATGGCCGTCCGCCCACCGGTATTCGACCAGGACGTTCTGGCCTTCGATGAAGCCCATCTCGTTCAGACCGCGGCGAAATTCGTTCGCGAACCGCGCGTAATTCTCCGCGCTGGCGCCGTTGAGGAATCCGACGACCGGCTTGGCAGTCTGCTGCGCGCGGGCTGCAAACGGCCACGCGGCTGCTGCGCCGCCGACAAGGGTAAGGAATTCGCGTCGTCGCATGTGCCCCTGCAATAAACACGCGTTCTGCAATGCCGAATGATACCAGATGTTGGAACTTGCCGTCCCGGCCTTGTTTCAGGCTGGCTCCACTTGCTCCATACTTGCGTTGTCAGCTTGCCTGCGCCGGTTGACCCAGGGAGGCGCAAATGGTCGCGACGGACAAGGTGTTCGCGGGGTCAATTCCCGAACTCTATGACCGGTTCATGGTCCCGCTGATATTTGAACCCTATGCCTGCGATCTTGCCGACCGGCTGGCGGAATCCGGACCACAGGATCTGCTGGAGACAGCGGCCGGGACAGGCGTTCTGACACGGGCCGTCGCCGCGCGACTTCCAGTGTCCACGCGGATCACCGCGACGGATCTCAATCAGCCGATGCTTGACCACGCAAGGACGCGGTTGTCTGGCGACAGCCGGATCACATGGAAACAGGCCGACGCTCTTGCGCTGCCTTTCGGGGACCGAAGCTTTGACGCTGTGGCGTGTCAGTTCGGCGCGATGTTTTTTCCGGACAGGGTCGCCGGATACAAGGAGGCGCGGCGCGTCCTGAAACCTCGCGGTCATTTCATTTTTAATGTGTGGGACCGCATTTCAGAAAATGATTTTGCCGATGTTGTCACCCAGGCACTGGCGGTCATTTTTCCGGATGATCCACCGCGCTTCATGGCGCGAACGCCGCATGGCTATCATGACGTCGATCAAATCCGCGCGGACCTGAAGGCGGCAGGATTTGCGAATGTATCGGTGGACGCAATGGATGCCCGAAGCAAAGCGCCGTCCCCCCGCGATGCGGCAATCGCCTACTGTCAGGGCACCCCGCTGAGAAATGAGATCGAGGCTCGCGATGCGTCGCGATTGGAAGAGGCGACAGCGAAGGCGGCTGAAGCCCTGGCGCGCAGGTTTGGAAATGGCGCCGTCGACGGCCGCATTCGGGCGCTTGTGATCACCGCGCCGCGGTGACGGCGGAATATCAACTTCGACTGCAAAATCAATGACTGATCTTATCCGCATTTTCACCGAACGCGGTGATCTCGCGCATCTCGCCTTGTTGCTGTGGGCGATGTCGGCGACCGCGCTGGGCTGGTTCGCGCTGCGCGAGCTCACCGCCGCAAGCCGCCGCTTCGACGATTTCGTGCGCGAGCTCGCGCACTTTAACGAGCTTTTCGGAGACCATTAATGGAAACGTTCATTGCCGTGCTGCGCTCTGTCCACCGTGAGACGGAAGAGCGGCACGATCATCTCGATATTTTTCGCGAATTTCTCGATCACCTCGGCCGCAGCGTCCGCAGACGTGATGACCGCAAACCGGCTGACCGGCGCGTCGTTCAACGCTGACCTTTTTATCGTCATGGCCCGGCCAAAGCAGCGTCTTTGCGCCTGAAGACCGGCCATCCGTGAAGCTTCGCAACAAGCGCAAGCGCGTCATGGACCCGCGGCTCAAGCCCGCGGGTGACTCCCGATTTTTTGCCTGCAAACGAGAATTTCAATGCTCGCACCGTTATCCGAATCCAGCACGGCGTCCGTATTTGCGCCGCGCGCCACGATCGACGCCGACGGCACCGTCGAGGGCTATGCCAGCCTGTTTGGCGAGCTCGACCAGGCGCGCGACATGATGATGCGCGGCGCCTTTGCCGAGACGCTTTCCACGCGCGGCATCCGCCGCGTGCCCATGCTGTTCCAGCACAATCCGTCTGAGCCGGTCGGCATCTGGCTGGAGCTGCGCGAGGATCATCGCGGGCTGTTTGCCCGCGGCCGGCTCATTCCGGAAGTCGTGCGTGGACGTGAGTTGCTGTCGCTTTTGCGGGCAGGGGCGATCGACGGGCTGTCGATCGGCTTTCGCACGTCAAAAGCGCGCATCGATCCCCGAACCCGCATCCGCCGGATCTACGCCGTCGACCTTTGGGAAATCTCCATTGTCACGTTTCCGATGCTGGCGGGAGCACGCGTGCGCGCAGTCAAGCGCTCACAGGCCCGAACACGCGCCGAGCAGGAATGGGTGCGCAGATATAATGACAAACAATTCGACCGAAGCACCAAATGAGCGGCTTTCGACGTCGATCGCACGGACTATGGCGACAGAACTTCGGAAGGAACGCCGAGTTGTTGGATTTGAAGGACTCAAAGTGGATAAAATCCTCACGCCATGAAAACTTCCATCCTGAACGGCATGACGGTGCCACAACTGGTAGAGCGATTTACCGCTCTGGCGCTTGGCCAATTCAAGGCGGAATTGCATGGCGAAACCGGAAAGTACAATCGGCTGTTTCGCGAACTGGCTGCCATTGAGCAGGAGTTAAAAGCCCGGAATGGAGATCAACGGATTGCCCTGGTCCCTCTTTTTGAACACCCGAATGCGCAGGTCAGACTGATGGCCGCCGAATTTACCTTGGCCGTAGCGAAAGCATCTGCGTGTCGAACGCTGCAGGAAATCTGGGATAAAAATGAATTCCCCCAGGCGGCATTTGCAATGGGGACCTTGCGGGCACTGGAGCGCGGCGACCGAAAGCCAACATGAGGCTCGGTGCCGCGCCCCGAAGCGTATTATTGAGCCGCCGCCACCATGCCGCCGCGCGGATTAACGACCACGTAGCCCTTGAGTGACCGGACGTGCTCGCGGGTCAGACCGCCGCCCGAGTTGCCGTCATGGACCAGCCAATCGTTGCCGTCGACCGGGCTGATCAGCACCATCACATGGTGACTACGCACCGCTGCCATTCCAGGCGCCGGAGCGGTGCGCGGGAATTTCCTGAGCCAGTTTGCCGCCAGATTGAGCTCGGCGCGGATCTGACCAAACAGATACAGCGATGCTTCGCAGCCACAGAAGGCGTGCGGACATCCGGCGGGCCTGCGGCCGATCACGGAGCCGTTTGCGTCCGTTACAACACGGGACTGCACGGCGCCGCTTGCAGCCGTTGCAGCACGAGCATGACTGGCGTAGTCCGAACAACCACGCTCATTGCACTCAATTGTGCGGCCCTGTTGCTGTTGGGCCGCGCGTTTCGGCGCAGCGTCAGCGCCTGCGATAAGAACGAGCGAAAGAAGGGCCGTTCCGAGTATCGTCGCGTGCTTTGTCACTTGACCTCCAAGCGTCAGAAGCGGTTGTTACCGCGCGACACCTGTACCCATTACCGCCGTCGACGACGACTGGATCTGCCGAGTAAGCTGACCGGGTAAGGTTAAGTGTTAAGGGCCGGCATTATGAATGCCGTGGCGTCCGACAAATTGTGCCGTTCAGCGATCATTTCGTGACGAAAGCGCGGGTGACGTCGTTAAAGTTACTGCGGCGCGGCCCGGCGGAATTTTCCGTCGTCGATGCAT
>DASSIJ010000257.1:0-9615 GCA_035692045.1 Pseudolabrys sp. | reverse complement strand
AGCCGCGGCGTGGGCCGGAAATCAGCATTTCGCGGTCGCGGACCAAAAGGCGCGATCTCAGTCCGACAGTACCCTCATAGGCCGGCACCACTGCAAAATCGAGTTGGTCATTCAAAACCATCTCGGTCAGCATTCCGCTGTAGCCTTCGACAATGTGAAGGCGCACTTCCGGGCACCGCGGAACGAAATCGTCAAGCACCGGCGCCAGCACCGCACGCGTGAACGTCGGCATCAGGCCGATGCGAAGTTCGCCGGTCACTTCGCCGGCCAGCGAGCGCGCTTCCTCGGCCGCGTGCTCAAGCGTACCGACAGCCTCCACACACCGCTTGTAGTAGCGAAGGCCGGCTGGCGTGGGGGTCACGCCACCCGTGGTCCGCTCGAAGAGCTTGACCTTGAGCGTGCGCTCAACCGCCGACACATGCTGGGAAATGCCGGATTGAGTGGCGTTCTCCCGCTGCGCAGCGCGCGTAAAGGAGCCCTCTTCACAGACTGCGATAACGGCGCGGATTTGCCGCAGCGGGATATTGGCCATAAACGCCCCATCCACCGGACCATTAGAAAATCTAATGATCGGACGCAGAATATATTATTTCTGCTTTAGCTGCCAACCGGCTTAGGATTCCTGCCAATCAGGAACGGGCGCGCCAACGCGCCGGTCGGGAGGGACGGCTATGGGAGCTAATTTCGGCATTGCCGGTTTGGATTGGCAGCAGCGGGTCAACTGGGACCGGCTGCGCGAATACCGCATCGAACGCGCACGCCAGATGATGAAGAAGCATGGCCTCGGCGCCATGCTCTGCATGTACGACGAGAACGTTCGCTACATCACGGGCACACTGACGCCGGGCTGGAACAGGCTCAAGCCGGGCCTGCGCTACGCCATGCTGTGCGGCGACGGGCGGCCAATATTGTTCGAGCAGGGCGATCTCGGGTTCCAGATCGAGCGGCACTCGCCGTGGATCCCCAAGGAGAACGTCCGTCACTCCTTCGCGTGGATCAAAGGCGCCGCCGGCCCTGCATCGACGCAGCAGGTGACCAAGTTCACCAAGGCGGTGTTGCAGGCGATGAAGGACAACGGCGTTGCCGGCCAGAAGCTTGGCGTCGACTTTGTCGACATCAACATGATCAACATCTTCAAAGAGAACAACATCAACTGGGTCGACGGCATGACCCCGATGATGGAAGCGCGCGCGGTCAAGAGCCCCGACGAGCAGGAATGCTTCCGCATCGTCGGCGCGATCGGCGATGCCACCCACTGGGAGTGCATGAAGTTCCTGCGCCCCGGCATCACCGAAAACCAGGTGACCGCGCATCTGATGGAGTACCTCTACAACATCCCCGGTATGGAAGACGTCGAAGACGTGATCGTGTCGTCCGGTCCGAATACGTGGCCGAACTGGCGCAACTTCTCCGACCGTATCATCCAGCCCGGCGACATCGTGTTCATGGATTTGGCCGCGCTCACGTGGAACGGTTACAAGTCCTGCTATTACCGAACCTACTGCGTCGGCAAGGAGCCCACGAAAGAGCAGAAGGACACCTACGCCACTGCGCTTGAGTGGCTCTACGACTCGATCGGTGCAGTGAAGGTCGGCGCCACGACGCGCGACATCGCGTTGAAGTGGCCTTCGGCGATGGAAACCTGGGGCTACGAAGACGAAGACCAGGCAGCCGCCAATCTCTGGGGTCACGGTCTGGGTCTCGCGCAATACGATCCACCGGTCATCTCGCGCATCTGGTCGCTCGACCATCCGGTCGAAATCCAGGAAGGAATGACTTTCGCGCTCGAGACTCAGCACGGCAAGCGCTTCCGTTACGGTGTACGTATTGAAGAAATGCTGATCGTGAAGAAGGACGAAATTGAAATCGTTTCAAACTTCCCTGTGAAGCAAATCACAGTGGTCGATCCGCTGCCGGGCTATGGAGACCACGTAAGATAACGCGCGTTTGCGCGTGCGGTTTCCCTCTCCCCGCAAACAGGGGAGAGGGTGCGCGCCGAGGCTCTGTCGCTGCCGGGACATTGAACAGGTATGACCGCATTTATCCTTCACCTCGATGATTCTTTCGCCACTGACTCTGAACGGGTCGGCCCCAAGGCCGCGAATCTTGCCGGTTTGACGCGAGCGGGGCTGCCGACACCGGGCGGCTTCGCGCTGACGGCTGAAGCCTATCGTCATCAGCTGCGCCATCTCGGCATCGAGGATCTGCTGCAGCAGTACAACGAGGCCGATGTGCCTGCCTCGCGCCGGATATCGATCCAGATCAGGCTGGCACTCTACGAGAAGCCCATTGCGCCGGAGATTCTCAAGCCGTTGCTGACGGCCTGGCGCAAGCAGCGCGAGACAACGCCGCTCGGCGTCGTGCGCTCGTCGGCGCTGATCGAGGATCGCAAGGGCGCCAATTTTGCGGGCCAATTCGAAAGCTTTCTTGGCCTCTCCGATGAAACCGAATTCCTGACCGCGGTGCGCGCTTGTTGGGCGGCGCTATGGACCTCGCATGCTCGCCGCTACATGGACAATCACGGACTCTCGCCCGCCGACACTGCGATGGGCGTACTGATCCAGCCGTTGATTTCGGCGCGCGCCTCCGGCGGTGGCCTGAGCGAGACGGCCGAAGGACAAATGTTGATTTCTGCCACGTGGGGCCTTGGCTCAGCGATCGCACAGGGCGAGGTCGTGCCCGATCGCATCGTGCTGAGCAAATCTGGTTTCCTGCGTACGGTCGAAGCCGGCCGGAAGGGTCATCGCGATACCTGCGAGCATGGCGTGTCGGCGCCGCAGCTTGTTCCGGACAATATGGTCAGTGAGCCATGCCTTTCAGCCGGTGAAGCCGTGACGCTCGGCCGGCTGTTGCGCAAATGCGAACAACTTGCCGGCGGGCCGGTGGAGATTGAATGGGCGATCGACGAGGGCGGTTACAAGCTTTTGCAATCGCGCCCACTGCACATGGAGCCAGCCATCGTGCCGGATGAGATCTGGCTCCAGCATCCTGGCCTTAACGGTCATCCAGCCGGTATCGGTTGGGGTTCCGGCCGGGCAGTGGTGGTGAACTGCGAATGTGAATTGTCGCGCGTGGCGCCCGGCGATGTGCTGGTCACGCGTGTGGCAGGGCCTGCCCTCAGTCACATCCTGTCGCGGGTCGCCGGAGTGGTGGCGGAACTCGGTGGGTCCACCTCACATCTGGCTTCGCTTGCGCGCGAGCGTGGCATTCCGATGGTTCTCGGCGTGCTCGATGCCACCCGTAAGATTCCCGACGGTGTTCAGTGCGCCGTGGATGGAGTTGCCGGTATCGTGCGGTGGCAACGGTGACGGCGAAACCACGCGTCTTCGTCAGCCAGCCGATCGCCGAAAGCGCGCTCAAACGGTTGCGGGCACTCGCAAACGTAAAAGTGTTTCCTGACGACAGCCGAATTATTCCCCATCGCGCGCTTATCGCCGCCGTTCGCAAGGCCGACATTCTGTTCTGCCTGCTGCACGACAAGGTCGACCGCGCGGTCATCGCGGCGAATCCGAAGTTGCGCCAAGTCGCCGCGCAATCCATTACACCGTCAAATATCGATGTTGACGAGGCGACCACGCGCGGCATCCCGGTCACCGTGGTCCCACCGGTGACCACCGAGGCGACCGCAGATCTCACGTTCGGGCTCATGCTTGCGGCCGCGCGCCGCATGGTGGAAGGCGACCGGATTGTACGCGCTGGTAAATTCCCGGGCGGGCAATCACGGCATCTGCTCGGATCAATCGTTCACGGCAAAACCGTCGGGCTCATCGGCGGCGGCGGCCTGATTGGCAAGGCGGTGGCGCGCCGCGCTCAGGGCTTTTCCATGCGGGTGCTCTACTGGACGCCACGCCGCAAGCCGGAAAATGAGGAGCGGGAAGCGGGACTCACATTTGCGCCGCTCGACCAGTTGCTCCGCGAATCCGATTTCGTCTCGCTCCATTCACCGCTCAATGCGCAAACCCGCCACCAGATCGGGACGCGCGAGCTCGGCCTGATGAAGAAGTCTGCCTTCATTATCAATACCGCGCGCGGCCCCATTATCGACGAAGCGGCTCTGGTGCGCGCGCTCAAAGGCAGGAAGATTGCCGGCGCCGGCCTCGATGTGTTCGAGCATGAGCCAAAGGTACACGCGGAATTGAAACGGCTGAAAAACGTCATTCTCAATCCGCATCTTGGTAGCGCCACCCTCGATGTGCGCGAGGAAATGGCGAACATCGTGGTGGACAATATCGAGGCGTTGCTCAGTGGGCGCATGCCCCCAAACTGCGTAAATCCGCAGGTGTTGGGCAAGTGAATGCTGCCATCGTCCGCAATGGCGGACGACCAGGCAAACCGGGTGTATGAAATAGTTCGAGGCCCCACCCAAGCGGGTCGCGGGGACGACAGTTTGACGGAGGAAGCAATGGCGGACTTGCCCAGACTTGATGTGGTGATCGGCAACAATTTCGGCCATTTGCCGATGTTTATCGGCGCGGAAAAGGGCTTCTTTGCCAAGCACGGCGTCGATGCAAAAATGCTGGTCGTCGATACCGGCACCGACATGGTCAACGCCATGCACGACGGCCGGGCTCAGATCGGCGACATGAGCACCACCACCTATCTCAAGGCGGTGCATGCCGGCGAGCCGTTCAAGGTGATCGGCCTCATCATGAATGATGCCACCCGCGACAATTGCGACGACCCGCTTGCCATCGTCACCAGGAAGGGTCGCGGCATCGAGCCCGGCAAGCTGTCCGATCTCAAGGGCAAGAAGATCGGACTCGCGCGCGGTCAGACCTCTGACGAGTATTTCAAGATGGTGCTGCGCCGCGCCAAGATGAAATACGAAGAGCTCACCATCGAGAACATCTGGTCGCAATTCGGCCTGGCGCCGGCGCTGGCCGAAGGCAAGGTCGATGCCGTGGTGTCATGGGAGCCTTACGTGACGCAGGTCCTCACTCAGGTGCCTGATTCCTACCCGGTCATTCGCGGCGGCCATCACATGTCGTATGTCATGGTGGCGACCGCGCACGGTCCGACGGTCGAGGCCAAGCCGCAGCTTGCGAAAGCCATTGCGGCCGGGCTCGCGCAGTCCTCGCACTTCACCCGCAACAACCGCGACGATGCGGTGGAGATTTTCGCCAAATGGGTGCCTGGCACCGACGTGGCGATCGGCAAGAAGGCGGTACGTCATATCAGCTTTGATCCGCGGCTATCACCGAATGTGCTGCGTGCCTTCGAGAACGCGGAGGACGAAGTGCTGATGAATACGCTCAATGGCGCGCCGCGGCTCGACGTGCCGAGCCTGTTCCGCCCGCAGTTCATGGCCGAGGTACAGAAGGAGCATCCAGAATATTTCGCCGATTTGCCGGCGTTGAAATAGCTATTCCGCGGTCCAGCCGCCGTCGACGACGAGCGACGTGCCGGTCATCAAAGCGGCGGCGTCGCTCGCCAGAAAAACGATCGCGCCGGTCAGATCCTCGAGCTGGCCAAGACGGCCGAGCTTGATGCGGCGCAACGTGTCTTCGCGGAATACCTGATTTTCGAAAAACGGTCGAGTCATCGGCGTCTCGATGAAGGTTGGCGCCAGCGTGTTGACGCGGATCTTGTGCGGCGCGAGCTCGATCGCCATCGCCTTTGTGAAACCTTCCATCGCATGCTTGGTCGCGCAATAAACTGTGCGGGTCGGTCCGCCAACATGACCCATTTGCGAGGACATATTGATGATGGAGCCACCGCGCCTGGCTTCGACCAGCCGCCGCGCCACCGCTTGCGCCACAAAATAGGCGGCGCGGACGTTCAGCGAGAATACGAAATCGAAATCCTCTAACTTTACGTCGACGAACGGCGCCGGCCTGTTGGTGCCGGCGTTGTTGACCAGGATGTCGAACGGCTCTTGTGCAGCGATCGCTTTCTTCACCGCCTCGACATCACGCACGTCGAGGGTGAGGGGCGTGGCCTGCTGCCCGCGCACGCGAATTGCCTCCGCCGCTTCCTCGATCTCTTTAGATGTGCGCGCCGCGAGCGTCACATGGGCGCCCGCGTCGGCTAGCGCCGACACTGCGGCAAGTCCGATGCCGCGCCCGGCGCCGGTCACCAGCGCGCGTTTGCCGTCGAGCCGGAAAGACGGCGTCTTCGTCAGTTCGATCGTCATTCCGCCGCCTGGGCGTATGGCACGTTACGCCCGCCGTAGCGGCGTACGCGGATATTGGCCTGCTCGGCGTGGCCGAGGAAGCCTTCCAGCACGCACAGCCGCGAGCAATATTCGCCGATCATGGCGCTGGTTTCGTCGGTCAGCACTTTTTGATAGGTGCAGGTTTTCATGAACTTGCCGACCCACAGCCCGCCGGTGTAACGCGCAGCCTTCTTGGTCGGCAGTGTGTGGTTGGTGCCGATCACCTTGTCGCCGTAGGCGACGTTGGTGCGTGGACCGAGAAACAGTGAGCCGTAATTCTTCATTCCATTGAGAAATACGTCAGGGTCGCGTGTCATCACCTGCACGTGCTCTGATGCCACGCGGTCAGCCTCGGCGATCATCTCGGCTTCGTTGTCGCACACAATGACCTCGCCATAGTCCTTCCATGCCGGGCCGGCGGCGTCGGCTGTGGGCAGGATCGTTAGCAGCCGCTCGACTTCCGCCATGGTCTCGCGAGCGAGCTTTTCGGAATTGGTGATCATCACGGCGGGGGAGGTGGGACCGTGCTCAGCCTGGCCAAGCAGGTCGGTGGCGCAAATCTCTCCGTCCACGCTGTCGTCGGCGATGATCAGCGTCTCGGTCGGGCCGGCCAGCAGATCTATGCCTATCCGACCGAACAGCTGGCGCTTGGCTTCCGCCACATAGGCATTCCCCGGTCCGACAATCATGTCCACTGGCTTGATACTTTCGGTGCCCAGCGCCATGGCCGCGACGGCCTGCACACCGCCGAGTACGTAGATGTCGTCGGCACCGCCGAAATGCATAGCTGCAACAATGGCCGGATGCGGGCCACCCTTGAACGGCGGCGCACAGGCGATGATGCGCTTCACGCCCGCCACCTTGGCGGTGACGATCGACATATGCGCGCTGGCGACCATCGGGTAACGCCCACCCGGCACGTAACAGCCGATCGAGTTCACCGGGATGTGGCGGTGACCCAGCACGACGCCGGGCAGCGTTTCGACTTCGAGATCGTGCATGGTTTCGCTCTGCTTCTGCGCGAAATTGCGCACCTGGGCCTGGGCAAACTTGATGTCATCGAGATCGCGCCTGGGCACCTGCGCAATAGCGGCTTCGATCTCCTGCGGCGACAGACGAAAATCTTTTGGCGACCAGTTGTCGAATTTCTTCGATAGGTCCTTCACCGCCTGATCCTTGCGCGCGTCGATGTCGGCGAGAATGCTCTCTACTGTCTCGCGCACTTTGGCATCGGCGGCCTTGATCGCGCCCGCGTCCATTCCACGTTTGAGCCAACGGGGCATAGATACCCTCCTGAATTAATTCTTCGTCCTGATCAACCGCCGATGCGCGCGAAGCCTGCGTTTCTTACGTGCCGCGATCCGGTTCGACGACAACGGCCGTTCCGTAGCACAGAACTTCCGCTGCTCCGACCATGGGCCCCGTATCATAGCGCACGCCGACCACGGCGTTGCCACCCATCTCCCGCGCATGCGCGAGCATGAGTTGAAACGCCTCCTCACGCGCGGATTCGCAAAGGGTCGCGAATATGCCGGCCCGTCCGCCGAACAACGTGCGCAAGGCCCCGACAATCGTCATCGGCAACGATCGCGTTCGCACCGTGATACCACGGACCACACCGAGACATTTGATGGTCTGAAAGCCGGGCAGCTCAAACGTGGTTGTCGATTGCATCGACCCCTCCGATCCAACACTCATCCGGACTGTCGATCATCTCGACCGGCTATTTATTTGATCGCCTGCGGGTTGATCGGCGAGCCGGTGCCGCCGGTGATGATCAGCGGCGGCCCGCAGAAGAAGAATTCATAGATACCATCGGCTTCGCAATCCTCGGCCAGTTCCTTGAGATAGAAGATCTCACCCATGCACAGGCCCATGGCCGGGATCACGACCCAGTGCCAGGGCTGGTTGGCTTCGGTGGTCTCATTCGGCCGCACCTCAACGCCCCAGGTGTCGGTGCAGATCGCCGCTATTTGCTTTTCCTGAGACCAGTAACAGTTCTCGAACTTGACGCCGGGCGCGTCGCCGCCGGCATAGCCACCCCAATTTTTCTCTGCGAGGCAACGCTCCATTTGCCCGGTGCGTACGATGACGAAATCGCCGCGGCCGATGGAGACGTTCTGCTCTTTGGCGCACTTGTCCAGCTCGTCGTTGGAAATACTCTCGCCGTCCTGCATCCATTTTACGCCGCGAAAGCGCGCGATATCGAGCAGCACGCCGCGGCCGACCATCTTATTCTTGGAATGCTCGATCCCGAGTACCGAGAGGCCGCGCGAGTCGATCAGCTTGGCGTCGTAGCCATTGTAAGCCTTGTCCTCATAGAAGATGTGGCCGAGCGCATCCCAGTGAGTGGCACCTTGCACGCAAAGTGTCAGCGTGTCGTCTGCATAGCGAATCTTGTTCCAATCTTGCTGGCCGGAAATGGCGTCCGTGCCGGTGGCCAGCATCTGGTGAATCGGATTGAAGCGGCCACCGAAAAGGCCGGTCTGAGGCCCCGTGCGATCGAGCGGAATGCCAAGCGCGAACACCTTGCCGGAACGGATCAGGCTTGCCGCCTTCACGATGTCCTCAGGGGTGACGTGATTGAGGGTGCCGATCTGGTCTTCCTTGCCCCAGCGTCCCCAGTTTTTGAGCTTCTGCGTTGCCTCGGCGATCGCTTGTTTGCCGACCTTGATATTCATGAAGCGTTCCTTCCGGCTTTTCGTTATTTCGCAGCGTCAAATGTCGCCGCCCCGTCGTCGCAATATTCGCCGGTCACTGGTGTTTCATCAAGCGGGGTGCGTCGCGGCCGGCTTTGACAGGGCACGCGGTGCTTGCGCATGATCTGCCCACAAGCCGCCGCCCAACAAACGGTCACACTCACGGAGGATATTCATGAAATACAATTTGATCGCTGCCGCCGCGTTTCTCGCGGTGTTCGTGCTCCCGGCCCAGGCGGCCGACATCGTGGACGAGTGGGCCAGCGTGAAGGCGCCGGCAGCGCCCGAACTCAAGCCGGTATCGGTCGATACCAAGACCACGGCGTTGCTCATGCTCGATTTCATGAACCAGAATTGCGGAAAGCGCCCGCGCTGCCTCGCGCAGATCCCGGCGATGAAGAAACTGCTCGCCGAAGCGCGCGCCCATAAAGTTCCGGTGATTTACTCCATTATCGCAAACAGCACCCCGGCTGATGTCATTCAGGATGTGGCGCCGCTCGCCGACGAGCCGAGTGTCCTGTCGGGACCGGATAAGTTCCGCAATACGGACCTGGAGACGATTCTGAAGGACAAGGGTATCACCACCGTCATTACGGTCGGTACAGCGTCGAATGGCGCGGTGCTTTATACCGCGAGCGGCGCGGCGTTGCGCGGCATGAATGTCATTGTCCCGGTCGATGGAATGTCGGCCGTCGACCCCTATGCGGAGTACTCCACCGCTTTCACATTTACGAATGCGCCATCGGTTTCGGCAAAAACCAC
>DASSIJ010000256.1:0-6102 GCA_035692045.1 Pseudolabrys sp. | reverse complement strand
GTAACGCGACACCCTGATTTTGCAGAGAAATTTTGCGACCGGCCGGTCCGTGTAATTTGGGGAAAGCTGCAATTCGGTCACAAAAATAACGCGACCGGGCTCTTTTGGTAATTGTCGGCCACCGGGGTCACCCCGCCGGTGGCCTTCATTGGGGCCGCCCGTTTCCAAAAAACGCGGGGCCCCTTTTTTCAGAGCCTATGGGCGCTCTGAAAATTTCTTCTTCGCCTGAGGGTTTAGACGCGCGCCGGCATTCGATCTGTGACCCCGGTCACAGGTCTTACGATTTGTCGCAGCGGACGCGGCGCTCGCTGCCATTGCGTCATGCAGCGCGGCCCCGTTTGGGGTCTTCGGCAGGCGGAATTTTCAACGCATTCCAAGCACGCGGAAATGTAACCTAATTGCAACAGTGCCGTTTATTTTGGCGCGCCTACGCAACCACTGCTCATTCGAAGCCTTTGCTTGATATACATCATCTGCCGCATCGCCTCGGGGGCCGTTCATGTGCCGTCTTCTGCGCCGTCTTTCCGCTGGAATGATTGCTGTCGCTTCTACAATTGCGGCCACATCAATTGCTTTGGCGGCCGATATGCCGACCAAGGCACCGGCCTACGCGCCTGCCGTGCCCGCACCTTACAACTGGACCGGCTCTTACGTTGGCGGCCATTTTGGTTACGGATGGGGCGGGGACGCGATCGAACTCTCGCCTCTTACGGCCTTCGCGGTGGGGACCGTGCCGTCCTCGCTGACCGATAATCCGCGCGGCGTCCTGGGGGGCATTCAGTACGGCACCAACTGGCAATTCAACCGCTTCGTCCTCGGCTGGGATTCGGATTTCTCCTTCACCGACATCAAGGCCTCGCAAACGCTCGTTACTGTTCCTGCCGGAGTCGCAACCACGACTTCGGGCGAGCAAAAACTTGACTGGTTCAGCACAACGCGTGGGCGCCTGGGCTATCTTCTGACCGACAATCTTCTGCTGTACGGGACCGGCGGTCTCGCCAGCGGTCGTGCGAGCGCGAATACCTTTATCTCCCAGGCGGGATGCCCCGTCGGCTTCTGTTTGGCTGGCAGCGAGTCGAAGAACTTGTGGGGTTGGGCTGCGGGTGGCGGGCTGGAATATGCGGTCGGCCACTGGTTACTGAGGGCGGAATACCTGCACTACGATCTCGGCGATTTGAATTACAGCGTGGTCGACGCGAGGGCACCTGCAATCGTCGCGGCCTCGAACAAAGTTTCCGGCGACATCGTGCGCGGTGCCATCAGCTACAAGTTTGACTGGACGTTCTGGGACCTGATCTTTGGTCGGCGTTGATCCCAAGCACATCCGAGCACATCCAAGCAATCAGCCCCGCGTCCCGACGCGTCAACCCCGCGTGACGTGCGCGGAGATGGCGCGCCATTCGCCGTCCTGCTTCTGCCAGACGTCGGTGTAGCGCCCGCGCGCTGCGCGGCCATCGGCCGTGGTGTAGGTCGTGCCGCCGTGGATGATGGCGACGTCGTCGAACATCCTGATCGCCACGTCAACGCAGTTGAGGCCCCTGATTGTGACCGGCTGCGCGGTCTGCTTCAGGAAGCCGGCGCGGTCGACGATCGAGCCATCCGGGTTGCTGCAATGAAAATCCTCAGCAAGGATCTCATCGAAGCGCTTTACGTCGCCATTCTGTACGGAATCGATGTAGTCGCGGTTGAGCGCGACGAGCGTGTCGTGGTCGTTCATGGCAAATTCCCGCGGCTGTTGTGAGGGAGGTCCGGTCAATTCGAGCAATTTAATGCAATTTTGAGGAACGCGGCGAAATAGATTGAAAGGGCGGCGCGCTATTGAAGCCTCATGACGCGCATCTTGATAGTTGCCATAGCGATCGTTCTTTCCAGCGGGGCCCGGGCCGCGGTGCCGGAATTCAATACCGAACATTTTTGCGGTGACTTCGCGGAAAAGCGCGGCGGCGACAGCATGGGCGGCATCGCGAAGGCGGTCTGCATCCTGAGCGAGCAGTCAACAAAGACGGTCGTCGACAAGGCGTGGAATCACGTCTCTGCCGGCAGCAGGGAGACCTGTCTCAAGGCTGCGGGCGAATCCTACGTCAGCCTGGCGAAATGCCTGGGCGAGGGACAAGGGCAATAACGGGCAGTAAGGGGGAGTAAGGCGCTCTCCGACTATTTCGCCATCACGTCGATTTAAGACGTCGATCAAGGTCTGTTATCCTGACCCAATGAGCGGGCAGGAAATCGATGCCATCCGCGCATTGCTGACGGCAAAGCCACGCCCGGTGGGCTGGAGCGAGCGGCGCGAGCGTATCGACGAAATCGGTGCGACCTGGCCGGTCGCGGACGACGTGCGGCTCGAGGAAGTTGATCTCGACGGGGTGCCGGGCGAATGGTCGATCGTGCCGGGGAGCGATGCCGCCCGCGTGCTGATGTTCTTCCACGGCGGCGGCTACTGCTCGGGCTCGATTGTCAGCCATCGCCGGATGGTGACGGAAGCGGGCCGCGCCGCGCGCATGCGGACACTGGCGGTGCGATACCGGCTTGCGCCCGAACATCCTTATCCGGCGGCGCACGACGATGCGATGACGGCATGGCGTTTCCTGCGCGGGCAAGGCCGGGACCTTGGCATCGCCGCACGCGACATCGTGGTCGGCGGCGACAGTGCCGGCGGCAATCTCACCATCACGTTGATCAACCGGCTGCGCGCGGCGGGTGAGGATCTGCCGGCCTGCGCGTGGCTTGCGTCACCCTGGACCGACCTGACGATGTCAGGCGCTTCGCTCGAGACCAAGGCTGCCGTCGATCCGCTCATCCACAAGGTCTATCTCGAGGAGCTGGCGGACTGCTATGCGCCGGCACCGATCAATCGCAAGGACCCGCTGATCTCGCCTCTGTTTGCGGACCTCACCGGTTTTCCGCCGGTGCTCATCCAGGTGGGATCGGCGGAGACGCTGCTCGACGATTCCGTGCGCTTTGCGCGCGCGGCGGGTTTGGCCGACGTCAACGTCACGCTGCAGGTGTGGCCGCACATGATCCATGCCTGGCCGATGTGGAACGCAAAGCTCGCCGACGGACGCGAGGCATTGGCCCGCGCAGGCGAGTTTATGAGGCGATGGGTGCATTCTTCGCCCGCCTGAGCGCCGACATAATGTCGGCACTCGCGACCCTTATCTGATGCGTGCTGGAACTATCCGTGTTGGGGGGCAGTTAACGTGAAAACCCAGACGGAGATACATCATGCGTTTTGTTTTGTGCATCGTGATCGCGGCGCTGCTGCCGGCGTCCGCTTTGGCAGCGACGGACGGCGCAGCCATGAGCCTGTCGAGTGCGCAAGCCGCCGCGGCGAAAGGTGACCAGAAGGCTGCGGCTGCCGTTCAGACTACGACCAGCCGCGAGGGCTGCATGAGCGGTTGCGACGCCCGTGGTTTTTCGAAAAATAAATGCGTCGAGGCCTGCCGTCCGGGCCTGTGCCACCCGGGTGCCGAGACGCCGTACTGCGTGTCGAAGTAGGGGGTGAGATGAGACAGCCATGAGCGGGCTTCGCTACCGGGTTCTAAGCCCCTCCGCCTGCAGTGTCTTATGTTGCCAATTTGAACGGTCAACGCGCGAAGGCATGCCTCTGTACATCCTTCGCTCATCCCCGCGAAAGCGGGGATCCAGACTTTTCAATCTCACTGGATGCCCGCTTGCGCGGGCATGAGCGGAAGGGGTTCAGCCGTCCCACGAAATTACTCAAATCGCAGGCTGGCACCTTCGAGGTCGATGCCCTTCAGTCTTGTCGTCCACGTTTCGCCGGGTTTCACCGGCAGTGCGCGCGTCAGTGTGCCGGTCGATATGATTTCGCCGGCGGCGAGGGGCGGATTGTCCGGGTCGCGCGCGAGCAGCTCCATGAGATAACGAATGGCTGATAGCGGACCCTCGAGCACGTTTGAGCCGTAGCCCCGCTCCATCAGTTTCCCATCGCAGTAAAGCTCGACTTCGAACTGCCGAAGTTTGCGCAGCCATTCGTCCGCACGCGTGCCGATCTCGTGGCGCGGTCCGATCAGCAAGGCACCGTGCATGGCATTGGCGGCCGTGCAGTCGGGCAAGGAAAATTTCCAGCCGGGGAAGATCGATTGAACGAGCTCCCAGCCGTGCGAGACCCATGCGATGCACGACAGCAGCGCGGCATCGTCCATGCCGGGCGAGGGCGCAGTGGCGAGGCCGAACATGATTTCCGGCTCGATTTTTGGCTCGGTGTAGGGTGCGAGCGGCAGCGGTACGGCCAGATCGTGCAGCGTGCGGTCGTAGACATAGCCCCAGTTCGGCGCGCTCACACCGTATTCCTTCCACATCTGGCGATTGGTGAAACCGGCCTTGCGGCCCACCGGCTTGTAGCCCTTCGCAACGCGCAATTCGTTTGCGAGCGCCGTCACGCGATAGGCATCATCCAGGGTGAAGCCGGGATAGCGCGCCGAGAACGACTGCACATGCCGCCCGCCGCTGTTGAAGGCGGCGAAGGCTTCGTCGGCGATTGTGCGAAGAGTTGCGGGGTCGGTTGCCGTGATCACCGTAGGAGGGTCGCTCATGGCCCGCATTCTAAGAAGGCTTCCGCGGCTCCAAAAGTCATTCCGCCGCCTCGACGCGCTTCTTCCGCTTCGGCGTCGCGCGTCCCAGCACCGGCGCGAGAAACTGCGCGGTGTAGCTCTGCTTCACCTTCACAATGTCTTCCGGCGTGCCTGCGGCGACGATCTCGCCGCCGCCGTCGCCGCCTTCGGGGCCTAAATCGATGACCCAGTCGGCGGTCTTGATGACCTCGAGATTGTGCTCGATGACGACGACCGTGTTGCCGCCTTCAACCAGTTCGTGAAGAACTTCAAGCAGTTTGGCAACGTCGTGAAAGTGAAGCCCGGTGGTCGGCTCATCGAGAATGTAAAGTGTGCGGCCGGTCGCCCGTTTTGAAAGCTCTTTGGCAAGTTTGACCCGTTGCGCCTCGCCGCCGGAAAGGGTCGTGGCCTGCTGGCCGACATGGATGTAATCGAGGCCGACGCGATGCAGCAGCGCCAGCACGTCGCGCACGCGCGGCACCGCCTTGAAGAACTCAAGCGCCTCTTCCACCGTCATATCAAGGACGTCGGCGATCGATTTGCCCTTGAACAGAACCTCCAGCGTCTCGCGGTTGTAGCGCTTGCCCTTGCAGACGTCGCAGGTGACGTAGACGTCGGGCAGAAAGTGCATCTCGATCTTGATCACCCCGTCGCCCTGACAGGCCTCGCAGCGGCCGCCTTTGACATTGAACGAGAAGCGGCCGGGCTCGTAGCCGCGCGCCTTGCTCTCGGGGAGGCCTGCGAACCACTCGCGGATCGGCGTGAAGGCGCCGGTATAGGTTGCGGGGTTCGAGCGGGGCGTGCGGCCGATCGGCGACTGGTCGATGTCGATGATCTTGTCGATATGCTCGAGCCCCTCGATGCGGTCGTGCGGGGCGGGCGCGAGCGAGGCGCCGTTGAGCTTGCGCGCCACGGAATTGTACAGGGTATCGACCAGCAGCGTGGACTTGCCGCCACCGGACACGCCGGTCACGCAGGTGAACAGGCCGAGCGGGATCTCGGCGTTGATGTTCTTCAGGTTGTTGCCGCGCGCATTAATGACCTTCAGCGAGCGCCGCGTGTTGCGCGGCCGGCGCTCGGGGATCGGTACGCTGAGTTCGCCGGAGAGATATTTGCCCGTCCATGATCCGGGCGCCTCGATCAGGTCATCGACCTGGCCTTCCGCGACGATATGGCCACCATGAATGCCCGCGCCGGGGCCGATGTCGAGAACGTGGTCGGCGGTCCGGATGGCGTCCTCGTCATGCTCAACCACAATCACCGTGTTGCCGAGGTCGCGCAGGCGCTTGAGGGTTTCGAGCAGCCGCGCATTGTCGCGCTGGTGCAGGCCGATGCTCGGTTCGTCGAGAACATAAAGCACGCCGGTCAGACCGGAGCCGATCTGCGAGGCGAGCCGGATGCGCTGACTTTCGCCGCCGGACAGCGTGCCCGAGGCGCGCGAGAGCGTGAGATAGTCGAGCCCGACATCCACCAGAATCTTGAGCCGTTCGCGGATTTCCTTGAGCACGCGCACGCCGATTTCGTTTTGCTT
>DASSIJ010000255.1:0-2519 GCA_035692045.1 Pseudolabrys sp. | reverse complement strand
GTTGCCAGCATCGGTTGTTCTTCTCGCAGATCGAATTGTGCGACAACCTGATCTTTCATCGGCGGGCCGCCCTCGACAAATTGGGGGAGCGGCTCCTCGAGTTAGCGTCCATGGTTGTGGTGGACTTTCGGGATTGGCCCGCAGTGTAGGGCTGCGGTGTAGTTGAGGTGGCCATCGGGCCAAGCGGCTAAGGTGGAGTTGTGAGACTTCAACCTGGACCGAGAGAGGACCCGATGACCGAGGAGAGATTGGTGCTGGCCGAGCTGTTGGAGAAGGCCGGCGAGGGAGATTTTCTGCGAGCCGTGGCCGAGGCGGTGCTGCAATTGCTGATGGAGAGCGACGTCGAAGGGCTGATCGGCGCCGGGCGCTACGAGCGCAGCGGCGAGCGGAGCACCTGGCGCAACGGCTACCGCGACCGCACTCTTGACACCCGGCTCGGAGCACTGCAGCTGCGCATCCCAAAGCTGCGGCAAGGCAGCTACTTCCCGCCCTTTCTCGAAGCCCGCAAGAGCTCGGAGAAGGCGCTGATCGCAGTCATCCAGGAGGCCTGGATCGGCGGCGTGTCGACCCGGCGGGTCGATGATGTGGTGCAGGCGATGGGGCTGTCGGGGATCAGCAAGTCGCAGGTTTCCAAGCTGTGCAAGGAGATCGACGAGCGGGTCCATGCTTTCCTCAACCGGCCACTCGCCGGCGAGTGGCCGTATCTCTGGCTCGACGCTACCTACCTGAAGCAACGCGAGGGCGGCCGCATCGTTTCGGTTGCCGCGATAATCGCTGTGGCAGTCAACAGCGATGGCAGACGCGAGATCGTCGGTCTGCATATCGGCCCCTCGGAGGCCGAGACGTTCTGGTCGAGCTTTCTGAAGAGCTTAGCGCGGCGCGGGCTGCGCGGGGTCAAGCTCGTCATCTCCGACGCTCATGAGGGGCTCAAAGCGGCGATCCGGCGGGTCTTCGGCGCCACCTGGCAGCGCTGTCGCGTGCACTGGATGCGCAATGCCCTCGCCTATGTCCCCAAGACCCAGCACAGCATGGTGGCGGCCGCACTGCGCCAGGCGTTTCTGCAGCCGGACCGGGCCCAGGCGAGCGCCATGCTGCGGCACGTTGCCGACCAGTTGCGGCCGAAATGGCCGAAACTCGCGGCCTTCATCGACGACAGCGAGACCGAGGTGCTGTCCTACCTCGACTTTCCCGAGCAGCACCGCAGCAAATTGCACAGCACCAATCCACTCGAACGGCTCAACAAAGAGGTCAAGCGGCGCGCCGACGTCGTTGGCATCTTCCCCAATGAGGCCGCCATCATCCGGCTGATCGGCGCGCTGCTGCTCGAGCAAAACGATGAGTGGCAGTTGCAGCACCACTACATGCAGGTGGAAGGGATGGCCGGGTTGACCGCGCCGGAAAATGCCGACGACCCGCGCAAGATCTCATGCGCGGCCTAGCCTTTCTCAAGCGATCCACTGCGCCGTCGAACGGCATGGATGCCAAAAGCTCGGCCGGAGGGCCGCTGTCAAGCCCCGCAGCCGCGCAGCGGTGCGCCCAAGGCGCAGGGCTTGATAGCGGTGCTCCGGCCGCAGCACAATCCGCCATGCCGTCGATCGCGCTCCCTGCCACCGCGCCGACCGCCGATCATTTTTCACCAACGTCGCTGCACACCCGCGGCGCCTCAGCTTCAGTCTCGAATCTCCACCAGCTTGACGGACGTGACCTTATTGCGAGCGCCCGTCGGACCCGGCGTGGTCTGAGACCCTGGCATGTACGGACGCTCCTTGTGCGGGAACCGGGAGATCTCTGGATCGGCCATAGGCCCTGTTGGGGTCGAATGGTCCGTAGCGGGAAGGTGAGGAGCCGTAGCCGCTGATGCACGACCCAGAGAAGTCTGACTCCGGCATAGTAGCGACGAAGCCGACGAACAAAGCCGGGCGACCGGTGGCGGAGCCGGTGGAGCCAAGGCCGGGGACCAAAGGGAACGCGGATCAGCAAAGCACGCACCGGGCGCAGAGCCGGGCTCGCGTGACCCAGGCGCTGGGCCGCGTACGGCTAGCCGCAAGACAGAGGAAGAAGGAACAGTTCACTGCGCTCCTCCACCATATCAATGTCGGACACGCTCCGGACGGCGTTCTACGCGCTTAAGCGCAAAGCCGCCCCCGGAGTGGATGGTATGACGTGGCAGGATTACGAGGCGGACCTCGAACTCAGGATCGAGGATCTGCATGGACGGGTCCACCGAGGAGCCTATCGGCCGCAACCATCGCGCCGGGCCTACATAGACAAGGCGGATGGAAAACAACGGCCGTTAGCGATCGCCGCCCTAGAGGACAAGATCGCAACAACGTCGGCTATGCCAGCGTGCGCAACGACATCGAACAGGTGTGCGACCCGTGGCGAGACGCTGCGTGTCGGGACAAACGCGAATATTACGAGGGAGGCTGAAAGACTTAAAGGTTAACAGGAGTACCTAATGAACACTTCGAAAACTTTACCATAAATAGCAATTATGCGTCTTTGATAGTGGCACACGG
>DASSIJ010000254.1:0-18920 GCA_035692045.1 Pseudolabrys sp. | reverse complement strand
CAGACGGTCGCCGGTATCCACAACGGGAGCAGTCACCCAGTTGTAGCGCTGGAACAGGCGCGCGACCTCCTCCTGGTCCTGAACGGCACTGACCCGCGGCCGATCTTTTTCCATCAGGTCCAGAATGGGCACCGGCCGCTTGCTGCGCAGCAATCGGTCAAGCGGTACGGCTCCGAGAAAATGTCCGCCCTCATCCACCACGTAGAGTTCGTAGAAATGGTCCGGCAAGTCCGTCGTTTCGCGCATGTAATCGATGGCTTGGCCGACATTCCAATCCGGCGGCACCGCAATGAATTCCGTCTGCATGCGCCGGCCGGCCGACTCTTCGGGGTAATCCAGACTGCGCGTCAGCGCGACGCGCTCGGTTTGCGGCAATTGCTCGAGAATTTCGGCCTGTTCGTCCTTCGGCAGGTCTTCGAGGATGGCGACCGCGTCGTCGGATTCCAGTTCGCTTACGCCCTTTGCGACGGCCTGGGATGGCAGCTCCTCGAGAATTTCCTCGCGAACCGCGTCGTCCACTTCGGTCAGCGCGGTGAAGTCGAAATCGATACCAAGCAGTTCGACAAGGCGTTGCCGCTGTTCCGGCGGCAGGGCCTCGATGAGCGCGCCCATGTCGGATTCGTGCAGGTCACCGACCAGCGCGCGCAGACCTGCGCCGTCCCCCGTTTCGATCCTGCGGGCGACGCTTTTGACGAATATCTTGCGGATGGAGCCGTCCTTGTTGCGCGGCAGTTGCGCAGCTTCGGCGCCGTTCGTTGGTTCCTGATCGAGCATGTCGAAGCCTGCCGGCAAGATGAAAGCGCGACGCTTGTACGCCCGACCCTGCACTTCGGGCAATGACTAACGCACAAATCCGCGATTGAATCTGAGCTTGCCGGTTGCCAGGCGTTGCGGCATTGGATGGCCTATGACGCGTGTGCTTATCCTGTCAATCGCAGTCGCCTTTGCTCCGGTCACGGCGACAGCGGCCTCATGCCCCGGCAATCCGGATGCGCTCGGGACCGCACGGACGATCGAGGTCGACGCCAAGAGCACGCCGCGCGTCGGCCGCAAGCAATTCCCCACGACGCTGCCGCTGCGCGCCAAGGAATTGGTCCTCACGTTCGACGATGGCCCCTGGCCCGGCACTACGCCGAAGGTTCTGGACGCTCTCAAAAATGAATGCGTGCGCGCGACATTCTTCCTGCTCGGGAGAAATGTGGCGGCACATCCGGAAATCGCCCGGCGGGCCCTCGCTGAGGGCCATAGCATCGGCCATCACAGCTATTCGCATCCCCTGCTCGATCACATGTCGGCCGCTATGGCCGAAGCAGACATCGATCGCGGGATCGCCGCCGGCGAGCTCGCTCTTTACGGCGAGCGGCGGACGACGCCGACGACGCCATTTTTCCGTTTTCCGGGCTTCGCATCGAACAGGCAACTCCTCGACCGCATGACAGAGCGCGGCCTCGTGGTGTTCGGCGCCGATGTCTGGGCAAGCGACTGGGTGCGGATGCCTCCGGAGCAGGAGCTCCATCTCATCCTGTCTCGCATCGAGCGGGCGGGACGCGGCATCGTGCTGTTTCACGACACCAAGGCACAGACGGCCCAGATGCTTCCGGCCTTCCTGCGAGAGGTCAAACGGCAGGGCTTTACCGTCGTGAACGTAATTTCCCCCCGAAGCCCCGCCCTGGCGAGGTAAAAACGCCGCTTTTTTACCCTATCTAGGAAAAATCATTGGAAAACAATGATGTGCGCATTTAAAACGCATAAGCGTCGATTAATGTCAGTCAGTTACCTCCAATCGGAGGTGGACGGCGCGGGTTCTGGTCCGGGGGGCCTAATGCGCGGTGTGTTGTTTTTTGTTGCTTGGTTGCTGGGCTGCGCGGCGGCCTTAGCGGAGCCGTGCGCGGGCAACCCCGGTGCGCTCGGTACCAGCCGGGTTCTCACAGTCAGCCCAAACGACTTTCGCCGTATCGGCAGCATGCAATATGCGCAATCGCTGCCGCTCAAGGACCATGAGGTGGTGCTCACCTTCGACGACGGGCCGATCCCGCCCTACACCAACGAAATTCTCGATACGCTCGCCTCTCAATGTGTGAAGGCAACATATTTTCTGGTTGGCGAGATGGCCCGCGCCTATCCATCAATCGTCCGGCGCCTCTACAACGCCGGGCACACGATCGGCACGCATAGCCAGAATCACCCGTTAGCTTTTCAGCGGCTGCCGATGGCGCGCGTCGAGCAGCAAGTCGATGGCGGAATAGCCTCAGTCGATGCAGCGCTTGGCGATCCGAAGGCGCTCGCGCCCTTTTTCCGGATTCCGGGTCTGGGCAGGACCGATGCCGTCGAAGGGTACTTGGCCTCGAAGTCGCTGGTGGTCTGGAGTGCAGATGTGGTCGCTGATGACTGGAAGCACATCAGCGCGAAAGAGATCGTGAAACGCGCGATGCGGCGACTGAACGAAAAAGGGCGCGGCATTCTCCTTCTGCACGACATTCATCCGGCGACCGTCCTGGCTCTCCCCACCCTGCTCAAGGAGCTGAAGGAGCAGGGTTACCATATCGTGCAGGTAGTGGCGGCAGGCGAGCGTCCGGATTCTTTGCCTGAACCGTCTGCGTCACCGGACACCGGCAAGGAAACATGGCCGCGGGTCGTCCAACCGAACTCCGCGCATACGCCCGTCAAAACGACGCTGCACCATCGCGCCAAGAAGCCCACGGGCAAGCAACGGCGGCCCACGGTCGTCGGCTTTCATGAGCCTGACTACAGCGCTTATAGGAAAGACTGGCGCCCGGGCCAGTTCTAGGCGCGAAACTGATTTACTATCAGGCGCGACGGTTGCCCTGACGCAATTTGCGTAAAGGAAATTTTAATCACGCTGGCTCACGGTCAGCGTGCAATTTCAATTTTCATTGGCGTGCGGGCCAAGGTCGCCAGCAAAACCGCAGTCATTCAGGCGCTTCAGGGGCATCCTGGTCATGAATCTCAGTCTGCTCGTGCGAAAGTATCGCAGCATCCTTATTCAGTCGCGCATGAGTCCAATCTCGCGCTCTGCGACTCTTTTGACATTTGCACTGGTAGCAATTGGACTGATCAGCTCAACCGCCACTAAATTCAGCTTCACATCACTGCCAAATATCCTGCCGCTGGTCGGCTACGTGCTGGTCCTGGATATCCTGAGTCAGCTAGCGCCCCAAACCAGGATTGTCGAAGCCGCGCGAACGCTTCTCTTCGGCGCGCTGTACCTGATCATCACCATTCTATGCGGTGTGTTCGCGGCCTATGCGATGCAGCGCCTGGCATTTCCGCTTCAAGATCAGCTTTTGGCGAACGTCGACATGGCGCTTGGGCTGACATGGTCCGACTTCGCACATTGGGTCGACAGGCACGCTTTCGTCCAGACGATTTTTCATTCGGCCTACGACACCATAAAACTTCAAATCGCTCTTCCGCTGGTCGTTCTGGCTTGCACAAACCGGCTCACTGAAGTCCGTACTTATCTTCTCGCCTTCACCATCGCTTTTACCCTCACGATTCTTGTTTCCGCACTCTTGCCGGCAGCCGGCCCGATCGTCTTTGTTGATCGTGCCGACTTCAACATTCTGCATTTTACCGGCGCAACGCCGCTCGACCATCTGATGCGCCTGCGAGAGGTCGGACCATTGGTCATGACCAACCCTCCGGGCGGCATCGCCACCTTCCCCTCATTCCACGCAACCGTCGCCGTCCTGACGCCTCTGACCCTGCGCGGCTATCGTCCTATTTTCGCTGCCTTGCTGATCCTGAACGCAGCCATGCTCGCCGCGACCGTCACCGAGGGAGCGCACTATTTTATCGACGTCATTGCGGGAAGCGGCATGGCGTTTTTCGCTTACGCCCTCGCAAAGCGCATCATCAGGCTGGAAGACCGTTCATTTGATCAACGCCGTACCCAGCCGGTCGGCCACCCCTCGTCTTACTGAAAGCCGGCCATTGATGGCTAGGTCTGGCTCCCCATACGCCACGGGTGAGCCAATTGCGGAGCATTCCGGCAAAAGCCGACCTATACCGAATTATACGACGGTATAGGTGTCGAGGCGCCGTCCCGCCGCTAATTTCGCACTTGCCCCTAAGGACAAGTCCCCGCTTGTCCCCTCCGCCCGGCAAGTGCATCCCCAGCACTTTGCCGGGCGACTGCTTTTTGAGGGCAGCAAATTCCTGCGGCAAACTTGCATGGCGGCGGCTGGCAGGCAGTCTATAATGATATCAAACGTGTGTTTCGGCACAAAACCAAGCCGGATGTAACCCGGCGAAGCACAGGCAGGGGGGGAACGATGATTGGCCGAATTTTCGCGCGTCGCGTCTTTCCGGCAATTGCACTGACGCTGGCCGCGTTCGGCACGGCGAGCGCGGAAGATATCGCCATCGGCAATTACGGCTCATCCGCGAATGGCATGCCGTTCGGCGTTGCTTTGGCCAAGGGATATTTTCAGCAAGAAGGTGCCAACGTCACCGGCATCATCGCCTCGGAGGGCGGCGGCACGTCGGTCCGCAACGCGATGGCCGGCGTTGCCTATGGTGAGGCCAATCCCGGCGCGATTGCCGTCGCCATCCAGCAGGGCGCCGATCTTCGGATCGTCAGCGACAACGTGCTCACAATCGCCGAATTCGCATGGTTGGTGAAGAAGGATTCGCCGATCAAGACAATTGCCGACCTCAAGGGCAAGAAGATTGGCTACACCAATCCGCGCTCGACCAGCCAGGCGCTCGATATCCTCATGCTGAAGAAAGCAGGGCTCAAGCCGGAGGATGCCGAGCTTGTGAAAACCGGCGGATTCGGTCCGATGGTTGCCGCGCTCGACCTTGGGCAGATCGACGTAGCCCCTGTAACCGAGCCGCTCTGGTCGAAAATGAAGGACAAGTTCCGCGTTCTCATCACCGGTGCGGAGGCGTTGCCCCCGCTCGACAACGTCGTCGGCGTGGCGACCGCCCAGGCCGTAGCGACGCGCGGCGACTTCATCAGCGCCGTAATCCGCGCGCGCCGACGCGCCATCGAATTCATGCGGACTCATCCGGAAGAAGCCGGTGAGATCATCGCCAAGCCCTTCAACATCACCCCGGAAGTAGCGACAAGCGCCATCAAGAACCTGATCACCAGCACCACTGACGGCATTCCTTATTGGGGCGAAGGCGACATCCATCTCGATGGAATGAAGCGCATCATCGAGGTGCAGAAAAGCGTGGGCGCGCTGACCGGCGACATCGACCTTTCCAAAATCATCGATACCCGGTTCCTGCCGGATGACCTCAAGAAAGTGAAATAGGACGCTGCGCACCGGAGGATGATCGCGTGTCCGCGGCACAGGTGACGCTGCGCGGGGTGACAAAGGTATTTCCCGCCGGCGCCGGCGGGGAGCCGGTGCACGCCCTCGGCCCAATCGATATCGAAATCAGAAAAGGCGAGTTTTTCGCCGTGGTCGGTCCGTCCGGCTGTGGAAAATCGACGCTGCTCGAACTGATCGCGGGCCTCACGCCTCCAACCCTGGGCGAAATTGAGTTCGAAGGCCGCGCGATCAAGGACACCGTTCCCGACGGCATCGGCGTGGTTTTCCAGGAAGACGCCTGCTTCTCCTGGCTCAATGTCAGCGAGAATATCGAATTTGGCTTGCGACAGAAGATCATTGCCACGGAAGAAAAAGCGCGCCGGGTGGCCGCGGCCATCGATATGATGGGATTGCGCGATTTTGCGCGAAGCTATCCGGCCCAACTGTCAGGCGGCATGCGCCAGCGCGTCTGTATTGCGCGTACCATCGTGGCGGAGCCGCGCCTTATTCTTCTCGATGAGCCGTTCGGCGCACTTGATCAGCAAACCCGGTTGTTGATGGGCGACGAGATGCTTCGGCTGTGGCGCGAAACCGGCGCGACGGTCTTTCTGATCACCCATGCGCTCGACGAAGCGGCAATGCTGGCAGACCGCATCGTCGTTATGTCGGCGCGGCCTGGCAAAGCGATCGATCTCGTCGAGACGGGCTGGCCGCGCGACCGCGACAGTCGGATCGTCGAACGCGAGAACTTCGGCGCAATGACGAGCCGCTTATGGAAAACATTGCGCGAGGAATCCCTGAAGACGATGGGACGAGCAGGCAGCGGCGCATGAGCAGACTGCGGATCTATCAGTTTGCGCTCATCGCAGGCTTCATCCTGCTGCTGGAAGCACTGTGCCTCGCTGGCGTCATCGACAAGATCACCATGCCGCCCCCCCACATTATCGTCCGTGATCTCTTCCGCATGCTGCTGGCCGGGCGCTATTTCGGCGACATCGGCAAAAGCCTGGCGAATGTGCTGTTGGCGTTTGGCTCAGCATACGTCCTCGGGGTCATCACCGGCACGATTTTGCATGGCTATAGGACGGCGCGTGACATTCTCGACCCGCTGTTTGCGACGTACTACGCCATTCCAGTTTTTGCGTTCTACCCGCTGTTCATTGTCATCTTCGGGCTTGGCGACGGGCCGCAAATTCTGATCGGATTTCTGCTGGCTATCGTCGCCGTGATCGTTACCACGCTCAATGGCCTCGACCGCGTCCCGCCGGTGCTAAAGAAGACAGCTCGGGTCAATAAGCTCAGCCCGTTGCAAACAGCCCTGCGCATCACCCTGCCGTTTTGCGCGCCCTACCTGCTGACTGCGGCCAAGCTGGCGCTCGCCTATGCGTTCATCGGAGTCATCGGTTCGGAATTCATTATGGCGCGTGCGGGCATGGGCTACGAAATCAGCTACGCCTATACGAACTTCGACAACGCCACGATGTACCCACTCATCCTGTTGATCCTGCTGCTGTCGATTGCCGCCAACAGCCTGCTCTCGCACTGGGAGAGAGTGCTGCTCGCCAGAAGGGGCCAGAAGTGACGCAAGGAGCATCACGTGCGCCGTTTCGCAATACGGTCATCCTGATCGTCGGCTTGTTCCTGTTTTGGGAATTAGCCTATCTCGTCGTTGGCGAAGTTGCCTTGCGCTCACCATGGGAGACGATCCGGTTTCTGGGCAACTTGATGCGAACGGACGTTTTTTGGCTCCATCTTGCCGATACTCTGAAAGCGTTTGCCGCGGCGCTCGCGATTGCAGTGGTGCTCGGGCTACTCATTGGTTTCGCTCTTGGATTGCATCGCCTGTCCGGTGACGCAATGGAGCCGATGCTGGTTTCACTTTATTCAATACCGAAGATCACGCTTTACCCGATCATTCTTTTGGCTTTTGGGCTCGGCATTTCCGCGAAAATCGCTTTCGGCGCAATTCACGGGATCATCCCGGTCGCCCTGTTTACCTTGAACGCTGTACGCAACATCAAGCCGATTCTGATCAAGACCGGTCGCGTCTTCAAGCTCCACCCAACGGTCATGGTGCGCGCGATCCTGTTTCCAGCCGCGGTTCCGGAAATCTTTACCGGCATTCGCGTCGGCTTTTCGCTGACGCTGATCGGCACCGTACTCGGTGAAATGTTCGCCGCCCAGCACGGGCTCGGCTATCTGCTGATGAATGCAATCAGTCTCTACAATATTGATCTGATCATGTCGGTGACGTTCTTACTCGTTTTGTTTGCAGCGAGCGTGAACGGTCTCCTGCTCGCCATCGACCGACGGCTCCACCATGGTTAGGCTTATGAATATTTCTTCTCCAGGTCTTTCCATCTTTGCAAATTGAGCGCGTCGGCCAGACTCTTCAGCGCCATTTCCTGTTCGGAGTCCGTGAAAGCACTGTCCTTGCCTGCAGCGAGTTGGCCCAGGCGCTGCAGGCCATGCTCGATCGCCTTCGCCACGCGCCCAATAAGGATGTTCGGGTAAGCGATTTGCGAAAATCCCATACCGTAGAGCTCTGCCGGCGTAAGCCACGGCGTGGCGGCCGCCTCAAAGATGGCGGCGCAATTCCAGGCGCCTTTGAAGGCCTTGCCGACCCGGGCATAATCCCCCGGCGTCTTTAACCCGGCCACAAATATCCCGTCGGCACCGAGACGCAGGAAATGTTCGGCGCGATTGAGTGCGGCATCGAGTCCTTCCGCCCCATAGGCATCCGTGCGGCCAATGATGACAAAATCGGAATTCTGTCGCGCAGCCATTGCGGCTTTGAGCTTTTGCTCCATCACCTCCAGCGGAACGACGCTGCGCGCTGAAGCCGCGCCAGGCTGTTTACCCTCCCTCCCCTGGTCTTCCAGCAGCACGCCGGAAACGCCCGCGGCTTCATAGCCCTGGATGGTCCGCACGACGCTTTTGACGTCGCCATAGCCGTCATCCGCGTCGACAAGGCAGGGAAGCTTCGAGGCTTCGACGATGTCGCGGATTCCGGCCAGCATTTCGGCGAAGCCGGCGAGCCCGAGATCCGGCAACGCATAGCGTGCCGCCAACAGTGCCGAACCGCCGATATTAAAGGTCTTAAATCCGGCGTGTTCGATCAGCCGCGCCGACAGGGCGTCATGGGCCAGTGGGCTGACGAGGGGCTGGTGCTCCCGGTGTAGTTCACGAAGCGACGCCATGATTTCCGCCATCGCCAGACAAGGGACATTCGCGAAGCTGCTATTAAAATTTTCGGCGCTCGTACGATCGAAAACTCTCGTCCATTGCCCCCGTCTCGCTAATAAGCCACGGAAAGTGGCCATAGTAGAGCGATAGCTGGCCTATGGCCTCATCGACGGCCACACCCTGTATTTCCGCAAGGTAGATAGCGCTGACGAGCCCGCTTCGATCTGCGCCGTTTTTGCAGTGGACCAGGATTGGTTTGGGAGCGTCACGTAAGATCTTTATTATTTCATCAATTCTATTCGCATTTACAAATTCGCTCGCGCTAATTCCATAGTCGTGATGCTCGATTCCGAGCTGCCGAGAAACTGCAATTTCGTCCGCGTACCAAGACTTCTCTTGACTGGTTCCAAGAAGGTTGAGGATAGATTTTATCCCGTATTCTCGGATAACTCGCTCCAGAGTTGCCTTGTCCAATTGTGCAGAACGATAAAACTGTTTTTCCACAACAGCATGGACGTTGCCGAGCAATTGCAAGACACCGCAATAAATGCCAATTGCTCCTGCGGTAACACTAGACACGAGGGCAAGGGCTATCGCCGCTTGGCGGAGGGACTTCCAAGCCCACGATCTGGAGACGTTTGGCCTAACCACGTTCAAATAGTTTGCTTGCAGAGCTTAGACCTTTTTATTTGATTTATCGCTCGAGAATCTTCCAGTTGTTGTAATAGACAAACTTAAAGCTCTGAGTCGCGAACCGAACGCCTGAAATAACTGCGCGCATGAAGCCCGGGAACGGAGTCGGGCGGACCATGTCGACAAATAGGCAATAGCGAGTCTGGTTCGTTTCATTAGCCGAGTAATGCAGAAGCGTATCATCGAAAATGAATAATTTATTCTCGCACCAATAGTTGGTCTGGTTGCCGACCTCGATGTAGGCGGAGCGATCATTCATGTCGTTGAGATTGTACAAAACGCGCAAGGAGGCCCGCAGGTATCCAAAATGTCTGGAGGTGGAAACCTTCTTGTTGAAAACCGAAACCCCAATGGTCTGGATATAATTCCACGGCTGATGAAACGCTGGAACATCCAGGATGGTCTTCATATTGATGCCGTACCATCGGAAGAAAATCATTGTCCGCGGAAACTCCTTGGCCCGCTCCTCCAATTGAGCAACAAGATTTTGCTCGTTCGCGATCTCTATCAGGCGTTTCACCTCTTCCTGATGGGAGGGCGGCAGATCCTCCAGCCGATAGACGCCTCTATTGATGTGCGGCAACGACAGCAAATCCAAAAGAGTATTGAATGGAGACAGGACCCAGGTCCCGAATCCGTTCCCGATGAAATAGCGCCGCAGCGTGGAAAGGCTTAGTGGTTTGTTGCGGCTGACGTCATAGGCGCCGCAGATGGCGTAGAGGATTGCGATCTTCGGGAAAAAATAAGCAAAGGGACATAGCACTGCGAGGGGAAACAGGACCCGACGGATAGTGTATTTGCATACCCTGGTTACGAGTTCTCTGCCCTTAAGAGTTTCAGCAACCGTCGTACTCATGCCACTCCCTCCGCGCTTGAAGGCCCCTTCATCATATTCCTAGCACCGATCGAACCGCATCCCTAGAGCGCACTCGTTCCCGATTGAATCTAATATACAATTTGCAGCGCGGTTTCATCGCGACAATCGGGAGAGTTATTCAGGCTATTATTGAACGGGTTGGATGCGTTCCAGCTTCCCGGCCGTGAAATGAAGATAGCTGCCTCCATAAGCCCATATTGTGTCCATTTTGCCGTTGTAATGATGTCTGACGTTCGGATCGGCCTTCGCTTGCAAGACGATAGAACTTCCGATGTCGTCATCCCAATCGCTAATTCGCTTAAACTAGCGCACGTCTCACTTTCTTCGGGTTCGTTGGCCTGCGTGGCCGTTGGTGCCAGCGATTCAATGGGCAGTGAGCACGCGCCAAGGAATATGCACGGTACGGCGATAACTAACCGCATTAGATTCCTGGCAATAAAGCCTGTGGCCAAGGAGGCGACAATGCCGCTATTGCACTTAGCGGACATTCAACCGGCGACTGTTTATGTCCGCTTTCGGGGGAAAGCGGACATGCGTTGGACAGCGTGAGATGTTCGCTTTTGGCCCAAAGCGGCCACAAACATGTTGCGACGGACAAAAGGTTGGGCGGTGCCAGTGCGACTTTCGTCGCGCGAGAACCGGTCTAATGGCGGCAATACCGTGCAAGCCAGGACTGCTCGGTACGGTACGTACAAACGAGTCAATAAATAGCGTTTCAAACGCGTCAGAAAGCTGCGACACACGCCTGGCGTCAGTCGCCACGAAGGGTGCCAGCGACAGCATTGTTGTTGTACCACCGCGCCGCTCCAGCGTGGAACGGCAGGACCGTGTTGCGCGTGAAATTGGCGGGGACGGTCTCTGCCGCTGTAGGATGAATCTGCATCATCTCGTCGCGGTTGGTGAAGACCGTCTCGACGATGGCATAGGCGAGATCCTCAGGCAGATCGTACCGTGCGACGGCAAAATTGTAGATTCCCAATGTCTGATAATCGCGCCGTAGCGATGGGTAGGTGCCCGCAGCAATGAAAGAAGATGTCATCTCTGGGAGTGCCACGCGCACCGAGACTTTCTGGCTCGGCGTCAACGCCAGGTAGCGAATGTTGCCATTCTTCTCGAGCTCGGCGACCTCGGGAACGGGAGTGCCGGCGACCACGACCAGCGCGTCAAGTCTGCGCGCGCTGAGTTGCGCCGCGAGATCAGCCCACGTTCCCGTGATGAACGGCGCGCTGATAGTGAGGGCCTTAAACATGAGCGGGGTATAGACGCCGCCTGTGCCGCCCTCCGGCCCAATCCCCACCTGCTTACCCGTTAGATCGGCAATCGAATGGAGGGGAGATTCAGACGTTACAATGAACTGGAACGGTGTGTCGTACATTGGAAACAATGCCCGAGCGGCCCGGAATTGCCGGGCGCCAGTCCAATCTGCGGTGCCAGTCCATCCCTGCTGTGCGATGCCGAGAGTGACAAATGCCAATTGGATCTCTCCACTCTCGAGCAGCTTGATGTTTTCTGCTGCCCCCTCGGTTGGACGCGCAATAACCGGCAGACCAAGCTTGCGGGTCAGCAGGCGAGCGAGTCCCTCGCCATATTGGTAGTATGTACCACCGGGCGACGCCGTGCCGATGACGAGCGTTTCGGGCCAATTCGGTTCCCCTGACCGGCTGACGCTCGGTAAGCCGAGAGCCACGATCAGCACTACAGCGATCCAGAGCAGTGCGTTCTTTTTATTCATTTTTGTAAAGATGTTGGCGCTCATGCTGATCACATCCTCACCGGCTTTGGCTTGCCCGCAACACTAATCTCGTCCTCGACCAGCACCTCCTCCGGTGTATCCGCTTCGGCGTCCGTCTCTCTGTTCAGATGCGCACGCATCCGGTTGACGTCGAGCGCACCTTCCCATTTTGAGATCACGACAGTCGCTACGCCGTTGCCGATCAAATTCGTGAGTGCTCGGGCTTCTGACATGAAGCGGTCGACACCCAAAATCAGTGCAATGGCGGCAACCGGGATTGTGCCGACAGTAGCGAGCGTCGCTGCAAGGACGATAAAGCCAGAGCCAGTCACCCCGGCGGCGCCCTTTGATGTCAGCAAAAGGATGCCCACGATTCCAAGCTGCTGAACCAGAGTAAGTTCTGTACCGGTCGCTTGCGCCAGAAAAATGGCGGCCATCGTCAGATAGATGCATGTCCCGTCCAGGTTGAACGAATACCCCGTCGGAATCACGAGACCGACCACGGATTTTTCACACCCGAGGTTTTCCAATTTTGCCATCATACGTGGGAGCACCGACTCGGAGGAAGATGTGCCAAGCACGATCAGTAATTCTTCCTTGATGTAGCGAATGAACTTGAAGATACTGAAACCTGCAAGCCGCGCGAAAAACCCAAGCACGAAAACGATAAATATGATGCACGTCATATAGACAGCAGCCATCAGCTTGGCGAGTGAGAACAGCGTTCCCACCCCATATGTTCCGATCGTAAATGCCATCGCACCGAATGCACCGATGGGCGCGACCTTCATGATGATTCCGACGACACCGAATAATGCGTATGACGCTTGATCGATCACCCCGAGCAGCGTCTTGCCGCGCTCGCCAAGTGCCTGCATAGCGAAAGCAAACAGGACGGCGAAAAATAGCACCTGCAGGATCTCACCCTGTGCGAATGCCCCGACCACCGTGTTGGGGACGATATCCATCAGGAACTGAATCGTGCTCTGTTCCTTGGACTTCACCACGAATCCCTGGATCGCCCTGGTATCGATCGATTTGACATCGACGTTCATACCAGCGCCTGGCTGTACGACATTCACGACGATAAGACCGACAATCAAAGCGATCGTCGTTAGGACTTCGAAGTAGATAAGCGCCTTGAGCCCGACGCGGCCGACCTTCTTCATGTCCTGCATGCTGGCAATGCCATGTACGACGGTGCAGAAGATGATTGGAGCGATGATCATCTTGATCATCTTGATGAAGATGTCGCCCAGCGGCTTCATCTGCGCGCCAAGTTGCGGATAAAAATGCCCGAGCGCGACGCCGATCACAATGGCCGCTAGCACCTGCACATAAAGGCTTTGGTAAAGCGGCTTGCCGTGCGTTGTTCCTGCCATCGCGGTTTTTGCGTGAGCCATATGATCTCCCCCTGTGTTTTCGGGGCGGCTTGCACTGCGCCTGCGCATCGGCGATGCCCGTCGCTCTGTTGGCCAATTCTAGGCACGGAGACTGCCATCAGCCAAGGAGCATCGTAAGCAGTCCCTTGCAAACGTTTCGGGCTCTGCAAATCGACCAACGTGGCTGATATCCCCACCGCTAAGGGAATTTCTCACCGGGTGTTTTTGTTATACGAGTCGGCGCCAAGTGGTGCGAAGCCCTTTTGCGACCGATCTTGAAATTGAAGCCGCCACAATGCCTAACCTAACCAATGCTGCCCGCAAACCGCTCCGCAAGCCGCTGACGTCGAAACGCTTCCGCGACGAAATCGACAAAGACGCGCGTCTTGGCCGGCACCTGGCGTCGGCTGGCATAGTAGATTGAGATCGGTCCTGCGTCGGCATACCACTGTGGCACAAGCCGTACGAGAGTGCCGCTCTCCAGGTGCCGCAACGCGTGGGCCATTAAGATCTGTGTGACTCCCATGCCGAGCACCGCCGCTTGGCACATTGCCTCGGGGTCGTCGAATGCGATGGTGGCCTTTAGCTGGACCTGCATCTCGTCGCCCGCTGCGTTGCGCATCGGGCGTTCGCGGACCCGCCGTGTTTTTGAAGAGCGCATGACAATGCCCTCGAACGAGGCGAGTCCTGACGGATCGGCGGGCGGCGTCCGTCCCTTAAGATAAGACGGCGATGCCACTGCGATGAGGTGCGCGGGCGCCAGCACTCGCGACACCAGACCCGGTGCCAGATCGATGCCGCCGCCGATCGCCGCGTCAAATCCTTCGGCAATCAGGTCAACCTGCCGGCTCTCGAACTGCCAGTCGGCGCGAACGCTCGGATAGCGTTTCAAGAAATCCGGCAGCAGCGGCAGGATGTATTCGACGCCAAACGTCGCGCCCATGCTGACCTTGAGCACGCCTGCCGGTTCTCCCCGGTCCGTAGCAACGGCCGCGATGGACGCCTGCAATTCTTCGAGATTGCCGCGGATCGCGTGAAGAAAGCGCTCGCCGGCTTCGGTCAGCATGAGCTTCCGTGTGCTGCGTTGAAAGAGGCGAATTCCGAGGTTGCGCTCCAGCATCGCCACGTTGCGGCTTACCGCGGCGGGGGTCAGGGAAAGCCGCCGGGCGGCGGCTGAAAACCCTCCCGTTTCAGCGCTTCGGACAAACGATTCGAGGTTTGCGAGCGTTTCCATCCGCCACCTTCAAGCAATGATTGTAAATAATTATAGCCATTGCCGGCTAATCATGCAGCAATAAAAGTGGCGATATCGATTCCGGAAACACCAGTCCAAACCGGAGCGAACGCCAATGCCCCAGTTCCCAGCCTTCAAAAACGGCCTGAACGCCCTTCTAACCCCGGAAGAGTCCGTGCTGGTCCTGATCGACCACCAGCCCTTCCAGTTCGCCAACCTGCACAGCCATGAGCCGACGATGATCGTGAACAATGTCGTCGCGCTGGCGAAGACCGCCAAGGTCTTCAATGTGCCGACCATCCTGAGCACGGTATTGGAGGAACGTGGCGGCAAGCTGATCAAGCCGCTCCAAGACGTATTCCCCGAGCAGAAGCCGATCGACCGCACCTTCATCAACACCTGGGAGGACACGCGGGTCGTCGAGGCGGTGAAGAAGACCGGTCGCAAGAAAATCATCATGGCGGCGCTCTGGTCGGAAATCTGCCTTGCCATGCCGGCGATCCAGGCGGCAGGCGAAGGCTACGAGGTTTACGGCGTGACCGATGCGTCCGGCGGTGTGAGCGCCGAGGCTCACGAGATGGCCATCCGCCGCATGGTCATGGCCGGTGTCGTCCCGATCACGTGGATGGCGGTCGCGGGTGAATTGCAGCGCGACTGGGCCCGTCAGGAGCAAGCGGCCGCGATGGCCGGAATATTCCTGGAGCATGGTGGCGGCACTGGCATTGCGCTCGCCTGGGAGCTGCAGCTTCTCGGTCAGAAGGCAGGCGCTGGGGCATAGCCCGGCGTACTGCGCCGCCACGACAAACACTCAAACCATTTGGAGCACGTCATGACGACCAACATCAGCGAAGCCGCCAAGGCCGTTGTCCGCCGCAACACCGAAGAAGTGCAGGGTGGCGGAAATTTCGAAGTGTTCGAACAACTCTTCGCCGACAATTTCCTCGACCACACGCCTCAGCCGGGGCGCACGCCGGACAAAAACGGCGCGCGGGAACTCTACAAAGTCCTCCGAGCGGCGTTTCCCGACTTTCACGCCGACATCCATTGGCAGCTTGCCGATGGAGACCGCGTGACGACGTACAAAACCTATCACGGCACGCACCGGGGAGAATTCTTCGGCATCGCGCCGACTGGCCGAACGATTCAATTCGAGACCGTCGATGTCATGCGGGTGCACGACGGCAAGATTACCGATCACTGGGGCGTGGCCAATCTCTTCTCGCTCATGCAGCAGCTCGGCGCGTTGCCAGCAAAAGTGTGACTAGTGAACAACCCGGGGCGGCTATCGATAGCCGTTCACCCGCCTCAATCTGAAAGGAACATCACATGACCATCGGAATCATCGGATCAGGCGCCATCGGTAAAGCCTTCGCACGCACTCTGGCGCGTTCAGGCATCGAGGCGATCATCTCCAACAGCCGCGGTCCCGACTCTCTCACGGAGTTGGTACGTGAACTCGGGCCCGCGATCAAAGCCGGCACCCGCGAGGAAGCCGCGCGTGCCGACATTGTTTTCATCGCTGTCAACTGGACAAAGCTGTCGGCGGCGCTGGCAGGCTTACCGGGATGGTCCGGCCGTATTGTCATCGACGCCAATAACCCGATAGAGGCGCCGCTGTTCAAGCCGGTCGATCTGAAGGGCCGGGTATCGAGCGAAGTCGTCGCCGATCTCGTACCGGGAGCACGCGTCGTGAAGGCGTTCAATCATCTCCGTGCTGAGGTGCTCGCAGCGGACCCCAACTCAGATGGTGGGCCGCGCGTACTGTTTTATTCCGGTGACGACAGCGCAGCAAAGGCGGAGGTCGCGGCGCTCATCGACCGGATCGGATTTGCCGGTATTGACCTTGGATCGCTCGCGGTCGGCGGCAAGCTTGCGCAGTTTCCCGGCGGCTCACTGCCGAATCAAAATCTCATCAAGGTCGGTTGAATGTCCGCCACTGGCACAAAGCGGACATGCGGCAGCGACCAATCAATGTCCGCTTTCGGGGTGATAGCGGACAACGGCCGTATGTCGGAAGACGTCTGCCGGTGAAAGCCGGCTGAGGATTTATAGATGAGTCAGGCCAAGGATGCGCCCGACGAGCCATGTGGCAACGGCCCAGCCCGCGCCAGTAAAAAATCCCACGCAAAACCAGACCATAATCAGTTCAAGATTGACCTTCGTCGGCATTTGAACGTCTCCCCTCAGCCCGGGTGCAGTGACCGGCCCCAGCATTCGGTGCGGTGCCATAGTATATCCGACGCTTTGCCGCGCGGCATGCCGGATGAACGCAGCCGCGCACGATTTTTGGGATTTTCAATCTGTCAGGCGTCCGGCGAATGTCGCTTTCGGGGGTAAGCGAACATTGCGCAGGTACCGCCGCAACCTCAGTAGGCGTGAGGCAGTGGAATGCCTTCGAGAAGTGTGCCGGGGCCACGCACCTTATGCGTCGCGGGCTGTACGAGCCAGCTTGTCCAGAACCTCTCGTCCCGAGTGCAATATAGAAGATACTCGCCGGAATTGATTGATGATTGCCGTCCCACCGCCTCATTGCACGCAGAGATCTTGTGTAGAGCGAGCGTTTCCCTGACCTCTTCTGTAATCTCGAGCCAAGGGCCGGGATATTGCGCCGCCGGCCACAGCTTCGATCGAGCATCTGCCGAGCAAGTCAGCGGCACGAAAGCAAAAATCGTCAGAAGGCGCCAGGATGAAAATTTGATGCGCATGACCGCCGCTCCCGCATGAACGTCGCAAAGCGGTTGGTATCCTTCGTCGGCTTTGATCTGCTGTCTAATTCATACTTTTTCTATTATTTGATGCCGTTTCGGCATACGTTACAAATATGGACCTCAGACGCGTACGCAGCTTCGTTACGGTCGCTGAACAAGGCTCTGTTTCGAAGGCGGCGCTTCGCCTGCACATCACTCAGCCCGCCCTCTCAAGACAGATTCAGGATTTCCAGCGGGAACTTGGTCTCAAGCTTTTCGAACGCGTCGGTCGGGGAATCGTTTTGACATCCGAAGGCGAGCAGTTGCTGACAGAGTGCCGTGCATTGCTGACCCATGCTGAAACAATCGGCGAACGTGCGAGAACGCTGCAGCGCGGCGACACCGGCACGCTCAAGGTGGCCGCTTCTCCGGTGCAGATTGAGGCGGTTCTTTCGGGTTTCCTGCACCGCTACGCTGAGCGTTTTCCCAAAGTCGATCTGCGAGTGATTGAGGCGGTTGGCCCGGATATCCTTGGCATGCTTGAGCGCGGCGACATCCACCTCGGAATTCTGCTGCATGCGGTTCAGGCCGAAGATCGGCCCTTCGGGCGTTATGTTGTGCCGCCGGTTGAGCTTCTTGCCGTTTGCCAACCCTCGTTCCAGCTCAAATTCGGCAAGACGATCGACATCAGGGCCCTCGCGCCTTACCCGTTGCTGCTTCTGGATTCTGGCTTTGTCGTCCGCAAGACATTCGATGCCGTCTGCCGACTCGCCAAGATCAAGCCGAAAATCGTGATGGAGAGCCGTGCACCCTCGAACCTCCTCGCGCTCGCAGAAGCAGGGCATGGCATAGCGGTCGTCCCTTCCGTCGTCCGGACCCACCGCTACAGACTGCGCGTTGCGCGGATTACTCATGAAGGTAGGCCGCTACGCGAGCCACTATCGATTATGTGGGACAGCCGACGTGTGCTTCCCCGCTATGCGCGGGATTTCTGTGCTCTGCTGGCGGCGCACATGCGCACCCTCGGGTCGCGAAACCCGCGGGCTGGGAGGCGTTAGTCACTTTCTGCGAATGCGACTGCCCGCGGGGTTTTCTATTGGTGAGAGCGGAACCTTTGAATGTCCGCTATTGGCCAAAGCGGACATGGCGCCCGGTTCTATGCGCCGAGGACCTGATCGATCGTCCGTCCTACAGCATAGCCCGTTGTTGTGAGCTGATAGCGGTAGCGGTTTCGCAAATCGATGGTGATCCAATTGTTAGCAACGGCCTTGTTGATCCCGCGCTGGAAATCACTGTCGCGCACATCGAAGAAATAGTTACGCTGGAGTGTGCCGGTCGCAGGTATCCGATGGCGCATGAAAACGCCGAGGATCTGACGGCTAACGTCCTCGTCGGAAGGTCGGTCAGGCATGGGTCACCAAGGTTCGAGGCATACTCAATAGCAATACGCCAACGCGCGCTTGCCGTCCGGTGACTCCAGCCCTTTCTCGAAAGTTATCCCCTTTTGCATAACAATTCGATGGCGCCATGTCCGCTCATGACCCGAAGCGGACAACGACCGGCGTGCACGAGCCGACGGTCGTCACTCGGTCAGTCCGGCACTGTAAGGGCGAACTTTTTAGTCAGGATGCTACACGGGGACCGTTGACCGGCGATGCCTCGGGTGCCTGGTCGGGCACGATGCTGACGGTCTCAGCGCACTTGCATATCAGCGCTTTGCGCTTTGACAGTGCAATTCTCTGACCATTCGGCAATTCGAGAAACCGACGCACAAACGCGCCGGCGCTTTCTACGACGTACTTGGTGCCCGGGGGCAACCGCTTTGGCAGACGAGCAGTCACGTA
>DASSIJ010000253.1:0-15717 GCA_035692045.1 Pseudolabrys sp. | reverse complement strand
GCGAAACCAATGCCCACGAAACCACCTGTCGCGACTGTGTCACCGTCGCGAACAAGGCGAGCTGCCTCCTCGGCGGTGGTGATCTTGCCGCTATCCGGCGATCGCAGCGGGATGAACGTCTCTGGGGTGTTGCTAGACTGCATTGCTCGCCTCCGGACGCTCTGCCAATCGCTCAGTAAATCCCGGTCAAATAGAAGAACCCGATTACGAAGAACACCGCCGCGGTCTTTGTCAGAGTGATGACGAAAATATCCTTATAGGCCTCCCTGTGGGTGAGGCCGGTGACTGCGAGCAACGTGATGACGGCGCCGTTGTGCGGCAGCGTATCCATGCCGCCACTGGCCATTGACGCCACACGATGCAAAACCTCGAGCGGAATTTTCGCTGCCTCGGCCGCTGCAATGAACGTGTCGGACATCGCGGCAAGCGCGATGCTCATGCCTCCCGATGCCGATCCCGTGATACCCGCAAGTACGGTCACGCTGATGGCTTCGTTAATAAGCGGGTTGGGTATCGAGCGGAGTGCGTCAGCGATCGCGGTGAAGCCGGGCAAGAGCGCGATCACTCCACCGAAACCGTATTCGGACGCGGTATTGAGCGAGGCCAACAGGGCTCCGGCGACCGCCGCCTTGCTGCCATCCGCGAATTTTCCGATCACAGGCCGCCAGGCAAACGCGAATACGGTCAATATACCGAGAAGCAACGCGCCTTCGACGGCCCAGATGGCGGCCACGCTCGAGATTTGGGTGACGATCGGCTTGCTGCCGCCGAGCGTGAGTTCGTGAGTCGTCCCATAGGCGCGCGGAACTGCAAACGTCAGCACAAAGTTCGCGACCCCCACCACCACTAGAGGTAAAAGCGCGATCCAGGGGTTTGGCAAGTTCTCGGCTTCGAACTGCTCAGGCTCGTTCCGCAAATCAGTTCCGTAACCCTCGCCTTTCGCGCGAGCGGCTCGCCGCCGGCTCTCAATATAGGCAAGGCCGATAACGAGAATGAACAGGGCGCCCACGATCCCGAGCCATGGGGCAGCCCATGTCGTTGTCTTGAAGAATGTGGTGGGAATGATGTTCTGGATCTGCGGCGAGCCCGGCAGAGAATCCATCGTGAAGGTGAACGCGCCAAGGGCGATTGTGACAGGGATGAGCCGTTTGGGGATTCCGCTTTGGCGGAACATTTCGGCCGCGAACGGATAGACCGCAAACACCACCACGAACAGTGACACACCGCCGTAGGTGAGGATCGCGCAAACAATGACTATCGACAGAATTGCGCGTTCTTTGCCAAGCACACCGATCACTGCCGCGACAATTGACTTGGAAAATCCCGACAGTTCGATGACCTTGCCGAAAACCGCGCCGAGCATGAACACCGGAAAATAGTTTTTCAGGAAGCCCACCGTCTTCTCCATAAAGACACTGGAGAACATCGGTGCGACGAGGGCCGGGTCGGTCAACAAGACGGCGCCAAGTGCTGCGACCGGGGCGAACAGGATCACGCTGTAGCCGCGGTAGGCTACAAACATGAGAAACGCCAGAGCACCCAGCACAATCAAAAGGCTCATGACGGTCACTCTTGCTGTCGCCCAACCGAAGGAAGGGCTCGCCGTTTCCCTGACGCTCAGACCATTGAAGTGAAAATGACCATTCGCTCGCGTTCGAGCTCGGCGACGAGCTTTCCCTGATACGTCACCGCCTCGTTCAACAAATCTCGGATGGATACGACCGTGACCGGCTTGCCATTGTCGATGACGGGCAGATAGCGGATGTTGTGTTGCTGCATCAATTTCAGGCAGTCGCCGAAAGTGCTTGAAAGATCGACCGTAATGACCTTGCGGACCATGATATCCGCGACGGGTGTGCTCTCCGGTGATTTTTTTGCCAGGATCACTCGCCCGACAAAGTCGCGCTCCGACACCACGCCCACCATCGCTCCCTGATCCAGCACCACCAGGAACGCAGTTTTCTTTTCGGCCATGAGCTGCAGCGCCTTCATCGTGCTGTCAGTGGGGCCGACTGACCACAGAGTCAGCGGCCGCGCACCGAGAATCCGTGGCAGCGACCGATAGGCAAGAATTTGTTGAGGCTGTCTAAGCGGGCTCTCCATAAGGCTGACCTCGCAAAAGCACGTCTGCAGCATCGGACCATGGCCGAGGTGCTGCTTTGACTTAAGTCAACCTTGCGCAGTGCAAGGAGCGTAAATTTCAAGGTGTTTGAAAGCTGGGAGCCGAGGATACCACCGCTACCGCCAGAGCAGGCGTTCGTGAGTCTATCCGGATGCCGTCAAGGAATGGCGCAGCCCGCGGAGCCCAGGGAGGAGCCAGCAACATGAGTGGCCGAATGACCGAGCCGCAGCAACCTATTTTCAATTTAAATGCGTACAGCCCCGCCGAAATTCAGGAGTCCGTCGAAAAGGTGGGGGTTAAAAAAGCGACTTTACCGTTTGTGTCGAGCTTCATGCTCGCGGTGATGGCCGGCGGCAGCATTGGACTCGGCGCGCTTTACTACATCATTGTCGCCAGCGACGCGGACCTGAGCTTCGCCACCATCCGGGTGGTTGGCGGACTGGTATTTTCGCTTGGTCTCGCGCTCGTGCTGGTAGGGGGCGCCGAGTTGTTCACCGGCAACAACTTGATCGTGATGGCGTGGGCAAGCGGTAAGATTTCCACCAGACAGGTGCTGCGCAACTGGACGATCGTGTATTGCGGCAACTTTGTCGGAAGCATCGGGCTCGTGATCCTGGTCTTCTTCTCGCATCACCTTGATATGAACGGCGGCCGCATTGGCCTGACGATATTGAACACAGCGGTCACAAAAATCAGCCCCGACATGGTGACGCTGTTCTTCAAGGGCATCCTGTGCAACGTGCTCGTGTGCCTCGGCGTCTGGCTTGCCTATGCCGGCCGTTCAGTAACCGACAAGATCGTCGGCCTGATCTTGCCTGTCTCGGCCTTCGTGGCCGCCGGTTTCGAGCACTGCGTTGCCAATATGTATTTTCTGCCGATGGCCTGGCTGCTCGTTGAGACGGGCAGGGTTCCGACCGGCTTTGACGCTTCTGTCGTTACGATACCCGGGATCATCCACAATCTCGTGCCTGTCACGCTTGGCAATATCGTTGGCGGCTCCGGCTTCGTCGGCCTGGCCTACTGGATGATCTATCGCAAAGGACTTGACGGGTCGTCCGCCAAGAAGTGACGCAAAGAGCGATCCGCTGGCGGTTCAACCGCCGGCCGCACCCGCGCCCGCGAGGAGACCGACAATCTGCACAGCGATGACTTTCACGATCGTCATCGACGGGAAAATCATCGCGTATCCGATGTCGGGCCGCTCGGTCGGCGCCATCTTTGTCGAGTAGACGAGAATGGCGGGATTTCCGGTGGCGCCGGAGGCGACGCCGACCAGGTCATCGAAGGGAATTCTCAGGAGATAGTGGCCGACAAGCAGAACAATGAACACGGTTGTGAGAAGAACCGCGACCCCGATAAAGAGCATCGTGAAGCCGGATTCAGCAACTGTGCGGACGAAGGGCTGACCGGCATTGACGCCTACGGTCGCAAGGAACATGGCCAGTCCGAAGTTTCGCAGAACGATGTTCGCCGGCAGCGGCATGGTCCACAGCATCGGTCCGGTCCGGCGCAATTTGCCGAGGATCAGAGCGACGATGAGCGGCCCGCCACCGATGCCAAGCGTGACGGTCCCCACGCCGGGGATTGGAATCGGAATGAGGCCAAGCAGCACGCCGAGCACCATGCCAAGTCCGAGCGACACGTAGCTAAATTCGGCCGCTGCCTTTACCGTGTCACCAAAATGCTTCCTGATTTCTTCTCTCCGGTCGGGCGGCATCAGCACGCCCACGCGGTCGCCGAATTCGAGCATCAGGTCAGGTGCCGGCACCAGGTCGGCGTCATATCGCCTCACGTGCAGGAGATGCGCCGGAAAACCGGCAGGCATAGGAAGGCGGGAGAGGGGTACACCAACGACGCTGGCTTTGCCTACGAAGACGCGGACGTAGTCCAGGTTGCCGCGGTCCGCTGCCAGTCGGCCAGGCTCCAGTTTTCCCAACCGCGAGGCGGCTTCAGCGATCGCATCTTCGCGCTCGGCGATGACGAGAACCGCGTCGCCGGGCGAGAGCCCGGTATCCGCTGCGGGGACGATGTTCTGCCCGCCCTTGCGGACCATCGTCACCTGCACGCCGCTCGGCAGCTCTTTCGTCAGGTCCTCAAGCGTTTGCCCCGAAAATTTGTCGCTGATCGAAATTTCGCCCATGTGGAAGCGCTGAGCCTTTGGCGGAAACTTCGGCTTCACCATCTGGGTCATGAAATAGATGCACAGGATCGGGCCGATGACGCCGAAGGGATACGCGATCGAGTATCCAATCGAAGGTTCTTTGTTGTTCATGGTGTCGAGCGCCGCCTGCAAGGTGGCCGTGCTTGTCATCGACCCGGCGTAGATGCCCAGCGTATGACCGAGCTTGATTCCATAAACTTGTCCCAATCCGAGCGCGACGAGCAGGCCGGCGACGCATGCGATCAATGCGAGCAGATTGTACTTCTGGCCGACACCTCTCATTCCCTCAAAAAACTGCCGCCCGTAAAGAATTCCGATTCCATAAAGGAACATGATCAGGCCGGTCAGACCGATGGGTCCGAGGATCTGTGCCTTCGGAGCAAATGCACCGAGGGCCAACCCCACGAACAACACAGCCCCGACGCCAAGGGAAAACCCAGCAATGTTGATTTGCCCAACCAGATAACCCAAGCCGATGGCGAGAAACGCCGTCAGGATGGGTTGGGTCTCAATGATGTTGCGAGCAAGATCTATCATGACAAAATCTCCGTTGAGATCAGACGGTGCTGATCTGCAGAAACAAAGTTAGCGGACGCGGCAGCCCGCAGCGCGAAACTGCTCGATCACTCGCTTGACAAGTTCAGGCGTCGCTGTGGGCGTGTCGGCACACTTGTATTCGAGGTTCATCGCCTTCCACTTGAAGGCGCCCATCTGGTGGAAAGGCTGGATCTCCACCCACTCCACGTTCTTCATCGGCGCGACAAATTTCGCGATGCCGTCGACATTCGCGGGATCGTCCGTCTGGCCTGGCACCAGCGTAAAGCGAACCCACACCGGCTTGCCCATCGAGGCAAGCCGCTCGGCAAACCGCAGGGTAGGGGCAAGGTCGCGGCCGGTTACCTTGCGATAGGTGTCGGGGTTTGAGCTTTTGATGTCCAGCAGTATAAGGTCAATGACGGACAGATATGAATCATCGGCGCGGGCGCTCAAAAAGCCCGACGTCTCGATGGCCGTGTGCAGGCCCATTTTCTTGGCGCCCGCGAATATCCGCTTGGTGAAGGCAAGCTGCACCATGGGCTCGCCGCCAGAGATGGTCAGACCGCCGCCAAGCGTCCGGATCGCGGAGGCAAAGCCCTCGAGGCGGTCGAGCACCTGCTGTGCAGAAACGTAAGTGCCGTCCTTGAGGTGCCACGTATCCGGATTGTGGCAATACGTGCAACGCAGCAGGCAACCCGACACGAAAAGCACGACACGCAAGCCGGGTCCGTCGTAACGGGACGACGTCTCATAGGAGTGGCAGTAGCCGAAGGCGCCCTTTCCATCGTCCTGAAACTTATCTTCATCCGGCGCGTCGGGGGAGATTCCAACGCGCAGGTCATACCGGCTGCCTGCCTCCAGTGGTTGCAGTTCTGACATCACACCTCTCCAGTTTCAGATCTGGCCATGGAAGGTGCGGCTGATCACATCCCTCTGCTGTTCCGGCGTCAGACGGACGAAATTGACGGCATAACCGGACACGCGAATGGTGAGTTGCGGGTACTTGTCCGGATTCTTCATGGCGTCTTCGAGCGTCTCCTTGTCGATCACGTTCAGATTCATGTGGAATCCGCCGTGATCGAAGTAGACGTCAAAGGCCTTGGTCGCCTCGTCCAGAAGCTGGCTCTCGGACAGGTGCGCCTTTTGCGGCGCGACCGAAACGGTATAGCTGATGCCGTCCTGCGCATCCTTGTATGGCAGCTTCGCGACCGACAGACAGGAGGCAAGCCAGCCGTGGCTGTCGCGGCCGTGCATCGGGTTTGCTCCGGGTCCAAACGGCTCGCCTTTCCGGCGCCCGTCCGGCGTATTTCCGGTCGCCTTGCCGTAGACGACGTTCGAGGTGATCGTCAGTACGCTTTGCGTGTGCGTCGCGTTCCGATATGTCGGATGCTTTCGGATCTTTCCCATGAAACTCGTGACGATATCGGAGGCAATCTTGTCGACGCGGTCATCGTTGTTGCCGAATTGCGGCGTCGCGGTATTACCTTCGTTCTGGTAGTCGACAACAAGACCATTCCCATCGCGCGCGACGCGGATCTTTCCATATTTAATGGCGCTCAGGCTGTCGGCAACAACCGATAGTCCGGCAATCCCGAATGCCATCGTTCGCAAGATGTCCCGATCGTGCAGCGCCATCTCGAGTCGTTCATAGAAGTATTTGTCGTGCATGTAGTGGATGCAGTTCATCGCATGCACATAAATGCGGGCGAGCCATTCCATTGTGTTGTCGAACTTGGCCATCACGTCGTCATAGTCGAGGAAGTCGCCGGTCACCGGCACCGTTTGCGGGGCGACTTGGTCGCCGGAGACCTCGTCGCGGCCGCCGTTGATGGCATAGAGTAGCGCTTTCGCGAGGTTCACGCGGGCGCCGAAGAACTGCATCTGCTTGCCGAGGCGCATCGCCGAGACGCAGCACGCAATGCCGTAGTCGTCACCCCAATACGGACGCATCAGGTCGTCGTTTTCATACTGTAGCGAGGACGTGTCGCGGCTCACCTTGACGCAGAAGCGCTTGAAGTTGGCCGGCATGTGTTGCGACCAGAGAACCGTGATGTTCGGTTCGGGCGCCGGGCCGAGGTTGTAGAGCGTGTGCAGCATGCGATAGCTGCTTTTTGTCACCAGCGCGCGCCCGCCGAGATCCATTCCGCCGACACATTCGGTCGCCCAGTAGGGATCGCCGCTGAACAGCGCATCGTATTCGGGCGTGCGGAGGAAGCGCACGATGCGCAGCTTCTGGACCAACTGGTCCCAAAGTTCCTGCGCACCGGCCTCATCGAGTTTGCCTTCCTTCAGGTCTCGTTCGATGTAGATGTCCAGGAAGCTCGAGATACGGCCGATCGACATCGCTGCGCCGTTCGCTTCCTTGATGGCGCCGAGATAGGCGAGGTAGGTCCACTGGACTGCTTCCTGGGCGTCCGTGGCCGGCTGCGAGATGTCGCAGTTGTACAACTTCGCCATCGCGGCGAGGTCTTTCAGCGCGCGCATCTGCTCGGCCAACTCCTCGCGCAGCCGGATGACCTCGTCCGTCGGCCACATGTCGTCCATCTGAGCGCGCTCTTCGCGTTTGACCTCGAGCAGCCGATCGACTCCGTAGAGAGCCACGCGCCGGTAATCACCGATGATGCGCCCGCGTCCGTACGAGTCGGGCAGGCCGGTGACGATGCCTGACTTGCGGCATTTCATGATTTCAGGCGTGTATGCATCGAACACGCCATCGTTGTGCGATTTCCGGTACTTGGTGAACGCTTCGTGCACCTGCGGATCGGCGTCGAAGCCCGCCGCCTTCAGACCCCCTTCGACCATGCGCAGACCACCAAACGGGAAGATCGCGCGCTTGAACGGCTCGTCGGTCTGCAAGCCGACGATCACCTCGTTGTCCCGATCGATGTAACCGGCCTTGTGCGCAAGTAAGGTCGAGGGACTTTTCGCGTCGACCGCGAGGACGCCTTTCTTTCGCTCCTCTTGAAAATACGGCTGAAGCTTTGCCCAAACCGCCTTCGTGCGTTTTGACGGTCCGGCGAGAAACTTCTCATCGCCTGCGTAAGGGGCGACATTCCGAACAATAAAATCTCGCACGTCGATGGAAGTGGACCAATCGCCTGGCCGAAAACCACGCCAGCAACTCTCGTCCTTGGCTTCCTTCTTTAGAGCTGCACTTCCTTTCATGGCGTCTCTCCCGTCATCGATAGTCTGGTTTGCTTGTTTTCGGCGCGCAGTCGGCCAAGCCAATACTAGGAGCGGGGCACCTGTCCTCATTGATTTAAGTCAACCAGGCGCTCGCGCTGCCACTACCTGCGGCCGTCCGGCGCGGATAGTTGCGATTTATCGGGCACGGCGGCGCTCGTTAAAACAACCCACCCATTGATTTAGGTCAAAGCGCGAGCCATCGGCGTATCTTTAATGGAATGGGCGAGGGGGAGGTCCGGTTCGTGGCACTGCCATGACACTGGCCACAAAGAAGATTCCGGGAGATGACATGCGTGAACACACTGGTGGAATCGACACAATCGTCCCGCTCAGCCCGGGCGCGCCTCCTCCCGGCTCGAAATATGACCGTCTGATCGGCCGCGCGAAAGAGGCGCAGCGTGGGGTCACGATGGTCGTGCACCCGTGCGACGAGTCCTCGTTACGCGGGGCGATCGAGGCGGCGGAACTCGGCATTATCGAACCGATCTTGGTTGGGCCCTCCGCAAAGATCACGGCGGTGGCGCGCGAGCACGGCATCGATATTGGCCGGTACAAGATTGTCGACGTGCCGCACAGCGAGGCGGCTGCTGCCAAGGCCGTCGAGCTCATCAAAGCCGGCCAGGGCGAGCTCCTGATGAAGGGAAGCCTGCATACCGACGAGCTGATGCGGGCGGTGACGTCTTCGAGCACCGGGTTACGTACCGATCGGCGTATCAGCCATGTCTTCGTTATGGATGTGCCGACCTATGCGGAGACGCTGTTCATCACGGACGCCGCGATCAATATTTTCCCCGACCTCGATGTCAAGCGCGATATCGTCCAGAACGCGATCGATCTTTTCACGCAGGTCGGTCTTGGAACGCCGCGTGTGGCAATCCTCTCCGCCGTCGAAACCGTCACGTCGAAAATCCCGTCGACCATCGAGGCTGCGGCCTTGTGCAAGATGGCGGATCGGGGGCAGATCACCGGCGGTGTACTTGACGGTCCGCTCGCCTTCGACAATGCCATTGATCCGGAGGCCGCGAGGATCAAGGGCATCAAATCTCCCGTGGCAGGCCGGGCTCAGATCCTGGTCGTCCCCGACCTCGAGGCCGGCAATATGCTGGCCAAGAACCTCACTTTCCTCGCAAAGGCGGATGCAGCCGGACTCGTTCTCGGCGCTCGCGTCCCCATCATTTTGACGTCGCGAGCGGACTCCGTGCGCAGCCGCATGGCGTCGTGCGCGGCCGCTGTGCTTTTTGCCCACGCGCGCCGCCAGAAGGCGGCCGTCGCTGCCGTGTAATGGTCATGGACGCGATCCTCGTCGTCAATGCCGGCTCATCGAGCCTCAAGTTTCAGGTTTTTGCGGCCCGCCCCGGCGGCGATCTCGACTGCCTGGTCAAAGGTCAGATGGACGGCATCGGTACGCGGCCGCGGTTGCAGGCAACAGACGCCGACAAGGCGACGCTGATCGACCAAAACTACCCGCCCGGCAAAGTGCCGGATCTTCCAGCCGCAACCCAGGAAACGGGCGATTGGCTGCGCCGGACCCAGAAAGTCAACCTTGTCGCCGTCGGCCATCGCGTCGTTCACGGGGGTCCCGAGTATAGCAGTCCCGTGCGCGTGACTTCGGATGTTGTTGCGCGACTTGAACGTTACGTTTCGCTCGCACCCCTGCACCAGCCCAACAATCTCGCGCCGATCCGCACGCTTCTCGCGCGCCGACCCGAGCTGCCGCAGATTGCCTGCTTCGATACGGCGTTTCATCGCAGCCATGGCGCCCTGGCAGATCACTATGCCATCCCGCAACACCTCTACGAGGAAGGCGTGCGACGTTACGGCTTTCACGGCCTTTCCTACGAATACATTGCCCATCGCCTGCGCGACGTCGCGCCAGGGATCGCAAAAGGCCGCGTGGTCGTTGCGCACCTTGGCAGCGGCGCCTCAATGTGCGCCATGGCCGATGGCCGCAGCGTCGAAAGCACCATGGGTTTCACCGCGCTTGACGGGCTCCCGATGGGAACGCGGCCGGGCCAGCTCGATCCCGGCGTCGTGCTCTATCTCATTGCGGAAAAAGGCATGACTCCGGCCGCCGTGCAGGATCTCTTCTATCGTGACTCCGGCCTGAAGGGGCTTTCCGGGGTGAGCAACGACGTCCGCGAGCTCGAAAAGAGTGCCGATCCCAAGGCGGCATTTGCACTCGAATATTTCGTCTATCGGTCCGGACTTCTTGCCGGGATGTTGGCCGCCGCGCTCGGTGGGCTTGATGCCTTCGTTTTCACTGCCGGCATCGGCGAAAACTCGCCGACCATGCGTTCTCGCATCGCGGACCGGCTCGCCTGGCTTGGTGTTTCGCTCGATACCAACGCCAATGCGACCGGGGCGACAGTCATATCACGCAAGGACAGCCGCGTTGCCGTTCACGTCATACCAACCAACGAAGAACTGATGATCGCGCGCCACACGCTGAAGCTGATTGGGGACCAACGCGGACCTCAGCACGAAAGGGCCGCCGAATAAGCCCGGCCGGATCCGCGATATCATGCAGCCGGCTGGGGACCCGCATGCATTGGAAGCAATTTTATTACGTCAGGGATTATCTCAAATCCTCGCTTTGGATCGTTCCGCTCATTGCAATCCCGCTTGAGCTTGCTGCGACGCGTGTACTGCACCGTCTCGACGGCTGGCTTGGCTGGACGTTTCTGGATCTCGCCGTTTCCGGCGCGCAGTCAATGCTCAATGCGATCATCTCGGCGACGCTCAGCTTCGTGGTTTTCACGTTTGGCTCTCTGCTAGTCGCCCTTTCAGGCCGCCAGCGGACAAATGACGCCACGCATCATCGCCACCCATATTGGTACGAAACAATGTCGTCAGATATACAACGGGTCTTTTCATTTTTACGCTGCTGTTCGCGATCAGCGCGATCAACCGAATGCACGAGACCGTGTTTCAGCTTGTCGCCTTCGCCGCTGCCTGTCTGGGCATAGCGTGCTTTGCGGCATTTCTATTTCTTATTGACTATGCAGCGAGACTGCTGCGTCCGATCAGTATCATGTCCCGTGTGGGGCAAGCGGGCCTTGCGGTCATCGAATCTGTCTACCCCGAACCAACCCTGGGGCCCAGTCGACCGACAACGCAACGCCACGAATATGGCGAGCCGGGCCGCGTGATTCAGCACCAAGGGCGTTCGGAAATAGTTCTCGGGCGAATCTCGACGAGCTAATCGCCGATGCCGAAAAATCAAACGGCGCTATCGAGTGTGTACCGCAAGTTGGTGACTTTATTGCGACTGACGAGCCGCTCTTCAAACTCTATGGCGGTGCGATCTCGCTTGACGAAGACATTTTGCGGTCGGCAGTCGCCTTCGGACCCGAGCGGACGATGGAGCAGGATCCTACGTTTGCCTATCGAATCATCATCGACATTGCACTCAAGGCACTCTCTCCGGCGATCAACGACCCGACCACTGCTGTGATCGCAATCGACCAGCTTCATCGGCTGCTTCGCAAGGCCGGCAATCAGAACCTGCGTACTGACGAAATACTGGATAAATCAGGACGGCTGCGCGTGATCTTCCGGACGCCGAATTGGGAAGATTTTGTGCATCTCGCATTCACCGAGATCCGCCAGTGTAGCGGCCAGAACATACAAATAGCGCGGCGGTTGCGGGCGATGATCGAAAATCTTATTTAGACTTTGCCGACGCATCGTCACGCTATTTTGCTCCGCTAACTTGAGCTGCTCGACCGTGAAATTGAAAGGCAATTCGTGAATCCGGAAGATCGCGCACTTGCGCGCCTCGGGGATGCGCAGGGCTTGGGCGGAGCTTCGGGGGCGGAGAGAGCACACTAACGGACTCAGAGATTCGCTGCAGTCTTTCGAGACTCCCGATAAAGCTCGTCAATCAGCAGGCAGACACTGATCAAGAAGACCCAAAGCGGGAAGGCGGCAAAAATCCAGGAAAAATACGAACTGACAAACAGGAGGAGCAGGGCGATTGCAAACCCAAGGAAGGCAACCCAGCGGGGCGCGATATTCGTGTGGATGACCACAGTCGACGTCGAGATCATGAAAACGGCCGCCATCTTGATCATGTAAATGTTCACGATCGTGTAAGCCAATGTGCGAGCGAAGTGGAACGAGACGGAGTCCACCAGATCCTTGGATTGCGATGCGAACGTGAGGATCATGGCGCCTACGATTGCCGCCAGAACAAAGAGCATGGCCAGAAACAGCAGGCTGCTGCCCAGAAATACGGTGGCAAAAAAGCGATCCTCGAGCTGGCCGAGACGATCGCGCAGCGCGCCAACAAACCAAAGGAACGCAATTCCGGCAAAGGGGAGAAGGTTGAGCGCGAAAGCAACAAAGCCGGAACTGGTCTTGAGCCATTCTCCGGATTCGGCAGGATCGCTGGGCACATAGATTCGCAATAGCGAAAACGCCGCAACAAACAGCACAGAAAATACGATGCCCGCGATTGCGGCGGCACGCGGCGTCTTTAATCTGGACCGGACCAATGTGTCATCTTGCATCACATTGCTCGCAATCTATCCGATTCAACTAAGTTGAAGCGTGACGTGCACCTCGCGGGGGGCACGCTTCAAACGGGGTTGCAGCCCGCTTTTCTCAAAAACTTTCAGCATCGCGGCGTTGTCTGGCAGAACCTCGGCAGTAAATTCCTTGACCCCGGCATCGCGAGCAAGGGTGGCCAGATGACGCAACAGCACCGCACCGATGCCTTGCCCCTGGTATTGATCGATCACAGCGAAAGCCACTTCGGCCGATCCTGGCCGCTCCACGATATAACGGCTGCCGGCGATGATTGTCTGGCGGCCATCTTCCTGGATGACTGCGACCACGGCGACATGGTTGATAAAGTCGACGTTTACGAAAAATGCGCGTTCTTTTTCCGAAAAGTGGCGTTTTGCGCCCATGAAGCGACGATACATCGATTGGACGCCGATCCGATCGACAGCGGCCAGAAAGTCAGCCTGATCTGTCGGTCGTAGGGCACGAATTTCAATGGTACGCCCGTCGCGCAGCCGTTCCGTCGCCGAATACCTGGCCGCTTCCAGCATAACTGAAACTCACCCTCGGCCGAACTAGGCTCGATCTCGGTGATTTCTAGCACGGCATTTCAGTCGCGCTTTTTGACCTACGTCAATGCAGCGCCGTCGTCCTGAATCAGGATCATCGAGGGAGAGAACCAAGAGGAGAGAACGACTATGTTCCGATACAAGGTTCTTGCTGCGCTTGTGGCCGCCGCATTAATCGTGGCGTTCGGTGTCGCCGACAGTGCATCGGCGAAACATAAAAAGGTCTCATATGATCAAGCCTGGAAGATCTGCAAAGACCAGATGGACAAAGACAAGATTCCGGGGACAACCGGGCAATCAAACGAGCGCTACACGCGCGGTGCCGGCTGCATGAAAAAATACGGATATAAGATCTGACTGCCAAGACGGATCGGTCCATTGAGTGGGGGCCTGCGCGAGTCCGGTAACGCGAGGCCCCCTTTACCCACCGAGTGCGATCATGGTGTTCACCAGGCCGCAGGGATTTATTCGTCAATACGCCTCGCGCACGTAGCGGCGGCCTTGCATTGTACGTTTGTCATCATAGCGGTTTTTTTCAATTCGCTTCGGCAACTTCACCTTTTCGCTGCGGATCGTCTTGTGAGGAATCGTTTCCAGGATATGCGTGATGCAATTGAGCCGTGCACGCCGCTTATCGTCGGAGCGGATTACGTACCATGGCGCGTCGTTGCTGTCGGTCGCATCGAGCATCATGTCGCGCGCCTTTGAATAGGCGTACCAGTGCTTGTACGACTCGGTATCCATCGGGCTCAATTTCCACTGTCGCATCGGATCGTTGATGCGGGCGAGGAAACGGCGTTCCTGCTCTTCCTTGCCGACTTCCAGCCAGAACTTGATGAGGATGATCCCGGCGTCGATAATATATTTTTCGATTCGCGGCGCCAGCTTCAGGAAGCGCTGATACTCTTCTTTGCTGACAAACCCCATGACATGCTCGACGCCGGCACGGTTGTACCAACTCCGGTCGAAGATGACGATTTCTCCGGCGGCCGGAAACCGTTCAATATAGCGCTGCATGAAAAGTTGCGTCTTTTGCCGCTCGGATGGCGCAGGCAGAGCGACGACCCGGAAGACCCGCGGACTGACCCGTTCGGTGATCGCGCGGATGGTGCCGCCTTTGCCTGCGGCGTCGCGTCCCTCGAATGCAATAATGGCCCGCAGACCCTTTTGCTTAACCCATTCCTGCAGCTGGCTTAGTTTGACCTGCAGTTTGCCTAGCTCCTCTTCATAGACCTTGCGCTTCATGCGCTCGGGGCCGTCACCCCCGTTCTTGGAATGTTTGCCTTTCCGTTTGGCCATTGACCTCATCCTTGCCTGAATACGACCTGCTATTCAGACCTATGAATCCTTGACTCTCCTTGACTTAGGTCAAAACCTCCCAGGGCGCGATTTTCTAGAACAAACCGGACCGTCTCTGGAGTACGAGCGATGAATGTGAAAACCGATGAGCTCTTGCCGTCCGCACTAGACTGCAACAAAAGAATGGCCGAAGCCGAGGCGGCAAAGGCCTCCGAATACATTCGCAAGCAGGCTACAATCGACGCCGAAAAAAAGGCCTTGCTTGACAGGCTGAAAGGGTCGTCCGGCGTATCCGATGACGAGCGCATGAAGCGCGCCGCTGCGATCATCAACAGGGCGGTCAACAACGGTCAGACCGAAGTCGAGGTCGGCCGTTTTCCAAACGCGCTCTTCACGGATCATGGCCGCGCCATCAACCAGCAGGAGGCGGGCTGGGACGAGACGCTGACCGGGTTGCCCAAGGAGCTTTTTCAGTTCTGGAAGCAGTACCTGCAGCCAAAGGGGTACCGCATCAAATTCCAGATCGTCGATTGGCCTGAAGGAAGGCCGGGCGACATTGGCATCTCCTTGGCTTGGGGTGGCAAGTAGTCATCCGCTACTACCTCAGCGCCCTCAGGCGCCGGCAGCTCGCCGGTGAGCTCAGCGCTCCGACTGCTTGCGCAGTTTGCTTCTGATGTGCGCAATCATGGAGCCGAAAGGCCACATCGCTAGGATGTAGACGACCAGTACGACCAGCAGTAAGGCAAACATCGTCCTTACCAGGACAAAGTGGTGCTCGTCAGACACAAATACCGGCGGCAGAAAATTTACCAGCGCCATGATGCGTTCGGCGATCCACTCAAGCATCGATGTCCTTCCTAGGCTGCGCAGGGTGCAACCGGCACTTTAGCACGTCCTAGATCGCAATGGGCCGTACGTTGTAGCGGTCCCCTTAAACGTGTTCGCGCCGAAAAACCACAGTTGGTCATTCTGTTCAAGTCGTTGCCACTGCCGCTGGCCTCCCGTCAGATTGTCGGCTTCTTGCCGCTTCTGTCAGCGAGGAGATCATGCAGTGACATGGCCCTGTCGAGCCCTCCGACCTTTTCCGCAACATCATCGGCCCGCAAGAGGTCGCGTAAGCGCCCATGGGCTCCGATGACGCGCAGCGTTACACCGCGAGCCAGGAGTTCGTCATGCAGGCGGTGGAGCATGCGAGAGCCCGCGAGGTCGATATAGGGCGATGCCGAAAGGTCGCAAACGACCAGATGAATGTCGGTCGAATGCTGCAGCCGATCCAGAACTGATTCCAAAACCGCATCGGCATTGACGTAGAGCAGCGAGGCTTCAGGACGGAAGGC
>DASSIJ010000252.1:0-9796 GCA_035692045.1 Pseudolabrys sp. | reverse complement strand
TTTGTGGTTGATCGTCGGCTGCGGGGTGCTCGCGATCTTATACGGCATCTGGGCGACCCAATCGGTGCTGAGCGCCGATCCCGGCAGCAAGAGGATGCAAGAGATTTCCGAGGCCGTGCGCGAGGGCGCGCAGGCCTATCTAAAGCGGCAATACGCCACCATCAGCGTCGTCGGCGTGGTGATCTTCGCGATCATCGGATTCACGCTCGGCTGGCTCGTGGCAATCGGTTTTGCGGTTGGCGCGATCCTGTCGGGTGCGACCGGCTTCATCGGGATGAATGTCTCGGTGCGTGCCAACGTGCGGGTTGCACAGGCCGCCACCAAGTCGCTGGCCGGGGGGCTCGAACTCGCATTCAAGTCCGGCGCCATCACCGGCATGCTGGTTGCTGGCCTCGCTTTGCTCGGCGTTACGCTCTATTTCGGCTTTCTCACCGGCACCCTGCACAAGGCACCGAATGATCGCACGGTTATTGACGCCATAGTAGCGCTTGGCTTTGGCGCATCGTTGATCTCGATCTTCGCCCGTCTCGGCGGCGGCATCTTCACCAAGGGCGCCGACGTTGGCGGCGATCTGGTTGGAAAGGTTGAAGCCGGCATTCCGGAAGACGATCCGCGCAATCCGGCGACCATTGCCGATAACGTGGGTGATAATGTCGGCGACTGCGCCGGCATGGCGGCCGACCTGTTCGAAACCTACGCAGTGACAACCGTCGCGACGATGGTGCTGGCCTCGATCTTCTTCGCCGGCACGCCGATGTTGATGACCATGATGATCTATCCGCTCGCCATTGGTGGCGCCTGCATCATTACGTCCATCATCGGCACGTTCTTCGTGCGGCTCGGCCGTAGCCAGTCGATCATGGGCGCGCTCTACAAGGGCTTTATCGCCTCTGCGGTCCTCTCCCTTGTTGCCATCTGGTTCGTCACTGACCACCTGATCGGCATGGGCCCGCTGACCGGCGCTACGTTCACCGGCAAGGCGCTCTATATCTGCGCGATCGTCGGCCTAGTGGTGACCGGCCTGATCATCTGGATCACCGAATTCTACACGGGCACCAACTTCCGCCCGGTGAAGTCGATTGCGGCGGCATCCGTTACGGGGCACGGCACGAACATCATTCAGGGCCTTGCCATATCGATGGAAGCCACCGCGCTGCCGGCGTTGGTGATTATCGCTGGAATCCTGGTTTCGTATGCTCAAGCACAACTGTTCGGCATCGCCATCGCCGTAACGTCAATGCTGGCGCTGGCCGGCATGGTGGTCGCGCTCGACGCCTTCGGCCCCGTCACCGACAATGCCGGCGGCATTGCCGAGATGGCGGGCTTGCCCAAGGCCGTGCGCAAGTCGACCGACGCACTCGACGCGGTCGGCAATACGACCAAAGCGATCACCAAGGGCTACGCCATCGGTTCGGCGGGGCTCGGCGCGCTGGTGTTGTTTGCGGCCTACAATCAGGACCTGCAATACTTCACCAAAACCTCGGCGCAGCATCCGTACTTCCAGGGCATCCAGCTCGATTTCTCGCTGAACAATCCCTACGTCGTGGTGGGCCTGTTGTTCGGTGGCATGCTGCCGTATTTGTTTGGCTCGATGGGCATGACCGCAGTGGGTCGCGCCGCCGGTGCGATCGTTGAAGAAGTGCGCCGCCAGTTCCGTGCCAAGCCCGGCATCATGAAGGGCAAGGACAAGCCGGACTACGGTCGCGCCGTGGACATGCTCACCAAGGCGGCGATCAAAGAAATGATCGTGCCGTCGCTGCTACCGGTTCTGTCGCCGATCGTTTGCTACTTTGCGATCTACTTCATCGCGGGCGGCGGGCCGGCCGGCAAATCGGCGGCATTCTCGGCGCTGGGCGCCATGCTGCTCGGTGTTATCGTCACCGGCCTGTTCGTGGCGATCTCGATGACGTCGGGTGGCGGAGCCTGGGACAACGCCAAGAAATATATCGAGGACGGCCACTACGGTGGCAAAGGTTCGGATGCGCACAAAGCCGCAGTAACCGGTGACACCGTCGGTGATCCCTACAAGGACACGGCGGGCCCCGCCGTGAACCCGATGATCAAAATCGCCAACATCGTGGCGCTGCTGCTGCTCGCCGTGCTGGCGCACTGAGATCGAAGTATCGATACGACAAAGGGCCCGTTCGCGCGGGCCCTTTTTGTTGCGACGTCGGACGACATCACTAGAGATGGAAGCCCACGTTCTTGAAGATGTTGCGGAGATAACTCAGCTCCTGGCCGCCGGTCGGCGTGGTCTGCGACAGGAAGTCAAAGATCTTGCCATCCTTCAGACCGTAATTGGCGAGCCGGGTGACACGGCGCTCCTTGTCGAAATAGACCGCGATGACGCGTTGATCGACCACTTCGTGTGGCATGAAGGCTGCCGAACGCTGAGCCTTTTGCGAGATGTAGTAGAAGGCTTCACCGTTGACGGTCGCAACGGTCGACGGCGTGCCGAGCACGATCAGCACCTGCTCCTGCGTGGCGCCGACGGGAACCTGTTCCAGGGCGCCCTCCGGCAGCACATACCCGCGCTGGAGCGTTTCGGTGGTGCTCCCGCAGGCCGCAAGCGCCAACGCGCCGGCAAGAGCCAGCGAAAGGCTGAGGGCAGCCTTGCGACGACGCACGATTTTAGACCCCAAACGCCACAGCTTCATTTCGGCCTTGCATCGGGGAGGGCGTTGACGTAACCGCGGCAAACCGCTGTCAGCCCCTGAACAGACCCGATGATTCTTCCCCTGTTTCGCCGCAACGCGCGGCAGGACACCATTTCCACCCTGTATGGCACGATCGTGGCACAGGCGCGATTGCCGTGCTTTTACCGCGAATACGGCGTTCCCGACACGGTTGATGGTCGTTTTGATCTGTTAGTGTTGCATCTTGCCTTTGTTCTCGACCGTTTGGCGGAGGATCCGGCATTGCGGCATTTAGGTCAGGCAATTTTCGACCTTTTTTGCAAAGACATGGACCACAATCTGCGGGAATTGGGCATTGGCGACCTGTCGGTGCCAAAAGAGATGCAGCGCATCGGCCAGGCCTTTTACGGGCGGGCACAGGCATACCGGGCGGCGCTGGCCTCGCCCGGTGGGGATGCGCTCGCAGAGGCTTTGAAACGGAACATCTATGGCGGAACGCCTTTGGCGCCGGGTGCGCCCGCACGCCTTGCGGCCTATATGCGGGAAGCGGTACGTGGTGTCAGGGCACAGCCTCCGGACGAGCTTCTGGGCGGAAAACTGCACCTGCCGGATCCCGATGCTCTTGTTGAAGATAAGGACAGGATCACAGAAGACTGAAATTCATGGAAAAAAATCCAAAGCCATGGAGCGTTCCGGTGGCCCTGGAAGATGTTCCGGAAACCGGCATGCATTTTGAAATTGATGCGCCCGAGCCAGCACGTTCCGAGATCGTGCCCCTGGCCGGTGTGCGGGAATTGCCGCGGTTATCTGCGGTCTTCGATCTCTCGCGTCGCGGTGCGGGCGTTCGCGTCACCGGTCAGGTTAGCGCGCGGGTTGGTCAGACATGCGTGGTGACGTTGGAACCGATCGAAAACGATCTCGAAGTGCAGGTAGACCTCTTGTTCAGTTCGGCGTCCAGTGGGGCATCGCAAATTGACACCAAAGACGATGACGAGCCGCCGGAGCCGCTTGTGGACGGCAAGCTCGATCTTGGAGCCATTGCGACGGAATTTCTGCTTCTCGGTATCGATCCCTATCCACGCAAGGCGGGAGTCGAATTCGCACCGGTCATCGTCGACGATGGCAGCGCGAAACCTTTTGCTGCCCTGGAAGCTCTTAAAAAGCGCCTCGGCAGCGGCTAGCGGGGAACAAGCGGGCCTGGGGATGAGCGACATCGAGAAGCGGTTTGTTTGCAGCGGCCGAGCGGCTATGGTCGGCGCCGTGCGTCGATTCCAGATGACCGCGCGGCCGGCGCGGATATTAACGCCGCCAAGAGCGATCCATGCCGGATAAAGTTCGCATTGCGCTTGACGCCATGGGCGGCGACCATGGCGCGACGGTGATATTGCCGGGCGCGGACATTTCGCTCACTCGCCACCCAGACATCGAATATCTCCTTTTCGGCAACACCGCCGCGATCGAGCCAGTGCTCAACGGCCTGCCTCGGCTGAAGGCGAGATCCAGGATCGTGCATACCGAAGTCGCGATCCGCATGGACGATAAGCCGAGTCAGGCACTGCGTTACGGACGGTGGAAGTCGTCAATGTGGCTTGCCATCGACGCGGTCAAGAAAGGCGAGGCTGACGTTGCCGTCTCTGCCGGAAACACCGGCGCGCTGATGGCGATGGCACGATTTAATCTCAAGATGATGGAAGGCATCGAGCGTCCCGCAATCGCGGCATTGTGGCCGACGCTCAAGGGTGAATCCGTCGTGCTTGATGTCGGCGCTTCAATCGGCGCCGATGAAGCACATCTTGTCAATCTCGCCGCGATGGGAAGCGCGATGGCGCGGGTGCTGTTTGACATCGAACGCCCGACAGTCGGACTGCTCAATATCGGGGTCGAGGAAGTGAAGGGACTTGAGCAGGTGCGAGAGGCCGGCCGCATCCTGCGCGAAGGACAATTCCCCCATTTTGACTATCACGGATTTGTCGAAGGCGACGACATCGGAAAAGGGGCAGTCGACGTTGTGGTCACGGAAGGTTTCGCTGGAAATATCGCGCTCAAAACGGCTGAGGGCACCGCGCACCAGCTTGCCTCCTATTTGCGCAATGCCATGAACCGGACCTGGGTCGCGCGTCTCGGCTACCTGCTTGCGCGGCAAGCGTTTCGGACGCTGCGCGACAAGATGGATCCGCGCAAATCGAACGGCGGCGTATTTCTCGGTCTCAATGGCGTTGTGATCAAAAGCCACGGCGGTGCTGATGCCGAAGGGACCGCATCCGCGATCGACATGGGTTACGACATGGTGCGTTACGAATTGCTCGCCAAGATCGGCCAGTCAATGGCGCGCCATCTGCAAGCGGGCGAAACGGCGCGGCTGGCGAGCGGAGCAAGCCCGTGACGACGCTGCGTTCGGTCGTGCTGGGCTGCGGAAGCTATCTCCCCGCGCGCATCGTAAGCAATGATGAACTTGCGCGCTCGGTTGAGACCACCGATGAGTGGATTGTTCAGCGCACCGGCATTCGCGAACGCCACATCGCCGCAGGAGGCGAACTCACTTCCGACCTCGCCCTGCATGCCGCGCGGGCGGCGCTCGCCAATGCGCACGTCGAAGCAAATTCGATCGACCTGATCGTCCTTGCGACTTCGACGCCTGATCAGACCTTTCCCGCGTCTGCCGTGTCAGTACAGGCCGCTCTCGGCATCACGGGCGGAGCCGCCTTCGATCTGCAGGCGGTTTGCTCTGGATTTGTCTATGCCCTGCAGGTGACTGACGCGCTGTTGCGTGGTGGCAGCTACCAACGCGCATTGGTGATCGGAGCCGAAACGTTTTCGCGCATTCTCGACTGGAATGACCGGACGACCTGCGTACTGTTTGGCGACGGGGCTGGTGCCCTGGTTCTCGAGGCACAACCACAGGCAGGTACGCGCGAAGACCGCGGCATCCTGACGACCCATCTCCGTTCGGATGGCCGCCACAGGACGAAGCTCTATGTGGATGGGGGGCCGTCCTCGACCCAGACCGTCGGCCACCTGCGCATGGAGGGCCGCGAGGTGTTCAAGCACGCCGTGGCAATGATCACCGATGTGATCGAGGATGCCTTCAAAGCCACCGGGTACTCTGCGACCGATATCGACTGGTTCGTGCCGCACCAGGCCAACAAGCGGATTATCGACGGATCTGCCCACAAGCTGGGCATTGCCCCTGAAAAAGTGGTGGTCACCGTTGACCGCCACGGGAACACGTCGGCGGCCTCCATTCCGCTGGCACTGGCCGATGCGGTTGCCGATCGTCGAATCAAGCGCGGCAATCTCATCCTTTTGGAGGCCATGGGAGGGGGGTTCACCTGGGGTTCTGCACTTTTGAGGTGGTGAACCATGCCAGGAGGCCCGATTTCGGACCGGTGGTGTTTCTGCCACTATCCCATCACAATCTTTGGCCGCCCCGTTGACCGAGTCCGATCTTGCTAATATCGTCGATAATTCAGCGGGATACCTTCGCCGGGGGCAGGGCAGGCGATGACCGGAAAAACTGTGACGCGGGCCGACCTATGTGAGGCGGTCTATCAAAAGGTCGGCCTTTCACGCACGGAATCCGCGGCTTTGGTGGAGTTGGTGCTCAAGGAGATCACCGACTGCCTGGAACGCGGGGAAACCGTCAAACTTTCGTCGTTTGGCTCGTTTGTAGTCCGCAAGAAGGGCCAACGGATTGGGCGCAACCCCAAGACCGGCAAGGAAGTGCCGATTTCGCCAAGACGCGTTATGGTGTTCAAGCCGTCGGCGATTCTCAAGCAACGCATTAACAATGGCGCCGGCGAGCCAGCCTAGGCTGTCACTGTTCGCGTAACCGCGTAAGCACCCAAACCAGGAGTAGGCCGCTTTGGACAACAAGGCGCCGGACGCATTTCGTACCATCAGCGAAGTGGCGGATGATCTCGATCTGCCACAACACGTGCTGCGCTTTTGGGAGAGCCGCTTCCACGAGATCAAGCCGATGAAACGCGGCGGTGGCCGGCGCTATTATCGCCCGGACGACATCGATCTCCTGCGCGGCATTCGACATCTGCTCTATGGCGAGGGCTACACCATTCGTGGTGTGCAGCGAATTCTTCGCGAGCAAGGTGCAAAATTCGTTCAAGTGGTATGGCAGGAAGGTGCGCCACAGCCGCCACATGGCGTTGTTGAGGAAGAAGAGGAGTTCGCCGTGGAGGCCGAAACGTTTGAAGACCGTGCCGATGATGCGGAGCAGGGCTTGCGCGGCCGCCTGTCCTCACTGATCGGACGCGATCTCGGGGATCGGCAGGATGATGCGGAGCAACGCGATGATCCGCCGCTGACCGCCGCGCCGGTTCCGCGCATCGATCCGACCGATCGTGCGATCCACGGTGTCGTTGCGGCCGAGCCCTCGAAAATAACGGAACCGGCCCCGGTGACAGCGCGTCAGGCAGTCGCCGAAACAGGTGCCGGGGGGGTCGGACAGGAAGATCTGCGCAAGCTTCATGCCGCTCTGCATGAGCTTGCCGAATGCCGCAAGCTGATCGATGCGGTGGTTACGCGGCCACATTAGCGGCGCGTACATCCCCAAGACGATGAACCATCCGGGCATGGTGCCCGACCAATGGCTGTGTAGAATACCTGCGCGGTGTTTTCGGGTTGAGGGGTACTATGCGGGGGTTCCTGAAACGCGCATTGCTGGCGGCTGCCATTGTCGTTGGCGTGCTGGTGGTGCCCGCATTCGCACAATCAACCGTTCCGCCGAACATTCCGAATACGCCAGGCATAACGACGCGCCTGCATCCAATCACGCCGCTCGGCTGGTTTGTTATCGGGTCGATCGGTTGCGCAGCAGTTTCGCCGATGATTGGTACGGTGATACTGGGCCGCGAGTTGACGCTCAACGAAGCCTATCGCTCGATGCTCGGCTGCGTGCTGGGTCCGGTGGGCTGGCTTCTGGCCGATGCGCTGGTCCCGCCCACGATCGCTGTGATCCCTTCCACGGCCACCGGTCCCAACACCCCGAGCAACACACCACCCCGCAAGCCAAAACGTGAGGCGCGCGGCCGTCGCTTCGATATTCCGCCGGCCGGAGAGACGCGTTTTGTGAAAGAGCTGCTGCTTGAGTTCTCAAGCGCGTCGACACAGGTGCGCGATGCGCTTGCCCGCAATCTACAGTTGACGCCACTCGAGACGCAGACTTTCACGCTCACCGGGCGAACAATCGAGCGGTGGCGTATCGATGGTACGCGCTCGGCGCCCGATACGTTGCGGTTGATCGCGCGCAACTATCCCGGAGTGTCAGCCGGACAAGCAAATTTTGTCTATGTCGGGGTCCAGGCCCAATCCCAGCCCGCAGTCAAACAGGATCCCGCGCCGAATGCGGGCGCTGAGCAATACGTCGTTCGCAAGCTCCATCTTCTGGAAGCGCACCGCATCAACAGCGGGGATGATGTTCTGGTTGCCGTGATCGACTCCAAGATCGACAGCGGCCATCCCGATCTTGCCGGGGTCATCGCGGGTGAATTCGACGCGGTCGGGACACCGACGGCGGCTCACTCGCATGGCACCGCCATGGCGGGTGCGATTGCTGCGCACAGCAAGCTGCTCGGCGTTGCGCCGAAAGTAAGATTGCTCGCTGTGCGCGCGTTTTCGGGCACGGGCGAGAGTGCACAGAGCACGACTTTCAGTATCCTCAAGGGTCTTGACTGGGCCGCGAGCAAGAATGCGCGCATCGTGAATATGAGTTTCGCCGGCCCTGCCGACGTTATGTTGCAGGAAATGCTGGCCAAGGCCAACGCGCGCGGGATGGTGCTGATTGCCGCGGTCGGAAATGCCGGCCCGCGCTCACCGCCCCTGTACCCCGCTGCCAATGCGGGTGTGATCGGGGTCACCGCGACCGATGCCGAAGACAAGCTGATGCCGCAGGCCAATCGAGGGCCGCAAGTTGCATTGGCTGCCCCCGGGGTTGAAATTCTCGCCGCCGCGCCCGACGGCGGATATCAGGTGACCTCGGGCACTTCGGTTGCGGCAGCCCATGCCAGCGGCGTGGCGGCGTTGCTGCTGGCGGCGAAGCCAAATCTCACGCCGGCCCAAGTGCGTAGCAGCCTCACCCGGTCGGCTCACAGGATTCCAGGCAAACGTGACGAAGTCGGAGCCGGCGTTATCGACGCCCTTGCTGTGATCAACCCAACCGGTAAATAACCGGCGAGACAAACGGCCTGTCAGGCCGAATAACTCCAATCGTCGTTATGGATCGATGGCCATGCCCGCTTCGGATTCACTGATCGTTGAACGCCCGTCAGATGACATCGCGGTTCTGAAGATCAACCGGCCGCAGGTGCGCAACGCCCTCAATCTCGACGTGCGCACGCGCCTTGCTGATGAAATTACGCGTTGCGGCGCCGACCAGGCCGTACGCTGCATCATCGTGACCGGCTCCGATGTTGCATTTGCCGCCGGAGCCGACATTGGCGAGATGGCGGAGGCTGGTCCGGTCGAAGTCATGTCACGAAATGTGCAGAAATACTGGCGCACGATCATGGAGTGTCCAAAACCATTGATTGCTGCTGTTGAAGGGTTTGCGCTTGGCGGCGGGCTTGAGCTCGCCTTGTGCGCCGACATTATTGTCGCAGGCGAGGGAGCAAAACTCGGCCTGCCCGAGGTGAAGGTCGGCATCCTGCCGGGCGGAGGAGGCACGCAAAAGCTCGCACGTCTTGTCGGCCGCCATCGCGCGATGTTGCTGATCATGACCGGGAGAATGTTTGGCGCCGCCGAGGCGTTGAGCATGGGCGTCGTCAGCGAAGTTGCGCCGAGCGGGCAGGCGCTCCCACGCGCGCTTGAGATTGCGCGGGAAATCGCCGCAATGCCTCCAATCTCGATCATGCAGATCAAGGAGATCGTAAACGCCGGTTTGAACGCGCCGCTCGAGACCGCGCTGATGCTCGAGCGCAAGGCATTCCAGTTGCAGTTTGCCACGCGCGATCAAAAGGAAGGCATGCGCGCCTTCATGGAAAAAAGAAAACCGAAATTTGAAGGACAGTGACGGGTGGCGTTTGATCCTTCCAGAGCAGATCTCGTGGCCGCTGTGTTCGGGGCCGGCACCATGGGCCGCGGCATTGCACAGGTATGTGCGCAAGCCGGCCTCACGACGTTGCTGTTTGATTCACGTGGCGGCGCAGTAA
>DASSIJ010000251.1:0-4814 GCA_035692045.1 Pseudolabrys sp. | reverse complement strand
CTACCGCTGCCAAGGGCGACACCTTTGGGCGGCGCCAGATTGCGTCGCTGCAGAGGCCACGGCGCTGAGGGCGCGCGTCGAATCAGCACAAATGCGTAGGGCGCGATCTTTAAGCGAGAGGTTCCGCAACGATTGGATTTGCCGGGCAAACCTGACCCGGCAGAGCGATCAAGTGACGTCAAGCGCGAAACGATTGATCTCTGCCATTGGGGCGGGCATCCCACGTCACCTATGTGCTCGTCAGGCACCCGCTCTTCGCTTGGTTGTGCGGAAACGACAATCGCTCCAGTTCCACACAATGTGGCTGCGTTGCGGGCTGCCCGATTGGCGATATCGTTCCGGTGGTTACGGCGAAGGCGGGATCCCGGGCTTTTCTGCTTTCCAGACTTGGGCATCCCGCATACATTCGAACGTCCGCTTTAAGAGTTCTGTCGAATGCGCGCGCGCCGTGATGCGGCTCTACGCCTCCTCAAAACAATGTTGGCGGCCTCGATCGTCATTCCGGTGGCGCTCTTTTCCTATGCCAGCTGGATAAACTACCGGGACACGATCGCCCATGCCGACGAACAGCTGACGGCGTCGCTCAATATTCTTTCCGAACACGCTTCGAAAGTATTTCAATCCGTCGACCTGGCGACCACAAGCGTTGACGCCATTGTCGACGATCTTTCCGACGAACAGATCGAGGCCAGACAGGGACCGATACACTCTCAACTGAGCAAGCTCGAAAAGGCGCTGGCAACCGTCGACGCGATTTTTATTGCCGACCGGAACGGTCGCGCTCTTGCTTCATCGGCGATCTTTCCGCTTCCTCCCGATACAAGCGTCGCCGACCGCGACTACTTCCAGGCACAAGCGGAGCGGAATGCCGGCACGTATGTTGGCGCCATCCTGCAGTCGCGCGCGACAAAAGAACGTTTCTTCGGTGTCAGCCGGCGGCGACCGGCAGACGACGGGCAGTTCACCGGGATCATCATGATTTCCGTTGTGCCGAAGGTCTTTACCGAATTTTATAAACAGCTTGCCGGGGACACCAGCGCAAGTTTCTCTCTGGCAAGAAGAGATGGCGCAATTCTCGCGCGTTATCCGGCGCTACCCGAAGATGTCACGCATTACGGTCCCGACAGCGAATTCATCCGCAGCATCGGCAGTCAGCCTGAGCACGGCATAGTGACAACGACGTCGATCGACGGCACGCAGCGGCGCATCGCATATCGCAAGCTCGGGAATTCAGACTTGTATGTGTCCGATAGTCTGCAGACTGACGAAATTTATTCCCGCTGGATTCGGCTGATGGCGAGCCACTTGATCTTCGGAATTCCGGCTACACTCTTTCTCTTTGGGCTGGTCTTGTTGACAATCCGGCGGACGCAGGCCTTTTACGCCGAGGCCGAGCGCCGAGAGCTGGCCGAGCAGGCCCTGCGGCAGTCGCAGAAAATGGAAGCCGTCGGTCAGCTGACTGGCGGTGTCGCACACGATTTCAACAATCTCCTCACCATCATCATCGGCAATCTCGGCATTGCCAAGCGCGGAGTAGTCGAGGCACGGGCCGAGCGGGCACTCAACAATGCGCTCGTTGGTGCGGAGCGGGCCGCCCAACTGACTCAGCGATTGCTCGCATTTTCGCGCCGCCAGCCGCTTAATCCCAGAGTGCTCGACGTCAATAAATTGATTGCCAGCATTTCCGATCTTTTGGTCCGGACGCTTGGCGAGAATATCGAGCTGGAAAGCATCGGTGCAGCCGGGCTTTGGAAAGTCGAAGCAGATGCTTCGGAGCTCGAGTCGACCCTGCTCAACCTCGCTCTCAATGCTCGCGACGCCATGCCGGAAGGGGGCAAGCTTACTATTGAAACAAGCAACGCCTACCTTGACGAGGAGTATTGCCAACAGCACGACGGCGTTGCGCCCGGCCAGTACATTCTTATTGCGGTCACCGACAACGGCGGAGGAATGTCGGCTGAAACAATCGATCGCGCATTTGAACCGTTTTTCACGACCAAAGAAGCCGGCAAAGGCACCGGTTTGGGGTTGAGCCAGGTTTACGGCTTCATGAAACAGTCCGAGGGACACGTCAAAATTTACAGCGAGGCCGGCGAGGGCACGACTATCAAGCTCTATTTACCGCGTCGCGACGGCAATGAGGCAGCTCATTCCGTCGACGAACCGGTCAGCTCCGACCGCGGTCGCAACGAAACGATTCTTATCGTCGAGGACGATGATGGTGTGCGCCAATATGCATCCGAGATCCTGAGGGATCTGAACTATCAGATTATAGAGGCAAAGGACTCGGCCACCGCACTTCGGCTGCTCGATGCCGACAAGAAATTCGATTTATTGCTGACGGACGTCGTGCTGCCGGGCAAGAACGGTCGAGAGCTCGCGACTGAAGTTGAACGGCGTCGTCCAGGAACAAAGGTTATTTTTATGACCGGCTATTCTCGCAACGCAATCGTTCATCACGGTCGTCTGGACCCCGGGACCGCGCTCATCCAAAAGCCGTTGATCGAGCGTGTGCTCGCGCGAAAAATCCGGCAAATTCTCGACAGCGGCTCAGACTCTCAATAGCGCCGTCATAAAGGAACAATCTTCACAAATACCGCGTTGCAACTCGGGCTTCCCGAGGAGGTAAGGATGCGGTTTGTCGTTTTAATAATTCTTCTTCTGCTCGTTCTTGGCGCGCTTCCGACCTGGCCGTACAGCGGTGAGTGGGGATATTATCCTTCGAGCGGCCTGGGCGTGGTGCTGATTATTGTCTTGATCCTGGTCCTGATGGGGCGGCTCTAGTCGAGCCGCGACGCAATTTATTCCGTCTCGGAGGTCGAGGGCAGTTCCATTTTATTGCGGAGCTGATCGGTGCCCTTGATCGTGTCGACGACCGTACGATAGGCGCCCTTTACCTTGCTGCCGAGGCTTCGCGGCCGCCGCTTGCGGACCGTTTTGCCGCCACGCCTGACCGCTTTTCTGGTCGCGACTTTGGATTTCATTCGTTTGCCAACGCGCGGCTTGCGCTTTTTTCGAGCCATCGACGATCTCCGGGAGCTGCATGATGTTGCAGCTTAAAGCATAGAGTGAATGGACCGCCGCCGGAAGACAATCCCACTGTTGGCCCACGTTTGTTCCCGCTGGATCGCAGGCGATCCCAACTGCTAAGCAACCGCAGGCGCGACAACACGGGGAGAACCAAGGTGGCCGCTTCACTCCAAGGGGAATTACAGCCGACGATTTACCGGTTCAAACTCGGCGAGTTCGAGGTTGCGACGGTTCTGGATGCCAAGGCAATTCGGGAGGGTTTGCATCCGCACTACGGCGCCAACGCCTCAGCTGATGAGGTGATGGCGCTTGCTCGCGCCAACAATATCGATACTCAGCGATTCGAGCATCCCAATATTCCGACGCTCGTGAATACCGGCAAGCAGCTGGTCCTGTTTGACACAGGCAATGGTGCGCTCCCGCGCGAATACGAGCAGCTCAGCAAGCGTCTTCCTCCTGGCCAGACGGCGGCACGGCTTGCGATTGCAGGTTACCGTCCAGAAGATATCGACGTTATTGTCATCACGCATGGACATCCGGACCACATCGGCGGGTTGGTCGAAGGCGGAAAGCCCGTGTTTCCCAATGCGCGCTATGTATTCGGGGCGGCCGAGTTCGATTTCTGGAAGCGCGGCGAAAATGTCCGCGAAGCACGCAAGTTCAACCGCGAGCTGTTCATGACAATTTGTGTGCCGCTGGCCGACCGTTCGACGTTCGTGAAGCCGGGCGATGAGGTTGCGCCGGGCATCACTGCCGTCGACGCTGCCGGACATTCACCGGGTCTGCTGGCGTTCCATATTGAGAGTAACGGCAAACGTTTCATGATTACCGCCGATACCTGCACTCAGTACGTTATGGCAGTGCAACGCCCGGAATGGCATTTCGAGATGGACGACGACAAGGACAAGGCAGTCGCGACACGAAAGCGCATTCTCGACATGCTTGCGACCGACAGGCTTTTTGTCGCGAGTTTTCACATGCCATTTCCCGGAATTGGTTATGTGGAGAAGGGGCAGGCCGGCTACCGCTGGGTGCCGCATAGCTATCAACTCAATCTCTAGGGAGGCGCGATGGCCGGTTTACGGCCACCCCAGCTGAATGCGGGCGGGCGTTCCTGCTTGGCCTTGGGTTTGCTCTCGTCACAGCGGCCGACGCGGTCTTCAATGGTCTGGGCGGTCTTGTTGTCAAAGACAATATAGTGACAAAGCGTTCCATCGCGCAGTGAGCGGGCGACCCGTCCGGTCCGCCCGTCCGCCGTCAGTTCATTCGAGCCGTCTTTGCCGCGCAGTGTTCCGGCGACGATCACTGCTCCGAGGAACAGACTAGCTCCCACGGCAGCAATGAAGAACGATGACACGATTGTCGCGCGCCAGAAACTGACGCGCGTTTCCTGCGATCGACGCAGGTCTCGCCGCAAGCCGACGGCCCGCATATTCCTCATGCCGTCTGTCAGTCCGCGAGCTACGCTCATATTGAAATGTTTAGTGAAAAAGCATTGATCAGTTCTAAAGGGGTCGATTCGGATTGGGATCGTTGAAGTAATTCGATTTAAGCCAGTCGCACTAGGCGGCGCTTGTCAGGCCTTTTTGCGGGCATTGACCGCAATCGAGAGCAGGGTGCGTTGAGCGATCGCCTCAGCCAATGGAGCGTTGCGCCGCATCTCGAGCGTGGCTTCGGCTAATTGCTCCATCGCACGCAACAGGCGTGCCGGCGGCCATGCGCGCAGCGCTTCCCCCACGGCGCGCTCGCGGCTGAAATGAACAGGGGGCCCTGCGCGTTTCATG
>DASSIJ010000250.1:0-2089 GCA_035692045.1 Pseudolabrys sp. | reverse complement strand
GTCGACCGGTCCTTTCTTGCCCCAAAAGTCGCCACACACGACTCGCACGCGTGTGCCGTCGTCGTCGGTGACTTCGGGGATCTCGGCGCCCTTGATGTCCTGATAGCGCGGGGCGGTCATCTTGAGCGAAGAGGGCAGGTTCGCCCAAAGCTGGAAGCCGTGCATGCGCCCTTGCGGATCGCCTTGCGGCATCTCCTGATGCATGATGCCGCGGCCGGCGGTCATCCATTGCACGTCGCCGGACGCGAGCGTTCCGCGGTTGCCGAGGCTGTCGCCGTGTTCGACCGTACCGGACAAAACGTAAGTGATGGTTTCGATTCCGCGGTGCGGATGCCACGGAAACCCGGCAAGATAATCGGCCGGCCGGTCGTTGCGGAAATCGTCCAGCAGCAGAAACGGATCCGTCTCTGCGGTGTCGCCGAAACCGAATGCACGCCGCAATCTGACGCCCGCACCTTCGATGGTGGGCTGCGATTGCACGATGCGTTTGACGGGACGGATGGACATCGATTCAACTGCCTTTCTTAAGCCCGATGCGGCGCCAGGCCGGGCTGTAAAGGCCAAAAAGCGTTTGCACTGGGGCGCACGAGACGGCAATCCTGTGACAGATTGCCATTCATATATGGAACTTCATATAGGGCTTTCGTCCATCAGAAGAACTGACGAAGCTGCATATCATCTATTCGGGTGATAATATTATTGCCCAATCAAGACGTTGCTCGCCCCATCCCACGAGGTCGGCTATGGTTGCGTCATGAAGCGGATTGCCGTGATCACTTGCCTCATCCTGCTTGGTCTCAGCCTTGGCGCCTGCACCAAATGTGGCTGGCTGTGGAACGAGGGACCGCGCGGCTGCCATTCCGACGCGCCGAGAACGTAGGCGGATCCGCGCGCTATTGCGAACGCAGAAAATTCAGCACCGCGCCGATGAGGCCGAGCAGGAGCCCGGCGAGCAAGACATATTGTAGAATCGTAAGGGCACGGCTCGGGGCCTCGGTCGCGGTCGACATATCGTAGATCTGCCAGGCGGCAACGGCCGCAAAGGCGAGAATCATCACACCCGAGTTTTTGGTCTTCTTTTCGTCCACGCCCGGTCCCCCCAATCCCAACCAGGAGGTTACCGGATGCCCCGCGCGGATTCTATGGCCCCATTTGATGGCCGGCGCGCCTCCAAGGCACCCCGGATGAATTCAGGCACCGCCGTCGCCCCGGCATGATTGAGTGATAAGTTAAAATTCCTAGGAAAATAATCTTGACAGCGTGACGCTCCTCAGGTAGTGTTTCGGCACACTCCACATTTGCATCCGGACATGACGTCGCGAGCAGCGGAACAGCCGCTGGCGGACGGCGTTGTTTTCCTGAGCGGCTCGCGGCTCGCGTTTCGCGGCCGCCGGAGGGATGCAAAATGCCGCACGGTGAAAATGAACGTATTGTGAAGAGCACGAACGAGGCGCGCGCAGCCGTTACCGGGCACAATGTGCGGTATGTGCTGCTCGTCGGCATGGTGGCGGTGATCGTGCTGTTCGCCGTGGCTTACGTCGCGGCGAAACTGTAAAGCGCCACGCACGCAATATCAGAAGAGTTCGCGCCGGATTATTCCGGCGCTTTTTCTTTCAGGAACAGGACATGAGTTCGCCGAGAATTCAGATTCCGCCGGAGCTCGCCGCGAAAGGCAAGTATCTGTTCGAAGAGACGACCACATGGCGGAAGGATATTGCCGTGGTGATGGGGATCAGTGCCGACACGTTGCGCCGTCGCAGCATTGAATGGGGATGGAAGGAGCGGCCGCGTAAGAGCGCTGTGCGCGCCTCCAGGACTGCCGGCGGAACGCGGTTTGCGACGAGGCAGCATCATGCGTCTGCCGGTGATCCGGCTGCCGCCGCACGGCGGCGTGCGGTCGCTTCGCGCATCATGGCCATGCTCGAGGACGAACTGGCAAGAATTGAAACCACGTTCAGGGAAGCGGGAGTACCGGCGGGCGGTGCATTCGACAACAGGATCCGCGCGATCCTCGGCGTCACCAAGGCGCTGCGCGAAGTGGAATTGATGACCAAGCCTGACGAAGTGATCCTGCCCGATGCAGCCGATA
>DASSIJ010000249.1:0-18814 GCA_035692045.1 Pseudolabrys sp. | reverse complement strand
GGCGAGGTGAACGTCGTCCTGATCAACCATCCTGACATTGCGCCCACAGGTGCCGGTGAGCCCTCGATCCGGCCAGTGGCAGCGGCCATTGCTAACGCCATCTTCGATGCGACCGGCGTGCGCATCCGTCGCGTGCCGTTCTCTCCGGATCGCGTGAAGTCGGCGTTGAGCTGACCAATCAGGCTGGCGCGAGACGGGAGACGCTGTCTCGCGCCGCCTTGATGATGTCGGGCACGGCCGCATCGTTGCCGGGCGCCATGATGTGGACACCGGCTACTGACGGCACGTCCGCCAACTCACGAACCATATCGATGCAAATGCGACGGCCTTCCGCTGCCGGATCGCTTGCGCGCTCCATGCGATCAATCAGCGCGTCGGGAATGACGGCGCCGAACAGTTTTTCCTTGATCCAGCGTGCTGACTTGGCGGTGCGCGGTGGCACGATGCCGATCAGGATCGACAATTCGTCGGTTATGCCGAGTTCGGCGAGACGCGCCATATAGCGACGCACCACGCCGGCATCCATGCAAAATTGAGTCTGCACGAACTGCGCGCCGGCCGCGACCTTGGCTTGCAATCCGGTCGGGCGCCAACCTGGCGGCGGATCGACCGGATTGTCGGCGCTGCCGAGGAAGAAATCGGCGCGGCCGGTGATCTTTCGGCCCGTCGGCAGTTCGCCGTTGTCGCGAAGCCGTCGCGCGGTCTCGAGCAGCGAACGCGGGTCGAGATCGAACACCGGCACGGCATCCGGCTGGTCTCCGGCGCTCGGATCGTCACCGCGCAACATCAGCAGATTGTGTATGCCCGAGGCTGCCGCGCTCAGCAATTCGCTCTGCAAGGCAATGCGATTGCGATCACGGCAGGTGAATTGAAGTATCGGCTCGATGCCCTGCTCCACAAGAATCGCGGCCGACGTAACCGCACCGAGATGGGGCCGTGCGCCCGCACCGTCGGTGATGTTGACGGCATCGGCCAGGCCCCGCAGTGGAAGCGCTTTGGCCAGCAGCTCGGCACGATCGGCCGATACCGGCGGCGTCACTTCCGCGGTGATTACAAAGCGCCGGGAACGCAGCTTGTCCTGCAGGTTGGTAAGCATCCAACCCAAGTCGCAAAATCCAGTGGACGTTGCAAGGGCAACAATGGGAAAAAGGTATCGGCATCAATGCCGCGTAACCTTGCGGGCCGCGATGTTTCAGCCGGCGAAATCACTCGATGAGTTACTTGCGCCGATTGGCGACGGCTGCCTGTTGGTGGTGCCGCGCGAGGTTTCCGGCGTGCCGATGGCGGCGACCCGGGCGCTCGTACGGCGTGGTGTGAAACGCATACACCTTGTGGCGCTGCCAACCTCGAGCCTGCAGGCCGATTTGCTGATCGGGGCCGGTTGTATCGAAACGCTCGAAACGAGCGCGGTGAGCCTCGGCGAGTTTGGCCCGGCGCCCCGCTTCACGGCCGCCATCAAATCGGGCGCGATCAAAATGAAGGACGCTACCTGCCCGGCGCTGCATGCGGCGCTGCAGGCATCTGAAAAAGGCGTGCCATTCATGCCGCTGCGCGGGCTTATCGGCTCGGATGTCCTGAGACATCGTGACGACTGGAAAGTGATCGACAGTCCGTTCGCAAACGACGGCCCAATTGTGCTGTTGCCCGCGATCAAGCCGGACGTGGCGTTTATCCATGCGCCGATGGCGGATCGTTTCGGCAATGTCTGGATCGGACGACAACGCGAATTCGCCACTATGGCCCATGCGGCGCACAAGACCATCGCGACCGTCGAAAAAATCCACGACGGCAATCTGCTGGAGGATCCGATGCTTGCCGCCGGCACCTTGCCGGGCTTCTACATCGAAACGATCGCAATCGCCGAGCGCGGCGCATGGCCGCTCGGGTTGCCGGATTTTTATCCGTCTGACGCCGATCATCTTGCCGAATACGCCCGCATGGCGGCGACGGAGGAGGGTTTCGCCGAGTATCTGGACAAGTATGTGTATGAGAAACGCGCTGCATAGCCCCCGCGTGTCGCGACCACCCTGACATGACAGGGGAGAGCCCACGCGTAACTGCACACGAATTTCGTGACGAGGAGCTTCTCGCCGACGTCATCGCGCGCCTCATCGGTGATGTACGACACGTTGCAGTCGGCAACGCTTCACCCATTCCGGCGACTGCCGCGCTGATTGCGCGCGAGCGCGGCAAAGGACGGCCGTATGTCTCATTGCTGCAAAGCCGCAAGCACAATTTCTTCACCGATGGGGCGCGTGAACTGTTCGATTGCGCGGGCCAAGGGCGTATCGACGTGTTCTTTCTTTCGGGCGGACAAATCGATGGTGAGGGCAACGTCAACCTTGTGAGCACCGGCGACTATGGCCATCCAAAAGTGCGCTTTCCGGGTTCATTTGGCTCCGCTTATCTCTACTACGTGGTACCGAAGGTGATCCTTTTCCGCACCGAGCATTCAAGGCGCACGCTCGTGCCCAAGGTCGATTTCATCAGTGCGCCCGGCACAAGCGACGCCAATGTCTATCGCCCAGGGGGGCCTGTTGCGCTTGTGACAAATCGCTGCCTGTTCAATTTCGTGAACGGCCATTTCGCCCTGGCAAGCGTGCATCCGGGCCATACAGTCGACGAGATTGTCGAGAACACGGGATTCGATTTCGAGATGCCGGCGAGCGTGCCACAGACCCGGGCGCCCTCGCCCGAGACGCTCAAGCTCATGCGGGAGGTGGTCGCGCCACAATTGGCGGAGGTCTATCCGCAATTCGCGGCGCAGGTGTTTGGCATAGGCAAGACTGCTTTCGCGCGCTGAAAAAGCCTGCCCTTCCGGTTATTTTACACGTGGGCTAGTGTGCCGCCGCGCGGCCGGCAGGACCGCAACATCTCAAGAAACTGAAGGGAAGAAGTCTGGTGAAAACGGTTGAAGCTGCGATCATTGGCGTGGGTTGGGTCGGGGGTACACGCGCGGATACCCTTTCGCGTACGGCACTGGTGGACAAATTGCACCTGTGCGAGATCAAGCCAGACCGCCTGGCCGAGGTGAAAGCGCTTTACAAGCCTGCCACCGCGACCCTCGACTACAACGATATCATCAAGAATCCGGACATCTCCGTGGTCTACATATCGACCACTCCGGAATCCAACCACTATCCGATCTGCCGCGACTGCCTCAAGTCCGGCAAGAATGTGATGCTGGAAAAGCCGATCGCGCTGGAGTTATGGGAAGCGGACGAGCTCATCCTTCTCGCCAAGCGCAACAATCTGAAATTCACCATCGGTTACTCGCAGCGCTTCAACCCGAAAATCGCCTACGCCAAGAAAAAGATCGTTGACGGCACACTCGGCAAGGTCGTGTCTGTATTGGTGAGTCGCCACCTCTCGCGCAGCCTGGGCAAAAAGATCGCGAGCCGCGTGCGGCTTTCTCCGGTCGTCATGGAGTCAACGCACGACCTCGATTTTGTGCTCTGGCTTCTGGAGCCGGCAAAGCCCGTCCGCGTCTACTCGCAGGGCGCCTATGGTTACATGGAGCCCATCAATGGCTCCCACGACGTGATGTTTACCACGGTGACGATGGACAATGGTGTCGCTGTGATGATCGGCGGCGGCTGGAACCTGCCGCCGAGCTACCCGAATTATTGCGCGACCTGGATCGAGATCACCGGCACCGACGGCTCACTGTTTCTCGATGACACCCAACGTGACAACTGGCTCAATACCGAGAAGCACGGCCAGGAGTTTCCAATGTCCACCATGCCGGGTGAGTGGGTCGACAACGTCTTCGCTGGCGGCATGGGTCCCGAAACCATCCATTTCCTGGAGGCCTGCATCCGCAACACTCCGGTGATGGTAACGCCGGAAAGCGCGCGGCGTGTGATGGAGACCTACAGCGCTGCAGACCTGTCTGCCGATCGAAACGAGCCGGTGGATCTGCCGCTGACCAACGAAACGATCTCGGCCATTGCCGAATTCAAGCAGAAAATCCGAGCAGGGGTGAACCAATGAAGGCCTCGGCCAAGGGAGTCGGCCTTGCGATTATCGGCGGCGGCCGGGTCGGATTGTTCCGTGGCGAGGTGGCGGCGCGCCATCCGGCTGTCCAATGGATCGGGCTCGCCGAAAAAAACCCGAACCGCGCGGGAGAAGTGGGTCCGAAGATCAGCGCGGATTTTGTGACGCAAAGCCACATCGAACTGCTCAAGCGGCCGGAAGTCACGGCCGCTATTATCTGTACCGACGAGCATTTGCACGTTGATCCGATCATGGCTGCCGTTGAGCGTGGCATTCCGATGCTGATCGAGAAACCGCTCGCAACCAATCTTGCCGAATCCGAACGCGTCCTGAAGGCAATCAAAGCGGCGAAACTCGATGCCGTGGTTGGCTACACGCAACGCTTTCGGCGGCGATGGCTGGCGGCGAAGGAGAAATGCCGCACCGGTGCGCTCGGCGACGTTACAATGGTGACCTCGCGCGCATTCATGAATCGTCTGGTCGCAATCGACAACTACAAACGCACCGACGATCCCGCGAGCATTTCTCCGATGGTCATTTCGGGTACGCACGCGCTCGACATTTGCATGTGGTGTCTGGAAGGAAAGACGGCGGTCGAATGTTATGCGCGTTCGGTCGACAGGGTGCTGGGCCCCGCCTACAAAGGTATCGACGGCACGGCCGGGATGATCAATTTTTCGGACGGCACCATTTATCATCTCAACATGTCTTGGGCGCTGCCGGTGACATGGCCAGCAGCGGTGTACTCGCTCGAGGTTGGGATTATCGGCACCACCGGCGTGCTCACCATTGATGATACGCACCGCGACATCGTGCTTGCGGTCTCAAAGCCGCAGTCAGAGGGCTACAATCCCGATGCCACCCGGCTGGTCGACTTCATGGGCAGCTATCCGCCCGGCGACATGGCGCTCGGTGAACTGCGCGGGCCCATGGCCGAGGAAACCGACTCGTGGCTCAACCGCGTCGCCCTCGGTTTGCCAACGGCGGCCGCGACAGTCGAAGAAGCCCATCGGAACCTGATGCTGACCAAAGCGCTCGACCTGTCGGCCAGGCGCAAGCAGCCGGTAAAGTTGCCGCTCGATCCCGACGAAGTGCGCGCGGCGGCCTGACGGGGACTATTGCTGCTGCGACTGCCTGCGCGGCGGAGCAGGTGTCGGAGCAGGTGTCGAAGCCCGCGCCGGAGCAGGCGCCGAAGTGCGGGCCGGGCGGGCCGCCGGAGCAGGCGCCGGCGTAGCCTCGGTGGTGGTGGCGCTACTGCTGCTACTGCTGCTGCCACCGAACAAAAATCGCTGCGGATTGTGCGCGAGATCCGTGATCGCTCGCCCGGCGATGTCGATCTGGCGCGTCGCGGTCGCGGTCATCCTGTTGACGCCAATCGTGATCTCGTCGGTGCGCTTATCGAGATTGTCCATAAGCATGCGCGCCGAGGCGGTTGCCTCCTTGGCGTTGCTCATCGTGTCTTTGGCGTCTTTCATGATCGAATCGACATTGTCGGTGTTCCGCGCAAGCGATGCGCTGAATGCGGCAATGTCCGCAATCGCCTGGTGCAGCGCCTCCTGATTGGCGGTGATCACTTCTTCCGCCTTGTTGAGCACTTCGCGCGCCGCCTGCATCATGTCCTGGCTGGCGCTCGGGTCGGACCGCAAGGTCGGCGGCTCGCCCTCTTCCCGTTCGATCAAAGGCGTGTTTGCCGAGACGCCCTTGAGCGACACCGCGGCGACACCTGTCAGGCCGGCAAATTCAAGACCCACACGCGTGTCGGAGCGGATCGGTGTTGCCTTGTTGACCGCGAGCAGGGCGACGACCTGGCGCGGGTTATCGGGATCGAGGCGCAGATTGGTGACCTCGCCGACGCGAATGCCGTTGAACAGCACGTTGCCGCCGACCTGCAGTCCCGACACCGAGCTGTCGAAAATGACACGATAGGAAACGGCCTGTTTCTTGCCCGAAGAGTGATGCAGCCAGAAGATAAAGCCGAACGCGCCTGCCACCACGGCAAACGTGAACAACCCGATCAGTGCGTAGTGCGCTTTTCGCTCCATCACCCCACTCCGTTAGTTCCTCGCCGCAGCTAGCAGGCCTGTCCGGGCGCGCACACCGTGGAAATAAGCCCGCATCCATGGATGCTGTGACGCCAGCATCGTATCCATGGTGCCGGCCTCAATGATCTTTCCGTCGCCGAGTACGGCGATTCTGTCGCAGATCGTGTGCAAGCTGTCGAGGTCATGGGTTACCATAAAAACCGCCATCGACGAAGTCTGCTGCAAAGTCAGGATTAGCTGGTCAAAATCGCCGGCGCTGATCGGGTCGAGCCCCGAGGTTGGCTCGTCCAGGAAAAGGATTTCAGGATCAAGCGCTAAGGCGCGCGCGAGCGCGACGCGCTTGATCATGCCGCCCGAAAGTTCCGAAGGGAACTTCCTGTATACGTCCGGCTTGAGACCGACCATTTCCAGCTTGGTGATGGCGATTTCGGTCATCAGACGGTCCGAGATATCGAGATATTCGCGGATGGGAAATTCGACGTTCTCGCCGACCGTCAGAGAGGAAAACAACGCGCCTTGCTGGAACAGGATGCCCCAGCGCCGCTCGATCTCCTGGCGCTGCATCTCGCCGGCTTCGTCGAGATTGACGCCAAAAACGTCGATCCGCCCTTGTTGCTTCGGCAACAGGCCAAGGATCGTGCGCGTGAGAACCGACTTGCCCGCGCCCGAAGCGCCAACGAAGCCCAGGATTTCTCCGCGATAGACATCAAGCGTGACGCCATTGAGAACCCGATTCCCTTTGAGCTCAACGACAAGGTCGCGCACCTCGATGATGGATTCGTCGGCCATTTCACATTCCGATTGATGCGAAGAACATGGCGAACACACCGTCGAGCACGATAACCAGGAAGATGGATTTGACCACCGAGTTGGTGGTCTTCTCGCCGAGCGACTCGGCGCTGCCCTGAACCTGCAGCCCTTCCACGCAGGCCACAACGCCGATGACCAGTGCCATAAATGGCGCCTTGATCATTCCTACCTCAAATGTGGTGGTCGTGACTGCCTCGCGCAGGCGCGCCAAAAAGACCTCCGGCTGGATGCCCCCGTAAAGCCAGGACACCAGCCCGCCGCCATAGAGTGCCGCCATGGAGCCGAGGAATGTGAGAGCCGGTACCGCGATGATCAGCGCCAGAATACGCGGCAGAACCAGGACCTCGATCGGATCAAATCCCATCGTGCGCAGTGCATCAACTTCCTCCCGCATCCGCATCGCGCCGAGCTCGGCCGTGTACGAGCTGCCGGACCGGCCCGCCACCATGATGCACACGATCAGCACGCCTATTTCGCGGAGCACGAGCACACCGACCATGTCGATGACAAAGATGTCCGCCCCAAACTTGCGGAAATGGAAAATGCCTTGCTGCGCGAGAATGGCGCCGATCAATACCGTGATCAGGAGGACGATCGGCACCGCTCGCCAGCCAACACGCTCGAGCTGGTGGATCATCGACGTGAAGCGAAACGTTGTGGGCCGCAGTATCACGCGCTTGAGCGCGACGATCAGCGAGCCGATCATCTGCGCCAAAAGGACGAGATCGGCGCCAACCGCCGCCATCGTCATGCCGACGCTTTCCAGCGTCGCCATGATGCTGTTGCGCTTGGGCGGTGGCGGCGACAGCGCCTGTGTTCCGGCGTGAACCTTCTCGAAGAGACCGCGGTAATCCTCGCGCAATCCGACAAGACGCGCTTCACGCCCCTGGTTCGTCCAGTTTCTCAGCGTACGCTCAAGAAGCCACGCGCCGTAAGTGTCGAGATAGTCGATGCGGGTGATATTGATCGCGATGCTGCGCGCCGTGACGGTTTGTGTGACAGCATCGACCTGCGGCTCGATCGCGCTGGCATATTCGGCGGTCCATGAGCCGGCGGCGCTAAGCTCGATCCAATCGCCGCGCGTTTGGCTACTGAGCAAGATGCCTGCCGTCACCGAACCGCTCCCTCTTCCATGGCACAGCACCACGCGCCCACGCTTGATCCTTCGCGGGCTGACGAGCCGAGACAGGACTGGATGCGTTGCGGCCGGACCTTGCGGTTGCGCGCCAGGCCGATCGGCAGGCGATGGGCGCAACCCAAGAGCCGCACCGAGCGCGATCTTTCGCCCCGCCCCTCACTTCTAAAGGTTAACAAATCGGTGGTAATCCTTAAACGGCGTTTACCTTTTTAGGTTAACGACGAGTTAACTATAGAGGCAGCCGTTTTCGTTGCCATTTTGAGCCGCCAGTTCCCGCGCCGAGCGCGGAATGGCCTAGCAGGCGGCGACGCCACCAACGCAATTGGCGTTGGCATCGCTCACCGTAAACAGGCTCTCTACCACCGGCCGTCGCATATTCTTTATGGGCGGGATCGAGAGAACTTCCATGTAGACGGTACCCAGTCCTTGAAGCCCCAACAATGTGCCAGCACCAAGGCTGAGATCCAGATCGCGGTTGGCTACAAACGGCCCGCGATCGTTGATCGTTACATTGATCGAGCGATGGTTCTTGGGATTCGACACACGGATCAATGTTCCAATCGGCAACGTCTTATGGGCGGCGTGCCATCCGATTGGATTGAAGCTCTTGCCAGTCGAAACCAGCTTGTCTTCCCAATACATCGAAGCCGTCACCCACTCGCCGGCCTGAATGCGATCAAAGGTATTCTCGCTCGAGACACTAAGTAAGGGAATTGCGGACAACGCAGAACCGAACACCAAAAGAACGCCCAAACGGGCCAACCTTCTTGTGACCCACGGTACCAGCTCTTTTTTTGCGATCCGCTTCATCGAATTGATTCGACAATCGATTTACACAAATCTCGCACCGACAGCCACACATCGACCGGGAGCGGGCCGCGCAACAAACGGCGCTTCCCGAATTGTTCCCCTGAGACCAAAAGAAGGCGCTTATGTGATCGGACTGCCCTAACCGCGTTCACGCAGTGGCGTGATCGCCAGTTCTGCTGCGAGTTTGTCCAGCTGCGCCAATAGTTCTGACCCTAGCGGTAGCCCATTGTGCAGGCGGTCGGCGCGGCGCTGCGCACGCTGCTCGCCCGGCAGGCGAACGCTTTGGCCGGGTAGCGCTTTCGTGTTGCGAAGTTCATGGATGTGCCGGTCTACCTCGGCCTTGAATTGATCGAGCGGCTGGAAACGGGCCGGGTCGAGCGCGACCACGAATTGCCCGGTGTTGGTGACTTTGTCCGGTTCGGCGTTGAAATCGACGCAGTCGCGACCAAACAGCGCACCGTTGAGGGTGCCGGCAAGAAGCCCAAGCGTCAGCGCGAGCCCTGCCCCCTTGTAGCCTGCCATCGGCAACAGCAGCGCCTCCGCACTTTTGTGCGGGTCGATGACGGCTTCTCCGGTTGCAGGATCGATCATCCAGTCGTCTTGCAAAGGTTTATTTTGCAAACGGTGGTTCTTGATGGTGCCGTAGGACACGATCGAGGTGGCGATATCGAGCACCACCGGCGCTTCCTTGCCGGCGGGAATAGCGATCGCCAGCGGATTGGTGCCGAGCACCGGCTCGGCACCGCCGGCAAGCGGCATGTGATTGGCATTCGCGACAGCCGAATAAAGACCCACCATGTCGGCCTTCAACGGCAACGCGGCATAGACTCCCGCCGCGCCGGCGTGACCGGACATGCGGCACCCGACCCAGGCAACACCGCATTCGCGCGCGAGCTCAATCGCGGTTTCCGCAGCACGGGCCACGACCAGATGGCCCATGCCATTGTCGCCGTCGACGAGCGCGGTCGCCGGCGCTGTGCGGTTGACCGTGATGTTGGGCCGGGGATTGGTAGAACCGAGCTTCAGACGCTGAACATATTGCATCAGGCGGAACACGCCATGCGCATCGGCGCCGATGAGATCTGCCTCGAGCATGAGACCCGCAATTTTTCCCGCGTCATCCTTCGACACGCCGGCCTTGCCCATCGCGTCGACGATCAGGCTTGTGACAGCCGTCGTTGGAATTCGGGTGGCTTTGGCGGCTTGAACGTTCATGGATTTCCCAGCAAGGCTTCGGCGCCTGTGCTCAAAATTGTTGTCTTGTCTGCATCGGAAATCTTCAGGGAGCGCACGTGTTTCACGCAGTCCATCATGCCCATGTCATAGGGATAATCGCTGCCGAGCACGACGCGATCGGCGCCGACATGGCCGATCATGAATTCCAGGACCGGCGCCGAGTGGAGGATCGTGTCATAGTAAAAACGTTTTGCGATGTTCATCGGCTGCTTCGAGATGTTTTTCTTTGGTTCAGGCCGAACTTGCCACCCATGCTCCCAGCGCGCCGCCTGATATGGGGTGAAGCCGCCGCCATGAGCGAGCACCACCGTCAATTTGGGATAGCGGTCGAGCACACCACCAAAATAGAGGCAGGCCGCGCCGATCGTTGTGTCGAGCGGGTTGCCGATCAGATTATTGAGGTAATAGGACTTCATCCGGTCGGCGCCGGCGATATTGTTCGGGTGAATAAAGACGAAGGCCCCCAGCTCCTCAGCGGTTCCCCAAAGCGGCTCGAAGCTCGGATCGTCGAGGTTCTTGCCCATGATATTGGACGCGAACATCGTGCCGCGCAGTCCGAGTTTGGTCATCGCGCGCCGGAGTTCGTCGGCGGCCTTTTCCGGCGCCTGCATCGGCAGTGTCGCGATGCCCATGAACCGTTGCGGATTCTCTTTGACCAGTTTCGCGATCTGGTCGTTCTGGATTGCAGAGGTCGCGGCGCCAAGCGCAGCATCCTGGCCATAGAGATAGGTCTGGGGTGTTGCCGAGAGGACTTGCACGTCCACACCGGCCTCGTCCATGTCCCGCAAGCGGTGTGCAATATCGAAGCCGCCGCGCGGATAGGGCTTGTAGGCCACGCCGCCGACGTCGAGCGTCGCCGAAGCCGCGTCGATCGGGTTGATGGTCACCGGCACCTTGGGCGCTTCCTTGCGCAGCAACGCGGCGGTTTCTTCGGTCAACACATGCGCATGAGTATCGATCGTTCTCACTTTGCTCATTTCACCACCCGAAAAACGCCATGCGGCGTAAGGAAAGGACGTCTGAGTGCCGCACCCGGCGTACGGGCGCAAGCCCCTGTCGCCCTCGGTTGTTTCGGCTATAAACGGGGTTCCACAAGCGCTTTCCTGGACCTCTCATGACAACCAGCCCGATCAGCACGAAGCACACGCCGCGCATCGAGGATGACGCTCTCGTCCGGGGCATCGGCCGTTTTATGGACGATCCGCGCCTTCCCAACACGGCCTATGCCGCGTTCGTGCGATCGCCGCATGCGCACGCGCGCATCACGTCGGTCAACACCGACGAGGCGCGCAGGGCCAAGAAAGTGCTGGCCGTGCTTACGGCCGAAGACATGAAGGCGGCGAACGTCGGGAGCGTGTCGCGCCATCCGCCGGTCCCGGGCCGCGGCGGCGCCAAGATGATCATGCCGTTCCGGCCATCGCTCGCAGGCGAAAAGGTGATGCATGTCGGCGATCCGGTCGCGATGGTGGTCGCCGAGACAATAGCGGCCGCACAGGATGCGGCCGACCTGGTGCGGGTTGAGTACGAGGAATTGCCGGCGGTGATCGACCTGCGCGACGCCATGAAAGGCGGCACGCAACTCTATCCGGAAGCACCCGGAAATCTTTGCGTCGACTGGCCGGGTCCCGTGCCCGACGAACAGAACGAACGCGAGGTCGCCGAGATTATCGCCAAGGCGCCGCACGTGGCCAAGGTGAGCGTGACCAACCAACGCATGGTGGTCGCGTCTATGGAAACCCGCGGCGCAACCGGCGTCTACGACAAGGCTAATGATGGCTACACGCTCTATGTCTGTTCGCAGAGCGCTGACTCGCTGCGCAACCTGAGTGCCGCCGTCATGGGCGTGCCGAACGAAAAGCTGCGCGTAATCACCCAGGACGTCGGCGGCGCCTTCGGCATGAAGACACCGCCCTACCCGGAATATCCGGCACTGCTGATTGCGGCGCGCCAGCTCGGCCGTCCGGTGCAATGGCAATCGACGCGATCGGAAGCTTTCGTCACCGACACGCAGGCGCGCGACACGGTCACCGAGGCCGAGCTCGCGATCGACGAAAAGGGGAAATTTCTGGCGCTGCGGGTTCGGCACCTGTGCAACCAGGGCGCCTATGTGAGCACCGCGGGCGTGGGAATTAACACCAACAATTTCGCTCGCTGCCTGCCCGGCATGTACCGGATCCCGAAGGTGGAGGCTTCGGTCGCCTGCTACTTCAGCAACACCATTCCGATCGGACCCTATCGCGGCGCTGGTCGACCGGAAGCGAACTACGCACTTGAGCGTGTGGTGGAAGAGGCGGCGCGGATCACCGGCATCGATCCCGTGCGGCTGCGCAAGAAAAACCTCATTCCTGCGTCGGCGATGCCGTTCAAGACGCCGATCAATACGTATGACAGTGGCGATTTCCCGGCGATTGTCGACCGGGCATTGGAGCTCGCCGACTTCGACAATTTCAATAAGCGCCGGCGCGAGTCATCGAAACGCAAAAAGCTGCGCGGCATCGGTGTCTCCTGCATGCTGGAGCATGCCGGCGCATTGCCGATGGAGCAGGCCTCGGTTTCGTTTCCTGGCGGCGACCAGCTCGTTCTCGGCTGCAATGTGCAGTCGACCGGCCAGGGCCACGCTACCGTTTTTCCACGTCTGCTCGCCAACAAGCTCGGCATCGACGCCGCCAAGATTCAGCACCGTCACGGTGACACCGCACTGGGAATCACCGGTTTCGCCTCCGTCGGTTCGCGCTCCGCGATGTGTGCCGGCAGTGCGATCGTGCATACAGCAGATGTCATGCTGACGAAGGGCAAGAAAGTGGCGTCAACACTCCTGGAAGCTTCCGAGGCCGATATCCAGTATCGCAATGGGAATTTCGAAGTCGTCGGCACCGACCGCAAGATCTCGCTTTTCGATACCGCAAAGCGCGCGAAAGAGATTGGCGAGAGTCTCGACACCAAGGAAAAGACCGAGACGCCGCTGACATTCCCGAACGGTTGCCATATCGCCGAGGTGGAGATCGATCCCGAGACCGGCGCAGTCGACCTGGTGACCTACACCGCGGTCGATGACCCGGGTGTTATGCTCGATGCCATGATCGTCGAAGGACAGGTCCAGGGCTCAATCGCGAACGGTCTCGGTCAGGCGCTGACGGAAAACGCGGTTTACGATTCCGAAAGCGGTCAATTGGTGGCAGGCTCGTTCATGGACTACGGCATGCCGCGCGCCCACCATATGCCGGCCGAACTTCGCGAGGCGGTGCATTCGGTCCCCGCGACGAGCAACCCGCTCGGCGTGAAGGGCACCGGCGAAGCCGGAACGACAGCGGCGATCGCAGCGGTGATGAATGCGATTTCAAATGCAATCCCGAACGGCGCCGCCGATCACATGGAAATGCCGGCTACGCCCGCGAAGGTGTGGGAAGCGTGTCAGAAGGGCATGGCTGGGAAGTAGCCCGTCCGCCCCCGCGAAAGCGGGGACCAGGCCTCCTTGGATTCCCGCTTACACGGGAGAATTGGGCTTAAGCCTGCGAAATGAACTTGACGTTCATATAAGCCTGCAGGCCCTCGATGCCGCCTTCCGATCCATAACCCGATTCCTTGACGCCACCGAACGGCGTCTCAGGCGTCGAGATCGCGACACTGTTGACGCCCACCATCCCGGACTGCAGCGCATCGCTGATCGCCGACGCATTCTTGTCCGATGAGGTGAACGCATAGGCGGCGAGACCGAATTGAAGCGAATTGGCACGCTCGACCACTTCGTCGAAGGTCTTGAACCGCACGATCGGCGCGACCGGCCCGAACGGTTCCTCGGTCATGATCTTGGAATCGTCCGGCACGTCCGTGATAACCGTCGGTTCATAGAAGAAGCCCTGGTTGCCGTGGCGCGAGCCGCCGGTGACGACCTTGCCGCCGCGGTCCTTGGCGTCGTTGACAAAGCTTTCCATGGCGTCGAGCCGGCGCGGATTGGCGAGCGGGCCCAAGGTGATGCCCTTTTCCAGGCCGTCACCCAGTTTCAAACCCTTGGCATATTCGGTGAAGCGGGCGACGAACTTGCTGTAGTTCTTTTCCTGCACGTAGAAACGCGTCGGCGAGATGCAGACTTGACCGGCATTGCGATACTTGAATGCCGCGATGGTGTCGGCGGTCTTCTCGGGGTCGGCATCGTCGAACACGACGACCGGTGAGTGCCCGCCAAGCTCCATGGTTGCTTTCTTCATGCCCTTGGCCGCGAGGCCGGCGAGATGCTTGCCGACCGGAACCGATCCCGTGAACGAGATCTTCTTGACTGACTTCTTCGGGATCAGATGCTCTGACACATCCGCCGGCACGCCGAAGACGAGATTGAGCACGCCCGCCGGCAAACCGGCGTCGGCAAAGCATTTGACCAGTTCAACGCAGCCGCCCGGCGTTTCCTCCGACGCCTTGATGATGATCGAGCAGCCCGCGGCGAGCGCGCCGGCGATTTTACGTACCGGCGTCAGCGTCGGGAAATTCCACGGCGTGAACGCCGCAACGATGCCGACAGGCTCCTGAACAACGAGCTGGCGCACGCCTTTCTGGCGGCCCGGGATCACACGGCCATAAGTTCGGCGGCCTTCCTCCGCATACCAGTCAATGATGTCGGCACTGGTCAGGACTTCCGCACGCGACTCAACATAGACCTTGCCCTGTTCCTGGGTCATCACCTTGGAAACGTGATCGAAGCGCTCGCGTAGCAGGTCGGCGGCCTTGCGCATGATCTTGGAGCGGTCATAGGCGGAGGTTGCCTTCCACGCCGCGAAGCCTCTTTCGGCGGCGGCGAGCGCCGCATCGAGATCGGCTTTGCTCGCATGCGGCAGGTGCGCAAGCGTCTTGCCGGTTGCGGGATTGATCACGTCCTCGCCCTTGCGGCCTTCGCCGTTGAGCCATTTGCCGTCGATGTAGAGACCCAGCTCGGAATACATAGGAACCTCGTTGTGACCTGAAGCCGTCGGGCTATGGATTAGCACTTAAGAGCAAGTACGACCACCCTGCCGCCGTGCGCGACATGGCGGCTATGAGCCGAGATAGGCTCCGCCACTCACGTGAATGGTCTGGCCGGTGACATACCGGCCACCCGGACCGCACAAATAGCGCACCATCGCCGCAACATCTTCGGCTTTGCCCCGCTCGCCGGTAATCGTGCCGTGAGTGAGGTGGTGGGCTGGATTTTGCGACGAGGCCGGCCGTGTCGTGTCGATCGCGCCCGGCACCACGCAATTGGCAGTGATCTTGTCGGCGGCAAGGTCGTGGGCAAGCGCGCGCGAGAAGCCGACGAGCGCAGCCTTTGCGGTAATCACGTGCGCACGGTCTTTTGATCCGATATGCGCGCTCATCCCGCCGATATTGATGATGCTGCCACCGCTCTTCTTCAGTGCTGGCAGGCAGGCATGCACGCAACGAAAGGTCCCATCGAGGATGACATTCATCACCTCGCGCCATTCGGCATAGCTCATATCACCGATGGGTTTCTCTCGCCGGAGCGCCGCGTTGTTGACCAGAATATCGATGCGCCCGAACCGCTTGAGCGCGGCCTCGGCGAGCGCACCGGCAGTTTTTTCCTCGCCGATATCGCCAAGAACGGCGACCGCTTTGCCGCCGCCCGCTTCGATCTCGCGCACGACACCTTCGGCTTCAATCTGGTTGGAGCGAACATTGACGACCACCGAAGCGCCGGCCCGCGCGAGCGCAAGCGCGATTGCACGCCCGATATTACGCCCGGCACCGGTGACGATAGCGACCTTGCCGATGAGCTCCTTGTTTTCAGCCATGACCCGCGACTATCCCCGCAAGAATGCCAGATCGATTTTGCCTTCGTAAAATTTCGCCAGCTGCTTGAGCGCAGCAACAGCGCGCTTGTCATCCCAACCGCCGTGACGGACGTTGAGTATAAACTTTTCCTCGACATCGGCGCGCGTCAAGGGCTCGTGTGCACCGCCCCGGAAATGTGGTTGCCGCTCCTCGATCACGCGGCCATCATTGAGCACGGCGCGAATGTGGCCTGTGAAGTTGTTGGGATAGGGATTATCGGGATCGATGACGTAACGTACTTTCGACGAGAGAGCGAGCACGTCTTTGTCACGCACCGCTTGCTCGGTAAAGGCGTCGAGCCCAACACCGCCGCGAACGAAACCCGTGGCAAGAAGAAACGCCGTCGAAAACTTCGCTGCATATCCATTGGGCGGGCGCTGCTTGTCGGCAAGCGGCTCCCATAAGCGATGCACCGTGCCTTCAGCGACTTCGCACACCAGCTCTTTTACGTCGGCCGGCTTGACGCCGCGTGCGGCGAGCCGCTTGGCGCAATCGATGTAAGGATGCGCCATGGTTCCGCATGGATAGGGTTTGAAGGCAAGCGTCTCGGTCACCCAACGCTCGCCAAAGCCGCCAATGAGCGCGTCATAGTCGCCTTGCGTCGTATGTGCAAAGCCATGGAACAACCCGTGCACGCCCTCGAACACCGTGCGCGGGCCGGTGAAGCCGCCGCGCGCAAGAAGCGCCGCACGTATGCCGGACTGCGCAGCCCAGCCCGGATGCAACCGCTTGGTCCACGTGCCCTCGGCCAGATATTCAATGATGCCGCCCGCAAAACTCGCTGCGATGCCGAGCGCATCGACAATCTGTTTGGCATTGAGGCCAAGTGCAGCGCCGACACCAGCGGCCGCGCCCATCACGCCGAAAATGGCGGTCGGATGGAAACCGGCCTTGTGCACGGCCTTCGGCACCACGGTGCTCAGGCGGCACATGACTTCCGTGCCGACCGCAACGCCGAGCATGCCAGCCGCGCCTTCCGGCCGGTGCCGTTCGCAGGCTGCCAGGATCGCTGGCACGATGACTGCGCCGGCATGGACGGGCCCACCTTCGAAGGTATCGTCGAAGTCTTCGCCATGCGCGGCGGTGCCATTGATGAAGGCCGCGCTCGCCGCGCTGAAAGCACGCGCATGGCCGATGGCCGTGCAGGAACCCTCATCGTCGCACCCGGCAAGTGCGGCCTTGATGTAATCCTCGTTGCGAGCGGTCACGCAGAGGCCGGCGACGTCGATCAACAGATCCTCGCATTTCTGCCGCACGGCTGAGGGCAGCCGATCGGCACGCTGCGCGGCAATGCGCTGCGCCAGTTGTTCGGCAACCGAGATGGCAGGAAGCTTCGTGGACATTGACATCAGGTGCGGAAACGCACGTTGCCGAAACCAGGGATCCGGTTCACCGCGATCACCACAGCAAAGGTGATCAGCAGCATGCCCAGGCCGATAACCGAGATGGCGCCGAGATCGCCGCTTTCATTGAGATCGTAAATCAGGACCGACACCACTTTAGTTTCCGACGTGAACAGAATGATCGCTGCGGACAGTTCCCGCATCACACCAACGAAGATGAAGCACCAGGTCGCGATCACTCCTGTCCGCAGAAGCGGCGCCGTAATCTCCCACAGGGAACGCAAGCGTGTGGCGCCAAGAATTCGGCTTGCATCTTCCAGCTCGGGGTGAATGGTGCGGAATGCAGCCTGAAGCTGCTGATAGGCCGACGGTAGCGCGATCGTCACAAAAGCGATCAGCAGGATCCACAGCGTGCCGTAAAGGACGAAAGGCGGTCGCGTGTAGCTCAGAAAGAGACCGACACCGAGCACGATGCCGGGAATGGCGATAGGCGCAGTGGCGAGAAACCCAAGCACACGCCAGCCGGCTACCGCCTGTCGGGCCGTCACGTAGGCGATGACAATCGCAATTGCAGTTCCGATGGTGGCGGTCGCGGTGCCCAGGATCACCGTATTCTTCAGGGCAAGTGAAGCGGCCGACAGCTCGAACAGCACGAAATTGATATTGTGCAGCGTGAAATTCTGCACGGTGAGGAACGTGGAAGCCACGGGCGAAAAGGCCGCGTTGAACAGAGCGGCGTATGGGAGAAACACCGGGTTAAGCAGAATAAGCAAGCACAACGCGAGCGCGGGCCAGCGCCAGCGGTGCAAAGGGATAAGCCGAGGCACGCCATATTTTCCACCCACAACGGAATAACCGCGACGCCCGAGAATCATGTGTTCGGCGCGCAACAGAATGACGGTGAGCACGAGCAGCGGCAACGATGCGGCAGCGGCGAGTTCCGGCTTGGGCGGAAACTGGAACAGGCTCCAGATCTTGGTCGTCATGGTGTGAAAGCCGGCCGGCAGCGCCAGGATCGCCGGCGAGCCAAATAGCGTCATGGCCTGCAGGAACGCGATGAGTGCACCGGCGAGCAAGGCCGGCAGCACCAATGGAATGGTGACGCGTCTGGCGGTGTACCAGCGGCCACCGCCAAGGATCGATGAGGCATCTTCGAGTTCGCCCGGCGTTCGGTCGAGAGAATTTGCGACCAGCACGAACACGTACGGAAACGTGTAACAGGAGATGACGAAGATTAGTCCCGGCAACGTATAGATATTGAACAGATACTGGTCCTGCGCCATGCCGAACCACTCGCGGGCGATCTTGTTCAACAGCCCGCTGTTTGGCGCCGCGAGCAGTTCCCAGGCGATGGCGCCCAGGAATGGCGGAGTCACGAACGACGCGGTGACAAGGGCGCGGATGACAGGAGCAAATGGGAGGTCGGTACGCGCCACCAGCCACCCCATCGGCGCCGCAACCGCACAGCAGATGAAGGCCGATGACGTGGCGAGGATGAAAGTGGTGACGAGAGGATCATAGAACGAGGATTCCGTGAACAGCCGGTAGAAATTGCCAAGCGTGAAAGCACCCTTGGGATCGGTCAGGCTGTACAGCAACAACCACGACAGCGGCAGTATGAT
>DASSIJ010000248.1:0-6225 GCA_035692045.1 Pseudolabrys sp. | reverse complement strand
CATACGCCGCTTGTTTCGGCCGAGCGTTCACTGTTCGGTCGGCGGTTGCCGGGGATTGGTCTTGCGGACGCAGTTGTCCGTCAGCCCGGGCTGGCCGACGATCTCATTTCGGCGCTGGAAATTCGTGCGCTGTGGGGCCGGTACGGACTGTAAATTTCTCCGCTCACTGCACCGGCTTGTTGCCGAACAATTTTGCAACTGCGGCCACCTGCTCGCGCTGTTGTGCGATCGACGCGGCGAATTCGGTGGCATTGCCGGGGCTGACGATCTGTCCGGTTGCCGTCAATCGCTTGACGATTTCAGGATCGGCAGCGACCGCGCGGATATCATCAGCGATCTTGTTGCGCACATCATCGGCAATTCCGGGTGGGCCAAACAACCCGACCAGTCCATCGAATTCGAGAGACGGATAGCCTGCTTCGACCGCGGTCGGGATATCGGGAAGAGCCGGAGCGCGTTCGCGGTTGGTAACCGCGAGTACTTTGACCGTTCCGGCCTCCACCTGCGGACGAACGATCGCATAGGCCGGCATGTAGACCTGGATTGTTCCTGCCGCGAGATCGGTGACGGCGCCGGCCGGATTCTTGTAAGGCACTTTGGCCATCTTGAGCCCGACCGTGTGCAAATACCCGGCAAATACAAAATCGGTAAAGCCCGTTGCGGTCGTCCAGTTCAATTGGTCAGGTTTCGCGCGAGCCAATGCCTCCAGTTCTTTCAGCGAATTGACCTTCAGAGAAGCCGGGACGCTGACTGCAACAACGGTCTTGGAAATACGAGCGATCGGGATGAGGTCGCGCGGGTCATAGGGGAGCTTGTCGTGGAAATAAGGATGCGCGGTAAACGAACTCACCGGCGACACTAGCAGGGTGTGATCATCATGCGCGCTCAGGAAGCTGGTGATGGCGACCATGCCATCGCCGCCCGGGCGATTTTCCACGATGACAGGTTGACCCCAACGTTCTGACAGCTTGTCTGCAAACAGCCTCGCGCCGATGTCGACACCGCTGCCCGGGCCGAGCGTTACGATGAGCCGCACCGGCCGGTTCGGCCAGGCATCTGCGGCAACGCTCGGCGAAGCCAGCAACAGTGGCAGTGCAAGGATGGTGGCAATCAGCGCCAAAACGGCCCAATTGGCTTTTACAGGGCGGCTCATGGTTTCTCTGGCTCCTCCACAGGCCGGCCGGCCATTCATGCTGATGGCCGTTGCGGCGATCGATAAACTAACCTCCGGTGAACTTTAGTCCAATCGCCGAAAATCCCAATAGTTGAGGCTTGTTGTGGCTTGGTCTGCGGCATACTTGCGCAAAACGCGATCCGCCCCGAAAATGCCGCCTTCGCAACCGACTTTCGCTGCCAGTTGTCTGATCGGAGCTGCCTATGCCGTCGTTTTTGCTTTCACCGGTCCTGAAATGGTCGCTCGCCGCGCTGGGCGGCGCCATGGTCGTGCATTGGGCGGTCAGGGAAGCGCGCCGGATTAATGAAGAGCTTGCGAACGCCAGGCGCGTGAAGGCGAAAATCACCGATGCCGAAAATCGCCCAACGCTGCGCCGCGATCCGGCGACCGGCGAATACCGGCTTTAAGAATTTAACGATAAGAGAGCGTGTGACCGATCCTAACGATCCGGCACGCGTTGATGACTGCCGATCATCGCTCCGAAGAACAGCAAGATCAGCACCCACCCAATGACTTGAAAAGCGAGCATCGGCATTCCCCCACGCGACCGTGCCTTTTTCGTCTCAGTTGGTCTGGGTAACAGCCGCCGTTCAACACTGTGTAAATGGACGTCGACTTGACCCTCATTGGGGCCGCCTCTAGGGTCGAATCTATTCCCGTGATTAAGAATCAGTTTCCATCCGATGGCTGAAGCCGACCTTCGTGCCAGCGAACATACGCATCAAGGCAACCTGGACCCATCACGGTCATTCCAGGGGCTTATCCTTGCGCTCCAACAATACTGGGCGAATTGGGGCTGCGTCATTCTGCAGCCTTACGACATGGAGGTAGGGGCGGGGACTTTCCACCCTGCCACGACGCTGCGCGCGCTCGGACCGAAACCGTGGAACGCGGCCTATGTGCAGCCCTCGCGCCGTCCGAAGGACGGACGCTATGGCGAAAACCCCAACCGGCTGCAGCACTACTACCAATTCCAGGTCATCCTGAAGCCGTCGCCGCCGGACATTCAGGATCTCTATCTCAAATCGCTCCAGGCAATCGGCATCGATGCCAAGGTTCACGACATTCGCTTTGTCGAAGACGATTGGGAAAGTCCAACGCTCGGCGCCTGGGGGCTGGGCTGGGAGTGCTGGTGTGACGGTATGGAAGTGTCACAGTTCACTTATTTCCAGCAGGTCGCCGGATTTGAATGCGCGCCTGTCGCGGGGGAACTCACATACGGGCTGGAGCGACTGGCGATGTATGTGCAGGGCGTCGACAATGTCTACGCGCTCAACTTCAACGGCCGCACCGACGAGAAGAAGGTCACCTATGGCGACGTCTTCCTGCAGGCGGAGCAGGAATACTCCCGGCACAATTTCGAGTTTGCCGACACCGCGATGCTGTTCGAGCAATTCAAGATGGCAGAGGCCGCCTGTCAGAAATATCTCGCGGCCGGTTGGGCGAACGGCAAGAAGGAACGTCATCTGATGGCGCTGCCGGCCTATGATCAGTGCATCAAGGCAAGTCACGTTTTCAATCTTTTGGATGCGCGCGGGGTGATCTCGGTTACCGAACGGCAGAGCTATATTTTGCGCGTGCGCGAATTGGCGAAAGCTTGCGGCGCGGCCTGGCTCAAGACGGAGGGCGGGGGAGCGGGGTGAGCGAGCCGGATATCCGACGGCTGTGAGCCAATCGCGACCCACAAGGTGACAAGTCCCGCATGCCCTGCTAGTCCGACCGCAGCTATCAGTTCTCCTTGAACCCGCGATGCCCGACCTCCTGCTTGAATTACTGTCTGAGGAAATCCCCGCGCGCATGCAGGCGCGCGCGGCCGAGGATCTGCGCAAGCTGGTGACCGACCGGCTGGTGGAGGCAGGCCTCGCCTATGAGGGCGCCAAGGCTTTCGTCACACCGCAACGATTGACGTTGGCCGTGTATGGCATCCCGGCGCGTCAGCCCGACATCAAAGAAGAGAGAAAAGGCCCGCGCGTCGGCGCGCCTGAAAATGCTGTTGCCGGCTTTCTGAAAGCGGCCGGCTTGAAATCGATCAGCGAAGCGAAAGTTCAGCCCGACAAGAAAGGCGATTTTTACATCGCGGTCATCGACCGGCCAGGACGCGACGCAATCGACGTTATCGAGGATGTCCTGCAGGCCACGATCGCAACCTTCCCGTGGCCAAAATCGATGCGCTGGGGTGCTCAATCTGCGACTCCAGGCTCGCTATCGTGGGTGCGACCGCTTCATTCGATTGTCGCGACCTTTGGCCCCGAGACTGAAGAGCCCGCTGTCGTGCCGCTGGAATTTGACGGCATCAAGAGCGGCGACGAAACGCGTGGCCACCGTTTCATGGCGCCTGCCCACATCAAGGTGAGACGCTTCGACGACTACGTGGACAAGCTCGAAAAAGCGAAGGTGGTGCTCGATCCGGCCAGACGCGCCGACACCATTCGCACCGATGCCAAGAACCTCGCCTTCGCGCAGGGCTTCGAACTTGTCGAGGACGACGGTCTGCTTGCCGAAGTCGCCGGCCTTGTTGAATGGCCGGTGACGCTGATGGGCAGCTTTGAACAGGCGTTCCTGTCGATTCCGGAGGAGGTCATCCGCGCGACCATCCGCAACAACCAGAAATGCTTCGTGCTGCGCGATCCGCAGACGGCGAAGCTCGTCAACAAATTCATCCTGGTCGCCAACGAAGAGGCGATTGATGGCGGCAAGGCGATTGTTGCGGGCAACGAGCGGGTGATCCGCGCGCGGTTGTCCGATGCCAAATTCTTCTACGAGACCGATCTGAAGACGCGGCTGGAAGACCGGCTTCCAAGGTTCGAGCACATCGTATTCCACGAGAAGCTCGGCACGCAGGCCGAACGCATTGCGCGCATAACGGCGCTTGCGGGCGAGCTTGCCCCTCTTGTGGGTGCCGACGTGGCGAAAGCCGAGCGCGCCGCGCAGCTTTGCAAGACCGACTTGTTAACCGAGGTGGTCGGCGAATTCCCCGAACTGCAAGGCTTGATGGGCCGGTACTACGCCGAGGCGCAGAACGAAGACGAGGCGGTCGCACACGCGTGCGAGGACCACTACAAGCCGAAAGGCCCGGACGATCTCGTTCCTGCGGATCCGGTGTCGGTTGCTGTTGCACTCGCCGACAAGATCGACACGCTGGTTGGCTTTTGGACGATTAACGAGAAGCCGACGGGAAGTAAGGACCCTTATGCATTGCGGCGCGCCGCTTTGGGCGTGATCAGGATCGCGATTGACAATAAATTGCGGATACCGCTCAAGGACGTATTCCTGAAGGCGTCCAAGAAATTTTCGGCTGGCAGCGACCTGCTGGCATTCTTCGCCGATCGTCTGAAAGTGCAACTGCGCGAGCAAGGGGCGCGTCACGATCTGGTGGACGCAGTTTTTTCGCTTTCCGGTCAGCATGACTTGCTGATGGTCGTTCTCCGCGTCGAAGCGCTCGGAAAGTTTCTCGACAGTGATGACGGCAAGAACCTGCTCGCCGGTTACAAGCGCGCGACCAACATCATTCGTATCGAAGAAAAAAAGGACAAACGCGAATATACGGACGCGCCGGACGTGAAGCGTTATCAGCTACCCGAAGAGAAGGCCTTGGCGGAAGCGATCGACGTCGTCAAGAAAGAGGCCTCCGCCGCCGTCGGCAAGGAAGATTTTGCGGCGGCCATGCGTGCCATGGCCAAGCTACGACCCCGCGTCGATGCATTCTTCGACAAGGTCACCGTCAATGTCGACGACCAGCCATTGAGAGAAAACCGACTCAAGCTGCTCAACGAAATACGAGAAGCGACGCGCGCTGTCGCGGATTTCTCGAAAATCGAAGGATAACCGTCATCTGATGGACAGGATAACGGATCAAAGTTCTGCTGGTGGGGGAACTGCTACGCCTGTTTCGTCGTTTTGTTCGATTGCCAGCCAATTGGGGAGTCCATCATGTCTATTAGTATCGCGCACCTGCAGCCCGTTATCGCGCTTATCGCCGGCATTCTTATTCTCATCATCCCGCGTCTGCTCAACTTCATTGTGGCCGTCTATCTGATCATTATCGGTCTGCTGGGACTCGGACTTTTCCGCTGATCGAAATTCCGGACTTGCGTCGGGCTAGTCGACGGTGCTTTTAAGGGCCGTCGTCCCTCCAATGTTGCGTGACCAATGGCCAAAAGAAAACATTCGCGCGTCAGCGCAAAAAGCAAGAAACGGCCGGTACGCAAGGCTTTCCGGGCCAAGCCGAAGGCTGCGGCCGGCCCATCCAGGGGCAAGGGCAAGGATAAGAGCAGGGGCAAGTGGGTCTATAGCTTTGGCGACGGCCGCGCCGAGGGCAAGGCCGCGATGCGCGATCTGTTGGGCGGCAAGGGCGCCGGACTTGCCGAAATGGCGAACCTGGGATTGCCGGTCCCGCCCGGGTTCACGATCACCACCGATGTCTGCACTTACTATTACGGGCACAATAAGGAGTACCCGAAGGACTTGCGCGCCCAGGTGGAGAAGGCGCTCGCCCAAGTCGGCCGCATCACCGGCAAGACATTCGGCGATAAATCCAATCCATTGCTGGTTTCGGTGCGATCGGGGGCGCGCGCGTCGATGCCCGGCATGATGGATACCGTGCTCAATCTTGGTCTCAACGATGAAACCGTTGAGGCGGTCGCAAAGAAGTCCGGCGACCGGCGCTTTGCCTATGACAGCTACCGCCGCTTTATCACGATGTATTCGGATGTGGTCCTCGGCGTTGGCCACGAGCATTTCGAGGAATTGCTCGATCACCACAAGGAGCGCCAAGGCTACAGTCTCGACACGGATCTTTCCGCCGACGACTGGGCCGAGCTGGTTGTGCGTTACAAGAAACGTGTGAAGGACGAGCTGCGCCAGGACTTTCCGCAAAATCCGCACCAGCAGCTTTGGGGTGCGATCGGAGCTGTGTTCGGGTCCTGGATGAACCAGCGCGCGATCACATATCGCAAGCTGCACAATATTCCGGAGAACTGGGGTACGGCGGTAAACGTCCAGGCCATGGTGTTCGGCAATATGGGCGAGACCTCCGCAACGGGAGTCGCTTT
>DASSIJ010000247.1:0-3422 GCA_035692045.1 Pseudolabrys sp. | reverse complement strand
TATTCTGCCCGCTTTTTTGTTGACGCGTCCGGGCGCGATACTCTGCTCGCCAGCCGACTCAGGCTCAAACGAGTCGACAAGCACAACAACACCGCCGCGGTGTTTGGACATTTCCGCAACGTTCCTGCCCGGCCCGATGATGTTGCGGGAATGATCAGTGTGTACCTGTTTGAGCACGGCTGGATCTGGATGATCCCGCTGCCTGATGATGTGACCAGTGTCGGCGTCGTGGGGACGCAAGCATTCTTCAAGGCAAGGGATGCCGGGCTCGATGCACTATTCGCGCGTGCCATCGCTGCGAGCCCGAGCATTGCCAATCGTATGGCCAATGCTCAGCCGATAGGTTCGCTCGTCGCATGCGCAGACTACTCCTATGACTCGCGGTATTACGTCGGCGAGGGACATATTCTGGTTGGTGATGCCGCTGCCTTCATTGATCCGTTATTTTCGAGCGGCGTCATGATGGCAATGAGTACGGCGGCATTTGGCGCGACGGTGGTCGAGGCTTTGCTTGATGGTCTGGCCTCCCGTGAGCGTCACATGCGTGACTATGAGCGCAAGATACGGCTCAGTCTCCATTCTCTTTCCTGGCTCATCTACCGAATAAATTCGCCGATCCTGCGCGATCTTCTCATGTCCTCGTTCGATCTCTTCAACACGCGTCAAAGGCTGATCACCATACTGGCGGGTGATTTCTACGAATCGCGATCTTTTCTATCGCCGTTACGGCGACTGCAGCTCGCATACGGCTGTCTCTTTCTTCTCTCAAAGATCGGCTTCCGTCTCCGGGCCGGCGGCATCGAATGGCGTTCTTCGCACAGCACGGGCGCTTCACCATGATGGACGGCCGCCGATCGTCGGGCCGCTACCGAGGGGAGGGGTGAGCGATGGCGGCCCGTTCAGGTTGTCGGCAGGGCAGGTGAGGCTCGTGGCCTAAGACGAATCCGGGGCGCCAGGAATTCGAATCTCTTCGGGCACGCCAGCACTTAGCATCCGGGCTTCCGTGCAAAAATATTGATGCCGGTGGCGCCGTCGAGTCGACCTGGCATGCTCTTTTCGTTGATCGGCCCGCCACGCATGGCGTCGGCACGCGACCATTGGTAGGCTCGAACCGAACAACGGTCGTCCCGGGGAGGATAGAGAAATGAACACTGAATTTCGTGCTTTTTTTGTAGGCGTGGCGGCGATCAGTCTTGTGACGATTGGTCATGCGGCGCATGCGCAGGATAAAACCATCAAGATCGGTGCATTGTTTCCGATGTCCGGGCCGGGCTCTTATTTCGGCGCGCAGGACAAACAAGGCGTTGAACTTGCACTGGAGCAACTCAACAAGACCGGTGTGAACGGCTACAAGTTCGTGGTTCAGTATGAAGATTCAAGCTGCAGCCCGCTGCCTGCGACACAGGCGGCCAAGCGCCTGATTGAGCAATTCAAGCCGGACGTCATCATCGGCGAAGAATGTTCGGACGCGACGCTCGCCGTTATGCCGATCGTCGATCAGGCCAAGGTACCGCTGCTCAACGCCGGCTCTTCCTCCATCAAGGTGACCGAGCCTGGCAATCCGTGGACGTTCCGCATCATGCCGAACGAAGTGATGCAAGGCATCAACCTCGCGGACAATGCGTATAAGCGGCTCAATGCACGCAATGCCGTCCTCTTATTCGAAAACACCAATGCCGGCATTGGCAACGCACAGGTGTTCAAGGACACCTTCACCAAGCTCGGCGGCAAAGTTCTCGCGGAAATCGGCTTTGGCCGTGACGTCAACGACTTCACCTCGATCGCGACGCGGGTCGCCGGCCTCGGGAAGATAGACGTGATCCCGACGTATACGCTGGAAGGGCAGGGGCTGAAGATCACGCAGGCTCTGGCACAGGCGGGCGTCACGAAAGGCGGCGGCGGTGATGCCATCCAGATTGGCACGATCTGGTTGCCGTTCGGCTTCGAGCAGAAGGCCGGCAAAGCCGCTTTGGGCTACATCCGGATTGTGCAGTTCGATCCGACCGAAACTCGCGATGCCGTGAAAGATTTTTCGACTGCGTTCAAGGCGAAATACAACGCGGAGCCGACACACCTGAACGCACACGCTTATGATCAGATTATGCTGATCGCGGACGTGGTGAAGCGCGGGGGCAAGGACGCCGAGTCAATCCGCGATGGTCTCGCTGCTACCAAGAACTATTCCGGAGTCACCGGAAGCGTGGAATTCGACAAGAGCAATCAGAACACCAAGATGGATACCGTCCATTACATGGAAACCAAACCCGACATGTCGTGGACGAGCCTGAAGTGGAACTGACCCGACGATGACAACAACGATCGTCCTCCAACAGGCGATCAACGGCGTCGTTCTCGGAAGTCTCTACGTCCTGGTGGCGTTAGGCCTGACGCTGATTTACGGCGTGCTCGTGCAAATCAATTTCGCGCACGCCGACTTCGTCACGCTCGGTGCTTTCGCCGCCTATTTTCTCATGCACATGGTCGGTGCCGGCTATATCGTCAGCATCGGCTTTGCGTTTCTGGTCGGCGCTGTCCTGGGCTGGCTGATCAACGCATCGATTTTCACGCCATTGCGTCGCAAGGGCAACGAACTGTTGCCGCTCATTGCCACCATCGGCGTTTCGGTCATGATGCAAAATCTGATGTTGGCCTGGTTCGGGCCGATCCCCTACGCCTTCGAAACACAATACAGCAGCCAGGTCATCCGTTTTGCCGGGATCTTCGTATCCTGGCAAAGTGTCATCATCATCGCGGTGTCCTCCGTAACGATCGCACTGCTTTACGCGTTCATGAAATTTACATTTCTGGGCAAGGCACTGCGCGCTGTATCGCAGGACCGCGAAACCGCCGGGCTGATGGGCATCAATCCCAACCAGCTCATCATGCTGACATTCGTCATCGCGTCTGCGCTTGCCGGTATGGCGGGCGCAATGCTCGCGCCTGTTCTCGTCCTCACGCCGTTCGCGGGAACCTCGGTCATCGTGAAAGCCTTTGCCATCGTGATTATCGGCGGCTTCGGCAATGTGGAAGGGACAATTCTCGCCGGGCTTATTGTCGGCCTCGTCGAAAGTTACACGACGCAGTATCTCGATCCTGGTCTGATCGATATCGTCGTTTTCGGTCTTCTGTTGCTGATGCTCGCAATCAAGCCGACTGGCCTGATCTCGGAAAGACGCGAAGAGAATGTCTGATCGGGCGATCTCGCAGCAACCGGTGGAGCGAAAGGCCAGCCTGCTGTCCCGGCGGATGGGACTCGTGCTTGCTGCGCTCTCCATTATCGCGTTGCCGCTGATTTTCAACGACACGTATTGGCGGACCAATCTGACAATTTGCGCCATCAACGTGCTGCTTGCGCTCGGCCTTGATTTCATCCTCGGGTATGCCGGGCAACTCAATCTTGGCCATTCGGCCTTCTACGGACT
>DASSIJ010000246.1:0-2464 GCA_035692045.1 Pseudolabrys sp. | reverse complement strand
GATGTTGCACTCGCTGCCGAAGCTGATGGCGTGCATATCGGCCAGGACGATATTGCGCCAGCCGACGCGCGGCTCCTGCTTGGGCGGAGCGCCATCATCGGCCTGAGCGTCAAAACCCTCGAGCAGGCCGAAGCGGCGCCCCTCGAATTGCTCGACTACATTGCGATCGGCGGCGTCTACGGTACGACTTCGAAAGACAATACCACCGCGCCGATCGGCATTGATGGACTGCGCGCGATTGCCGATGCGATCCGTGCGCGTGAACCGGACTATCCCATATGCGCGATTGCGGGAATCAACGCCGACAACGCAGCCGATGTCATTGCTGCTGGCGCCGATGGTGTCGCCGTGATCTCTGCTTTGTCGCTCGCAGCTGATCCGCAAAAGGCGGCCGGAGAGCTGCGAGCGGTCGTCGACAGCGCACTCAAGCAACGAAAGCGATCATGACCGCTATCGCCGTCACTATCGCCGGATCGGATTCAAGTGGCGGCGCCGGCATTCAGGCCGACCTCAAGACTTTCAGCGCTCTCGGTGTCTATGGCGCGTCGGTCATTACCGCGCTGACTGCACAGAATACGCAGGGTGTTCGCGCGATTCACGATGTCCCGGCCGATTTTATCACAGCACAGATCGACGCTGTTTTCTCCGATCTCGAAGTCAATGCCGTGAAGATCGGTATGCTGTCGCAAACCGCGACAATCGAGGCGGTGGCAAAGGGCCTTGATCGTCATCGCGCAAAGAACATCGTGCTCGACCCCGTGATGATCGCGACGTCTGGCGATCAGCTTCTTGCTGCTGATGCCGTCGCGGCGGTGCGGGCATCGCTTATCCCGCGCGCGCTGGTCGTGACGCCCAATCTGCCAGAAGCAGCGGCGTTGCTGGAGCATGCTCCTGCGCATTCGGAAGCCGAAATGGAAGAGCAAGCGCGTGCGTTGCTGGATCTTGGCGTGCAATCCGTTTTGATCAAAGGCGGCCACGGTGAGGGGCCGGAGAGTGTCGATCTTTTGGTCGATGCGACGAGCGTCACCCGCTTTGCCGAAATGCGCATTGCTACCAGGAACACGCACGGCAGCGGCTGTACATTGTCTTCGGCGGTCGCAGCCGGGCTCGCCAAGGGTCTCGACCTCAAATCTGCGGCGCGGGACGCCAAAGCCTATGTCACCGCAGCCATCGCTTCCGCTGAAATCCTCAGAATCGGCCACGGCCACGGGCCATTGCACCATTTTCACGAACTATGGAGAAAGCCATGACCACCCGACGGAATTTCACTATCGGAATGGGCATCGCTGCCGGCCTCGTTGCTGCGCCTGCGATTGCGCGGGCGCAAATGCAGAAATGGCGCATGGTTACCTCGTGGCCGAAGCGCTTGCCGGGGCCTGGCATGTCCGCAGAACGTATTGCTGAGCGCATTCGCGCTCTTTCGGGAGGCAAGCTCGACATTGCGGTCTACGCGGCGGGCGAAGTGGTGCCGGCCTTCGAAGTGCTTGATGCCGTCGGCAACGGCGTCGCAGATATTGGCCACACGGCTTCCTTTTATTGGCAAGGCAAGATGCCGGCCGCCGCCTTCTTTACGACGGTGCCGTTTGGACTCACGCCGGGCGAGCATGTGGCCTGGGTCGATGCGGGCGGCGGGCAGGCCTTGTGGGACGAGCTCTATGCCCCGTTTGGCGTAAAGCCCTTCATGGCCGGCAATACCGGGGTCTGCATGGGCGGCTGGTTCCGCCGCGAGGTAAAGGGCCTCGCCGACCTGCGCGGCCTCAAGCTCCGCACGTTGGGGCTCGGTGGCGAGGTCTATCGCCGACTTGGCGTCACCCCCCAGACCACCCCGCCCGCAGAAATTCTCATGAGTCTCCAATCGGGAGTTATCGACGGAGCCGAATTCGTCGGACCGGGCACCGATATCGCGCTCGGGCTCTATCGCGTCGCGCCATTTTATTATTACCCGGGCTTCAATAAGCCGAATGGCACCGGCGAATGCATCGTATCGCTAAAGGCATGGAACGCGCTCTCCGATGAGTTCAAGGCCGTTATTGCGCACGCCTGCGCAGCTGAAGCTAACTACGCACTGGCGGAGATGGAACGCCTCAATGCGCAAGCACTCGCGGTGCTGGTGACCGAACACAACGTGAAGCTGGCAGCATTTCCAGAGGATCTGATCAACGCTGCGCGCGCGCAGGCGAACGATGTACTCGCGGAATTAGCCGGGCGCAGCGCGATCACCGGCAAGGTACACGCATCTTATGCCGCCTTCCGCGAACGCACGGCGCCCTGGTCGCGTGTCTCTATCGAATCGGTGCTGCGGGCGAGGGGCGCGTAAACCACCTGCCAGCAGTGCCTTGGTTCAGGCCGCTCCGGCCTTGCTGATCGTGCGCTGGGCAAAGAATTGCCTGATTTCGCTGGCCGGCCTGGCGTGGCTGAAGAGATAGCCCTGCATTTCGGTGCAGCCGATCGATTGCAGTACGTC
>DASSIJ010000245.1:0-2539 GCA_035692045.1 Pseudolabrys sp. | reverse complement strand
GTTTACCGCTGTTCCAGCGGTAGTCACCGGTTGCTGCCGCGGTTTCAAGCACTGCGGCCAACCGGCGCGATGCAAGCTCGCGAAGATCGTCGCGCCCGAGAGCGTTTCCGGCCTCGCAGAAAAATTCGACGTTGCCGAGGGTGCCGCAGCAGAGCGTATCGACGCCGCCCGGCCAGTATTTCGTCGCTCCTTCAACGGCGTTTCGAATATCGCCCGCAAGATTCTTCGGGTCCATTCCGCCCTGCCTGGCCATTGCTATCCGCGCAAGCCCAATTCCGGTCGCGCCATGACACCACTGACATGGCCAGGACGGCTCCTCCTCACCGCGCAAGTCAGGCCAATTGTTGCGGCCCACATCGTAGTTCGAATTCTCAAATGCGATGCATTCCGACGCCGCCTGCGCGAATTCCTCGCGCCCCGTCGCTGCAGATAGCGAGGCGAGCGCATAGGCAAAGCCGGCCGCCCCGTGCGACATGCCATTCAGCGCTTGTTTTCCCATGCCTTGTCCGACCCAGCTCCGGCCGCCGTCGGGTCCAACCCGGCTTTGAGCAATCAGATGCTCGCCGCATTTGATTGCGCGGTTCAATACGTCTGTCGATTGGCTATCCCGATAGAGGCGGAGCAAGCAAAGCACCGCACCGGCGCTGCCACCGATCACGTCCAGCTGTTTGTCTGCTGCAATGAGGTCATCGATGAACAATCCCGCAGCCGCGTGTGCATCCGCAAGCAAGCTGTCGTCGCGAAGACTCTTCGACATCGCGGTAAGCGCATAAACGATCGAGCCGAGGCCGGTGGCGCCCCCGACGCCGAGTGAGCGGGCCATTCGCGCCGCATTGCGGCTTTTCAGTTTTTTTCTCAGGTGAGCAACGGCCGCGCGGGCGAGTTCGGCAGAAGACTGAAGACCCGTAGCAGCCGCGTGCGCTGCAAGAAACAGTGCGATGCCTGATTCGCCATTGTAGAGGTCAGGCCCCAGGCAAACGAGCTGGAAAGCCTCGGCGTCGCCCAGCCAGTCGAGACCGATCCAGGCGGCACCAGGTCCCTTGCGGATTGCATGATCCGACAGCTCGTCGGCGATCTTGTCTGCTTCCGCAATGAATACTTTCTTTGTCGGGAGAGCCGCGAGGTCCAAAAGTTGTGCCGATTGCGCCAGATCGGCCGTTGTCGGATCGGCAGACTTTGAGAGTGACCTTGTATTTTCCCTGATGACCTCGACCTGCCAGTCGATCTCACGCTGATCGAGGTTTTTAATGCGAGTGCGAGCGCGACTGAGGCCCGGATTCCCTCTCGTCCGGATAGAGAGGCCGGCCGCATCGTGGATCTCGCTTTCGTCGTTGGGTGAAACAAAGTGCGGCACATTGAGCGCAATGAGAGCTGACCGTTCGGCTCGCTGCAGCGGCCAAAAAACATCGGTGTTCTTGTCCCACTGCGCCAGTCTAGCCATGAAATCCGCTTGAGCAGACCAGGTGGCCCCGTCGTCCATCATTCGGCTATTTTTCAATCGCTGGAGCAACATGGAATAGAATCGTGTGGCGCGGACGACCTTCCGGACTGGAAGGCCGACAAAGCCCTCGTACATGTCCCCGAACTTTGCGTCCCTGCCCTGCCGTTGCAGAAATTTCGCGTAGTCCTCGAACCCCGAGACGAGATCGTCGATGTGATCCGCCAATCTGGCATAGCGGCCGTCAACGTGCGGCAGGTTCGGATTGGCTTCGCTCGTTTCCTTCGATCTGGTCGGCCGCATCTCGTCAGAATTGATGTTGATCCATTTGATTTTTATTTTTGAATTCCAGTCCGCCGTCATCCCGCCCATCGCGAAGACCTTGTTGTCGGGCGTGCGTCCATAGGCGGGTAGCAGGCCGACCATCATGACCGAGTTGGCGAGTTTCTCCATCGCGAGGTCGGAAGCCTGTGCCTCCGGATCTGCAATTTCGTGCTCTTCAGTGGTCGACTGGAGAATTGTTTCAAGATCGATCGGTACCGGATGATCGCCGGCCGCGATCATGTTCTCCTGGTGCATGTCATTTGCAATGAAACAGTGAAAGAGCGCGAGCCACGCACCGGCCCGCTGGAAGAAGCGTTTGCAGCCGTCCTGATCGGCACACCCGGTGTGATTGATGAATTCGGTCCACCCGTAGCCATCTCGCGCAAACGCGCGTACGCCCTTGAGCTCGGTCGGCGGGTTCGCGTGATTCAATCGTTCGACTAACTTGTGCCATTCAATATCAAGCCGCAGATCCTTCGGCTTGTAGACGACTCGTGAACTATCGGCGAAGGTGACGATGCGGACCGATCGGCCACCATTGTGAGGGTCGGAGAGATCACCTTCGATCTTTGCGATCGGGCTTTCTGCGTCCGAACGCAGAATATCACGGCGGATGACCGGAAGATCGGCGGCAAGGCGTAGAATGAACTCGCGCGACGTCTCGATCCACTGCCGAGTCACGACAGCAATCAGACGCAGGAGCACCGGCTTCTCTTCAAAAAGACGCCGAAACCCCGTAGCTTTCATGTCGGCGATGAATTGGTCGTAGCGCGACGT
>DASSIJ010000244.1:0-11439 GCA_035692045.1 Pseudolabrys sp. | reverse complement strand
AGAACTAGACGTCAGTTTGGCATCACTCCTCCAGCAGCGCATCAATGCGCTACTCGTGATGTCAGATCCATACTTCGACACACGACGCGATCGGATAATTGCGTTTGCGGCACAAAACAAATTGCCCGCCATTTACCAGTTTCGCGAGTATGCCGTCGACGGTGGCCTCATTAGCTACGGACCCAACATCACAGATTCCTACCGACATGCCGGCGCTTATGTCGGACAAATCCTCAAAGGTGCGAAGCCGGCCGACCTGCCGGTCTTTCAACCGACAAAATACGAATTCGTGATCAATCTTAAGACTGCCAAATCGCTTGGACTTGCCATTCCGTCGGGTCTGATTTCTTTCGCAGATGAGGTGATTGAATAAAAAAGCGGTCGATGTCCGCTTTGGGTCATTAGCGGACATTTGCAGCGCAAAACCGCATGTCCGCTTTACCCCCGAAAGCGGACAACTATTTTTGAGGAGCTGTGCGCATAGTGCCCCATGGATCGATTTTTTGTTTGGCGTCCGGAATTTTACCAATCGTGGACTTGTAGGCCTCGTCGGTATCTTTCTCAAAGGCCCGTTTCTCCTGCAGCTTAGCTTTTTCTTTTTCGCTCATTCCCGCTGGCGGCGAACTATGTTGCGCATGAGCGCATGGCGTCGATAGCACTGTCACTATCAATCCAATGGTCAGAACGATTGATGTGCGCATTGGCCGCGTCCTTTCAGCAAAGATATTTTGCAATGTTCCTGGCCGCACACAGAATACCGCCATGACGAGCGAGCTAATAACAATTTCATAAGAGAAGCCGCCGGCATTTTTTACCCCTGATTTATTATGCGTCGGCATAGTCCTGCATGTCATCGGCGAAATTTTCGATGATTTTGCGCGTCGCTTGACGTCCGCTTTACCCACGAAAGCGGCCATTGATCGACGACTCCGGGAATGTCCGCTTTATGCCAATTGCGGACATTGTGTACGACTGATTGCAGGTCCGCTTCATGCCAATAGGAGCCGCCTATTCGCGCTGGTCAGTTCACTTTGCGATGTCCGGCATCTTCACCAACCAAGTGGTAGAGCGCATAAACTTTGGTTTACGCCGCGCGCATCCCTGACGGCGTTGAAAACCTGGATGTTGCCATTAAAACATTGCCTCCCTGCAGCCAACCCGGTTGTGCCTGACATGCGCAGGCCCTTTGAAAGAATGGAATTCAGCTGTCCGCAAGCGGCCGCTTGCGGCCGACACAAGGAATTTCTCCATGCGTTACAATCAACTTGGAAATACGGGACTTTTCGTCTCGGAGATCTGCCTCGGCACCATGACATTCAGCGAAGCAGGCAGCGGCACCACGTGGGACGCCATCGCCGGTGTGGACCAGAAGGCGGCGGACCAGATCGTCGAGAGCTCGCTCGCAGCCGGCGTCAACTTCATCGATACCGCCGATGTCTATTGGTTCGGCGAATCCGAAAGGCTGCTCGGCCAGGCGCTGAAGAACCTGGACGTCCCGCGCAAGGACGTCGTCATCGCCACCAAGGTTTATGGCGTGATGGGCGACAAGCCGAACGATCGCGGCGCCTCGCGCGGGCATATCATGGATTCCGTCGAAGCAAGCCTTAAGCGGCTGCAGACGGACCACATCGATCTCTATCAGATCCATGCGACCGATACCGTGACGCCGATTGACGAGACGCTACGCGCGTTCGACGATCTCATCTCGCGCGGTCTCGTGCGCTATATCGGTGTCTCGAACTGGCAGGCGTGGCGGATCGCCAAGGCGCTCGGCATTTCCGAACGCCGCGGCTTTGCCCGCTTCGAAACCGTCCAGGCCTACTACTCCATCGCTGGCCGCGATCTCGAACGCGACATCGTGCCGCTGATGAACGAGGAGAAGCTCGGCTTGATGGTCTGGTCGCCGCTTGCCGGCGGCTTGCTCTCCGGCAAATACGGTCCGGGCGCGCCCGGCAACGGCGAAGGCCGCCGCGCTAGCTTCGATTTTCCGCCGGTGGACAAGGACAAGGCCTGGGCCTGCGTTGCCGTCATGCGCCAGATTGCCGAGAAGCACGGCAGCAACGTCGCAACCGTGGCACTCGCCTATGTTCTCGCCAAGCCGTTCGTCACCAGCGTCATCATCGGCGCGAAGCGCATCGAGCAACTCGATCAGAACCTTGCCGCCGTCACCCTGAAACTCGATGCTGGCGACATGCAGAAACTCGATGAGGTCAGCGCGCTGGCGTCGGAATATCCGGGCTGGATGCTTGCCCGCCAAGGCGCTGGCCGCCGCCCGGCGCCCTTCGAGCCAAAAGCCTGAGAACTGGAAACGGGAACGATCGCATCTGCGCGGGCGGGCGGCGCGCGAGGCCACGCAGGATCGTCGGACCAGCCGACATGTTCGTTCGGCTGGGGTAGTTAGCTGACATTTCGCAGCGCAATCGCCATGTCCGCTTTGTGCCAAAAGCGGACATGGACAACTCTATTCACTGACGCCCGATCAAGTGCGAATGATAACGGTGTACATTCACCTTCCTGTGCGCCGGAGGAGCCTGAGATCGATCGAGTCGGCGACCGCGCGCCCGCCGTCGGTATTGGGATGAAGGTGATCTCCGCTATCGTAGGCGAGCAGAAGACGTGTCGGCATACTCGGGTCGCGCAGCACCTTGTCGGCATCAACCACGCCGTCGAATACTCCGCTCGTGCGTATCCAGTGATTGAGCGCCTGGCGCGCGGCTTCGTGTTGCGGGGTGTCGAAGCCTGGGAGACTTATGTTGCCGCCCATAGGGGATATCGTGCAGCCCAGGATGCTGAGGCCGTACTCGTGGGCTCGCCCTACAAGCTGTCGCAATCCAGCAATGACATCGTCCACGGATGGGTTCTCGGACGCGGGATAGAACGCACCAGCGCCAGCGAGATCGTTCAACCCAATCCAGACGATCACGACTTGCACGCCAGCCTGGCCCAAGACGTCGCGATCAAATCGTGTCAGTACGCTTTCTCCCCATTGCGTTTCAGGTCCGCTCGGTCCGGCGCTGTTGAAAAGCAGCCGATTGCCTGCGAGGGCCGTGCTCACCACGCCTAGGTTGTCGATGTGACGAGCGTTCAGACGTTCGGCGAGCGCTCTGGGCCATTGAGAGACCAGCGTCGCTGAATCGGTGATCGCGACGATGGCGTCCCCCTCTCGTCTGGAGGTCACGACACTGACGCCCGAAACAAAGGGCCATTCCGAAAGCGGGGCCGCGCCAGGCAGACTGACCGATCCCGCGACGTTGCCAGCGGATACGAAGCTCGTACCCTGGAAGAAGGTGGTGGTTTCACCTTTGGTAGGGTTTGGCAGATAGAGGCTGACGGCAATATCCGAAACCGGTTGTACGTGAAGGTCTACCGGATCGCTCAAGGCAGGCGCGCCCGTCGGAATGGTCACCGAAGTCCTGCCGCCGAAGGTTAGAACGCGATCCGTGCCCGGAACGATGGAAGAGCCCGAACTGGACACCGCGACGTGCGCAGCACCGATGACGAGCGGAGCACTGCCGAACGTGTTCGCGATGCGGACACGGACTTTGTTTCCGCCGATGCTCGTGTGGACGATCTCGCGTATCGTCTGATTATTGTATTGCGCCGTGATCGCTGGGAGATGAGTGATATGACCGACTGCCCAGGATTGGATGCTGTTCCCACGCTCATTGTCGTCGGCGTAGCTGTCCGGAACACCAACGAGGATGCCCATCGTCGTCACTGCGGCGCAGAGCAGCAGTCTGCGGTTGAACGCAGACCTTTGACTCGTGGCTGGCATTGCGAACGCCTCAGAAGGGAAAAAAACGTTTCTCACAGCAACCTCCCGTTTGATTTTGGGCTTGCATCGCCCTTTATCGGTATCGTTGTGAAGTTCGGATGGAAAAAAAGTCATCGAAACGGCGCCCCTCCGGCTGCAGGACCATCGCAACCGAAATGGCGCGTAGATTGCTAACACTATGCGAACTGCACGCCTGTCGGAGGTATCATCTGACACGGTCGCTAGCCCAAGCTACGCGCCCAACGTGGTCGCGCCGGCGAGGTTGGGCGCGAACCCAAATGGCGACCACAACAGTGAATGTCTGCTTTGTGCCAATAGCGGACATTCCAAAAATTGTTTGTGCCGGAAAAAGAAAGACCGCCTCTCGGCGGTCCTTCTGAAAATTGTGAGTTGCTGATCTAAGCGCCTGACTGGCCGTCAGCGATAGGCGTAGCCACGATAGGGATAGTCGGCACCATATCGATAGTAATGGCGACGATAGGGGTAATACCCGGCGTAACGATAGCGCGGGTAATAGCCGCCGTAGCCATAGTATGCGCGGCGATATCCGTAGCCGTAAGGGCCATAGCCGTATGCGGGCGCGTAGCCATAGGAGTAGGGGTCATCGTAGTAGCCGTACCCACCGTAGTAGGGAGCACTAGCGGCAGCGGCAATGAGCAACCCGGCTCCGATGCCGAGGCCGACACCGCCCCAGCCCCAACCACCGCCACGCCAGCCGCCATGCCAGCCTCCGCCATGCCAGCCGCCACCCCAACGAGCATTGGCCGCATTAGGAAGCGCCATTGTCGTTCCTGCGATGACGAGTAGAGCCGTCGCAGCGATCATCGATTTTCGTATTGTGCCACGCATCTTTTTCCTCCTGCCTAATCGCTATCCTTCCCCTCAGCCGAGTTCATCGTGTTCTCGGCATTTCTGTGTTGATCCGTAATTATTGCTCTCGGCCTTTCAATTTCGATTGCCCAATGGTCCTACGTCAAATGACATGCGCTCAGGTTTCCATAACTGGCGTACGCAAATGAGTGCGGCGAGCGCGCAAGAATGCGCGGGCGACAGAAGATGTCGCGCCCACGTCCGCTTTGGCTCACAAGCGGAAGTAAAAACCCTTCACTTCGATGTCCGCTTTGCCCCCGAAATCGGACATTCGATCAGTTGGCGTTAAACTTGAACTCTTGCTTTGGTAGATGCCAAGCCCGCTGACCGGTAAAATAGTTGACCGCCCTCGCATATCTCGCTCGACGATAAATGGGGCGCGGCGCGTGCGTCGTGCGTTTAGTCGTCGTCTTGAGCGCAGGCTTGGCAGCAACCGGAGTGGTTGCGTCGATGCTTCCTGTCACAACATCGGCAGCGGGCAAACTGGCGACGGTATCAATAGCCGGAGCGTCGAGACCGCGTGATTCCAATTCTTTACGCTGGATCCCAAGAGGCACGAGGGTCTGTCGCCGCTCCGGACGTTCGTTCGACACCACAACCGAGTTTGAGAGCAACCGTGTGTCACGCGGACTGAAGGCCAACGGCAAAAGTGCCAGCGCGAAAAGCGCACCAACGATCGGCAAGATCCACCGGATCGGCAGCATCCAATGACCACTACCTGATTCGGGATTGGAAACGTACTCATCGGTTAAATTGAAGGCTTACTTGTAATCACGCAAAGTTCCATTACGACCGCCCTTTGCTGACAATCCCCTTTGGGTCAAGTGTGGACGGCGCCTTGACAAGAGTTTTCTCGCGGTCGCGCCGAGCGAGGTAGGATTTCAATTCGAGACCAACAACGGAACTGAGCGCCACGTGTGTGTATGACGCTAAAGGCACACTCACTTCGCCGCCCCGATAAGCTCAGGCCGATATTCGAAATGCATTGTGTCGTAGTGATACCACTTGCCGCCCCAGATGAAACCGTGCGCCTCGAAGATACGGACGATCTCCCAGGGAATCTCGTTTTTATAAGCGATACGGCCGCCGGCGCCGGGCTTTGCCCGTAACCAATAGTGAGAATGTGCGGCCGCGATGTCGATCGCGATGCCAAAGCCGTGCGCGCTCCTGCGGTTCGTTCCGGCAATCGTGCGGCAATTGTAGGTGCCCTGGCTTGGCCGCACATACACAAGGAAACGGTCCGGCAGCCGGGCGAGCTCATTCGAAATCTTTTGCAGCGCCTCGGCCGCCCCGTTGATCCTGCTGAACTCGAGATGCCTGCCGTCCTTGCCCGGCAGCCACACGACGTCCGCCAAAGTCTTCGTGAAACCGGGTGCCCGGCAATCACCGTACATCTTTTGGAACAGCGGCAGATACCGCGCGCGTCCGGGATCAGAGTTGACGTCCGGCGCGAGGCCTTTTTCGCCAACCGGATAGTCAAACGCGAACATATCCTTGATGTCCGGATCGTCGAGCATGGCCTCGAACGGCCTGGTGCCAATGGCACCCCTGCCGCCGTCGATGCGCATGCGGGTGCCGTCCTTCCAGACAAGGTCGTTGCCCTCGATCCGGTCGAGGAAATCCGGATAGGCATTGAGAAGGGCCGCCGAAGCGTCAGGGGACAGGCCTTGCGGCAAGCCTGCTCCGGCCCGCGCAAGGCCGGCAGCAGACAGCGTCACGAGGAGGAGGGCGCTCATGACGCCGCGGGTCAGCACCATCAGATCGTCCTTGTTGTTCAGGTGTCGTTTCTTGCGTCGTTTCTTGCGTCGCCTTTTCCTACTATCCGTCAGATTGGCGAAAAAAATAAGCCGCCCTGTCAGGGGCGGCTTTGAGAGAAACGCAGACGTCGGCGTAAATGCTTATTTGAGCTGAGTGGAAACGGTGCTGAACGTGCCGTTGAGGGTCGTGCCAACCGAATTCACGGAGGCAATGATCACGATCGATATACCCGCGGCGATCAGGCCGTATTCAATCGCGGTAGCGCCTGACTCATCCTTCAGGAACGCAGAAAACATTGACATGTGACACACTCCACGAAGCCGAATACTGGAGCAAGATATCGCCGGACCGCTTTGCAACAGCCTCGCGCAGTCATTGGAAAACTGCGCAGGACCTGTCTCAATTCGTCACGAAAGCCGGTGCCTGGAAAGGAAGCCGCCTTTGCCGGCGGCCTCCAGGATCCAGCCACGTGAGCGACAGCCTACTTCAGCTGGGTCGAGATGTCGGTGAACTTGCCGTTGAGGGTCGTGCCGATCGAGTTGACCGCGGCAATAATCACGACGGAAATGCCCGCCGCGATGAGGCCGTATTCGATCGCGGTGGCGCCTGATTCATTTTTCAGGAACGCGAGAACCTTAGTCATTGCAACACTCCATGTGGTTGGATACTGGAACACGTTACAGTCTGGCCGTTAACAAGACTCGCCCGCAGTCATCGCAAAACTGCGTCGCATTTTTCTAAATTCGTCTCGAAACCTGATCCTTCAAAAGGAAGCCGCCAGCTAAGGCGGCTTCCAGAATCCAGCCACGTGAGCGACAGCCTACTTCAGCTGGGTCGAGATGCTGGTGAACTTGCCGTTGAGGGTCGTGCCGATCGAGTTGACCGCGGCAATAATCACAACGGAAATGCCCGCCGCGATGAGGCCGTATTCGATCGCCGTAGCGCCTGATTCATTTTTCAGGAAGGCGAGAACCTTAGTCATTGGAACACTCCATGTGGTTCTACTGGAACACGATGCAGTTTGGCCGTTTACAAGACTCTCTCGCGGTCTCTTAAAAGGAAGCCGCCTTCGCCGGCGGCTTCCTGGTTTCAGCCGTGAGAGAAAGTCTACTTCAGCTGGGTCGAGATGCTGTTGAACTTGCCGTTGAGGGTCGTACCGATCGTATTGACGGTCGCGATGATCACAACGGAAATGCCAGCGGCGATGAGGCCATATTCGATGGCCGTCGCGCCCGACTCATCCTTCAAAAACGCAAACACCTTTGACATCTGACGCACTCCATTTAGTTGTAGCTTTATGCGTCATGACAATAATATTCACACATTAAGAAAAGCTCACGGAGCCGCGGCAAACCCTGCAAGCAAAACCGTTCGAATGATCGGGAAAAAATTTACAACCTGTTAGCCATGAGCCGGGAAGACCGGCCACTGGCGGCCCTTCGCGGCGGTGGCACACGTTTGCAGCTGCGAAATCCGCGGTTCCGGCAAGACCATGGCCGTTAACCGAATTCCAGCCACGCTGCCAAAATTCTGGTGGACGCAGGCCAACGTGCAGGCCCGCCGGGGGACGACCCCTCACAACAGTTCAGCGTGCTCCCGCGCCGTTTTCGCAAATGGTTCCCGGCCTTTACATAAATATCGCAGGAACAGCTGCGCGCACCACTGCGTTGACCCTCAGTCGAACATGGAGGGATTTATGAGGAAACTTGTCATCGGACTGCTGACTGCAACAGGCCTCGCTGCGACGGGTCTGGCTGCGACAGGCGTTGCCCTGTCAGTACCGGCAAGCGCACAAGGCGTATTTGTCGGCGCGGGTCCCGTCGGCGTCGGTGTCGGCGTTGGTCCGGGCTGGGGCTACAGTCCGGGCTATCGCGACGGCTATTATGGCCCCGGCTATCGCTCCGGCTATCGCAGCTACGCCTATGACGACGGCTATCGGCGCCATTGCCGTCTCGTCAGGGACCGCTTCAACGGGCACGTGAGAACAATTCGCCGTTGCTGGTAGGGTGCTCTGACGCTTAGACCTTGATGGGTAAAGGCCCCGGACTTTCTAGTCCGGGGCCTTTGCTTTTGTAAAACGCAGCGGACGAAGCCGTCGCACAAACTACGAGGCTGCTGTCGTTGGATCGATCGTGCGCTTGACCTCGGAAATCCTGTTGGCCGGAAAGCCGCTCATCTCGGCGTGCTTGCGGATCAGCGACGCGTCCTTGGCCAGATAGACGCAGTAGATCTTGTCCTGCGTGACGTGAGATTCCATCCACTGGATGTCCGGGCCAAGCTCGCGGAGGACCGAATTCGATTTTTCCGCCGCCGCGCGTATTTGTTCGCGCTCCAGCGTGCCGACGGCCGGCATTTCACGTTCAATGACAAAACGCTTCACGATATGATCTCCTGTTGTGATTGTTCGCAGGACTTGCTGGTGAGACTTGCGGCAGGACTTGCTGCAGGACTTGCTGCAGGACTTGCGGCAAGACTTCGGGGGCAGGACTTGCGGGAAAGAGTACAATGGCCGGACGTCTAGCGCCAACTCTGCTGACGTTGCAATCCGTTTCTCCTCCTCCTCCTTTTCTTCTTCCTTTTCTCCTCCGAACGGAGGAGGCATCCCGCCGTTACGGCTCCAGCGCTGAATTGAATTTTCGTGCGGTGTCGATGATCCAGTCGCGATAGAGCAACAGCGGTGTGACGCCGGTGAGGCCGCCGCAACCTATCTCGTCGCCGGGCGCCGTCGACCACGTCACCACGCCGATGACCATCGGCCCATCGCCATCGAAGGCCGGCGCGCCGGAATCTCCGGTGCAGCCGCCAAGCCCGATGCGCTGGTTGCGCGTGGCGATGTCGTAGAGTCGGATCTGCAATGAGCCGGGCTGTCCTGTCACCGTCAGTGTCGCCATTCGCGGCAGGCCGAGTCCGCGCGCCGTTCCGGCGAGCGTCACGCCAAAGCCGGCAATCGTGAGCGTCTCGCCGGCCGTCACCCGGCGCGGGGCCGCCAGCGCCGCCGGCACCACGACGTCGGGCAGGGGCGCCGCCAGCTTGAGCAATGCGAGGTCGGCGGTGGCGCGGCTTGCGGCATAGCTCGCAATATCGAATTGCGGGTGACGCACGATCGCGCGCACCGGGATCGGCACGCCCGTCTGGTACGGCTTGATCGTGTAGTCGACCCGGCGAATAACGCAGTGCGCGGCCGTGAGCACCAGGTCGCGCGAAATCGCGGTGCCGGTGCACAGGTCGTCGCGCGCATCGACGATCATCACAATCGGCCGCGCCGCCCAGGGGGCTGCCGGCGGCGCATCGCCGGTCAGCGCCCAGGCGGGCGCCCATGCCAGCGCCCATGCGGGCGCACCGAACATCAACCCAACAATGACGGAAAGGACGCGGGACATGCCCGTGAAGAATAGCACATGAGTTCGATTTTGCTGACAGGCCCTGTCGTCGAGCCGTTATCGCTCGACGACGCCAGATCATTCCTGCGTGTCGAGCACGGCGACGACGACCCGCTCATTGCCGCCCTGATCGTCAGCGCGCGGATGCACGTCGAAGGGCAGGGGAAAACGGCGCTGATTTCGCAAAATTGGCGCATCGTGCTCGATTGTTGGCCGCATCATGGGCGAATTGCCGTGAGGCCGGGGCCGCTCAAGGCGTTCAATGTCGCGCGGGTCTACGATTGTCACGGCCAACCGCAGACAATCGACACGCAGGCCTTCGTGCCGGATCGCGGCGCTTCAACGCTGGCTTTCATGCCCTGGACCATGCCGGTCCCCGGCCGGATCGCGGCCGGAATCGAGCTCGATGTCACGGTCGGTTTCGGCGATGCCGCGGCCGACGTGCCCGAACCGCTGCGCCAGGCGATCCGCCTGCTGGTCGCGCATTGGTACGAGAACCGCGGCCTGGTGGCCGCCGCCGACAAAAGCACGGTGCTGCCGTCGACCGTCGCCGCATTGATCTCGTCTTACCGGGTGCTGTCGCTGTGACCGGGGCAGGGGATTTGAACCGCCGGCTGCTGCTGGAAGCGCCGGTCGAGACCGATGACGGCGCCGGCGGTGTCACGCTGCTCTACGATGTCGTGACCGTGTTGTGGGCGCAGGTGCTCCCGCTTTCGGGCACAGCCAGCGTCACCGCCGGCAATGCCGGCGCCACCGTGCGCTACCGGATCATCGTGCGCGCACGCTCCGACATCACCACGCGTCACCGTTTCCAGGACGGCACGCGCATCTATCGCATTGTGGCCGCGCGCCCGACCGCCGACCGCCGCTTTCTCGAGATCGAAGCCGAGGAACGCGAGGACTAGCCACATCGCCGGCTCTCCCCGTGAGGGGAGGGTGAACCTGCACGTCGAAAGAGTTTTCCAATGCCAACGAATGCTTCCGCCGCGCTTCGTGCCGCCGTGCACGATGCGCTCATGTCCGATGCCAGAGTGACGTCCGTGCTCGGCGGGCCAAAAATCTATGACGAGCCACCGCGCGCGGCCGCATTTCCCTATGTCACACTCGGCGAGGCGCGCATTGCCGATTTCTCCGCCGGAAACGAACGCAGCGAGGAGCATCAGCTCACGCTGCACGCCTGGTCGCGTCAGGGCGGCCATCGCGAGGCGCACGTGATCACCGGCGCGCTCATGCAGGCGCTCGACGACGCACCGCTGGCGCTCGCCGGTCATCACCTGGTCAATTTACGCTTTGCGGTGGCTGACGTGCGCCGGGAAGGCGACGGCCGCACCTATCACGCTCTGCTGCGATTCCGTGCAGTGACCGAGCCCGCGTGATCGCATGACGAAGACCGTCGCCTGAGGGATCCGCGTCGAACCAAAAATCCCCGCGTGGGAGTGCCGCGCGGGGTCAAAGTTTGGGGTGTTCAGAAGTAGCGGCGATATAGCGGCACCGATAACGACTGAAAACACCACCACGACACCGTTTCCGCAACACGGTTAAACGGATGTGAGGCTGGTGCTCAGGTAGAGATTGTGTTGCGTGAAACGGCAGCAAAAAAAAATCTCTCAGGGCGATTGTACCGTCCCGCCATTCAGGTGATGCACGCACGAGGTT
>DASSIJ010000243.1:0-12225 GCA_035692045.1 Pseudolabrys sp. | reverse complement strand
TTTGCAGTTATCAAGGGGACTGCGGCGAATAACGATGGTTCAGCCAAGATCAGCTACACCGCATCGAGTGTGGGCCAGCAGTCCCAGGCGGTCGTCGATGCGCTGAAGCTGGCTGATGTCAGCGCTGATAGCGTCGGTTATATCGAATGCCACGCGACTGGCACGAGTGTCGGCGATCCGCTGGAAATCGAAGCGCTGACCGTGGCCTTTCGAAAGGAGACCAACCGCAAGCAGTACTGCGCTGTTGGTTCAGTCAAAGGCAATATCGGCCACCCGGAGCAGGCGGCGGGAATTGCCGGGCTGATCAAAGCCGCGCTCGTGCTGCATCACAAACAAATCCCGCCGAGCATCAATTATGAAACGCCGAACCCTCGAATCGACTTCTCATCGTCGCCCTTTTACGTAAACACAAAGCTGCAGGATTTTCCTCTTGCGGATACGCCGCGGCGCGTTGGGCTCAATGGCCTTGGAATTGGCGGTACGAATACCTTCGCCGTCCTCGAAGAGGCGCCGACACCCGCGGTGACCAAAAGTCAGTCATCAGACCGTTTCCCGTGTTTGATGACCCTTTCAGCCAGAAGCGCAGATGCGTTGGTGGCGCGTGTCGAGCAACTGCTGAACTGGTTGAATGACAATCCCGATGCACCAATTGATGACGTTTGCTACACCACTAACGTTAGCAGAAGCCAGTTTACATTCCGCTTCGCTGCGCCCGCCCGATCAGTCGCAGAGCTGAAAAAGCACCTCGAAGCATGGCTGCGAAAGGTGGCCGGAAATGCGTCGAGCCTGCAGCGCACAAGCAGTGGGCCGATCGCGTTCATGTTTTCCGGTCAGGGTTCGCAGTACGCCGGCATGGCCGAGAAGTTATATAGCACGCATGCCGTTTTCCGGAATGCGATGGATGAATGTCATGCGCTGGCGGAGCCGTATCTTGAGCAAGGCTTGCGCGAGGTGGTTTTTGCTGCAGACCGCAATGCGGCGCTGGTTGACCGCACCGACTACACCCAGCCTGCGCTGTTTGCAGTTGAATATGCTCTGGCAGAACTTTTGAAATCCTGGGGCATCAAGCCCGCCGCAGTGATTGGGCACAGCTTGGGAGAAATTACCGCTGCTTTTGCGGCAGATGTCATCACGCTCAAAGACGCGATGCGATTGGTCACTGCTCGCGGTGCGTTGATGCGCCGACTGCCGGGCGGTGGGGGTATGGCTGCGATATTCGCCGAAGAGTCCGCGGTGCGAACACTCATCAACACGATCGCTCCCGGGATTGCTGTGGCCGCGATGAACGGTCCGCTGAATACCGTCGTGTCCGGCGACCAGGATGCCGTGGGAATGTTATTGGAGGAGCTGGACAGGCGAGGCATCAGATATCGGGAATTGCAAGTTTCCACCGCCTTCCATTCGCCGCGCACCGACCCCATTCTTGATGATCTGGAAAACATTGCGGGCCAGATCAAGTATAACGCGCCCAAACTACCCCTGATATCGAACCTGACCGGCGGGCCGATGTCGACCGCGCCCGACAAATTCTATTGGCGCCGGCACGCTCGGGAAGCTGTGCGGTTTGGAGACGGGATGCTTGCGCTTGCTCGGCTGGAGTGCCGGACCTTTCTCGAGGTCGGGCCACACCCGGTGCTGCTGCCGCTCGCGCAAGTTTGCCTTGGAGCGAACGGAAAGTCCGCTGCCTGGGTTGCGACGCTAAACCGTCAAAAGCCGGACGCTGATTCCATCACCGAAATGCTGGTCGCGCTGTATCTCGCCGGCCACAACGTAAATTGGACTGCAGTCCATGCCGACTCTTCATGGCGACGAATACCGTTGCCCACTTATCCCTTCCAGCGCCAGCGCCACTGGATAGAAGACAACACGATCCATACTGAACAACGAGTCCGGAATGCTGTCGAACGACTCCATCCGCTGGTTGGTGCGCGCATCAATTCAACTGCCAAAGAGGTCTGTTATGAAGTGCGCTACGGCGTGCATCACGCCGGGTACCTCTCCGATCATAGAGTTGCGGGAGCCATCGTTCTGCCAACGACTGCGGAACTGGAGGCCGCCACGGCCGTCGGCCGGATGCAGTTCGGAACGTTGCGAGTGAGTTTTGATGATGCGATGCATCACCAGGCGATGTCATTTACCAATGGGGAAGATCGGATTGTGCGGGTCTTGGTGACTCCGCTGAAATCCGACCGGGCAAGTTTCAGACTGGTCAGTGCGGCCGCTGAAGACAAGGACGTCTGGCATACTCATATGACGGGCACGCTGCGCAAGTCAGACGTGCCGTCCCGGCCGGCTTTTTCGACGAAGCAGGTCCGGGCCCGTTGTGAGCAAACACTGCCTGTTGCCGATTTCTACGACAGGCTCGGCGGGTTAGGGCTTGAGTATGGCCCCAGCTTCCGTGGCGTCCGGGAATTGTACGTCGGTCAACACGAAGCGCTGACCAAAGTGGGGCTTCCGGACGGTCTGGCAAATGCGCAATACGCGATGCACCCCGCGTTTCTGGATGCGTGCCTGCATGCCTATCCCTTTGTACTCGATGGGGCGGAGAAAGCCGCAAGCGACGGTCGCAAGTCCTACCTGCCCGTCTCGCTGGCGGGATTTCGCTGCTATCAGGACGAGATCGACGAAGCATGGGTGCACACCACGCTGCGGAGTGTCGAGAAAGACGATACGCAGGTGGTTGACATCCGGATTTACGATACGGCGGAGCGGCCGGTGGCGGAACTGGAAGGGTTGGCCGTGCGTCTGTTGCCGCTCGATAAAGTGGCGCCACCCCGGGCCGGCACGGATGACTTGTTTTACCGGGCAGCCTGGCGGAAGAGCATCGGAGTGGCTGCCAATCCTGCAGTGGATCGTGCCCCGGCAAGCTGGGTGATCTTCGCCGATGCAAAAGGTGCCGGCGTGGCGTTGGCCAGCAAGTTGGAAGCGGCGGGCCATCATTGCCACCTGGTCTACAGGGATGATGCATTCGCTCAACGGGGTTCCCGAACGTGGACGGTGAGCGAACGGCAACCGCACGATTTTCGCCGGCTGCTGGAGCAATTCGCTGCCAGCGAGACGCTACCGTGCGATGGCGTAATTTATCTGTGGGGCCTGGATGCCCCGGCTATTGAAGGTCTAACCCTGGCAAGATTGAAGAGCGGCAGTGAGATGATGTGCCGCGGGGCACTGGCGATCTTGCATGCGCTTGCCGAAACCCGGTCGACGAATCCGACCGGCAGGCGGCTCTGGTTTGTCACTGCAAACACTCAAAAGACAGAAGGTTCGGACCAGCATGTTGACCCGGTCCAGGCGCCTCTGTGGGGCTTGGGACGAACTGCTGCAATCGAGTATCCCGGCATTTGGGGAGGATTGATTGATCTGCAACTGAATGGTGACCGGACGCCGAACATCGATTCATTGGCGGCGGCATTGCTCCATCCAGATGGCGAGACCCAGATTGCCATCTCCGCCGACGGCCAGCGCAAACTCCCGAGGTTCGTCAGGCAATCCCTTGCAGAATTTCGGGCGCAGCTGCCGCGGGTTCGGGGGGACGCCACCTATCTTGTGACCGGTGGTCTGGGAATGTTGGGGCGCAGTGTCGCCAAGTGGCTGGTCAGTCAAGGTGCGAAACACCTTGTCCTGACAGGTCGAAACGCGAGTTCCGAAGCGGCACAAGAACTGCTCAGCGCAGCAGAATTGAACGGCGCAACAATCCGTGTCGTAGCGGCCGACATCAGCCGCGGTGAGGACGTTAGGCGCCTCATGCAGACAATCAGCAGTGATTTCCCGCCTTTAAAAGGTGTGGTGCAGTCGGCTGGCGTCCTGGACGATGGAATATTGGCCCAACTTGATTGGGACAGATTCGCCCGCCTGTTCGAGCCCAAAGTTTATGGAAGCTGGCTCCTGCACGAACACACCAAATCGCTGGAGCTGGACTTCTTTATTTTGAAATCATCTTTGCTGAGCTTGCTGGGTTCCGCTGGCCAGGGGAACTACACCGCCAGCAACAGCTTTCTTGATTCTTTGGCAACTCACCGCCGCGCCGTGGGTTTGCCGGCCACGGCGATCAATTGGTGTGCCTGGTCAGGGGGCGGGTTGGCTACCGTTTCGGGCGCTCGTGGCGAGGCCATGTGGTCGTCGCTGGGCGTAAAATCTGTTTCTCCCGAGCTCGCAATGCAGGTGTTCGACAAGTTGATGCACCACGATGTCGAGCAGATAGCGGTAGCAGTTGCTGATTGGCCGACTTACGCCAGCAAAGTCGGCAAGCCCGCGTTCCTGGCGGAACTTCTGAGTAAAAATGGGGATTTCGGGTCGCCGAAATTTGCGGAGGGGAAGATTGCCCCGGCTGCACCTCCTAAGGCGGTGAATGACCAAACACGTCAACAGCTTTTGGAGAGATTGCAACAGCGCATGATGGCGGAGCTTGGCTTCGTAGATCCGATCGATCCGGATCAACCGCTGAATGAAGTTGGCTTGGATTCGCTGAGGTCGGTGACGCTTGCGAATAATCTGGAGGATGAATTTGGTGTATTGGTTGCGATCTCGGAGCTGATCAGCGGGCCCACTATCAATGAGCTGGTTGATCACCTGCTCGATCTGTTTTCAGGAATTGCAAAGGCCGAGCCCGGCCAACCTCGGCCGGCGATGACATCGACGGCGGCTATCACTGCATTGGCTGCAGCCCCGCCGATAGCTCTCGCGCACGTCAATTCGAGCGTGGCGCCTGCAGCGCCCGGGCTTCTGCGCTCGCTGGCATCGGAAGGAGCGGGACTGGACCAAGTCACCAATGGTCACGCGCCCGATGAGACAGCACTCAATCCTGTCGGAAATGGCCCACGGGCTTATCCGGATGTTGGCGTTAATGAAAAGGCGCCCGCCAGCAAGAGGGGCAATGGGGTTGGGACGGAAGATTTCCATACGCCGGTCTTTGTACCCCCCGGTGAGGTTGCGTCGCGCACCACTGGAAAGTGGTTGATCGCACCTCGACCCAATCCGGATGCCAAAGTCCGTTTGTTCTGTTTTCCCTATGCGGGCGGCGGCCTTGGATCGTTCCGGTCCTGGGGGCGATTATTCGATAACTCTGTTGAGGTGGTGGCGATCGAGCCGCCGGGGCGCGGAACCCGTATCAATGAAACCGCCATCGGTGACCTGGATACTTTTGTCGAGCGTCTGCTGCCGGAAATGGTTGACTGGCTGGACAGACCATCTGCCTTTTTTGGCCACTGCCTGGGCGGACTCACCATGTTTGCGACACTTCGCGCGTTGACCGGAACGAGTGCGCAATTCATCAAGTACGCGTTTGCCTGCGGCGTAAGACCGCCGCATCTGTTGAAGCGCAAGGGGGAATTTGAGGACAACTTGGCCTACGACATGATGCTGCACCGGGAGTTTGACATTGGACTCCCGCTTTACGCCCAAGCGGACGAAGTCTTTGCGGATATGATACGTCAATTCGATATTCCGGCTGCCAACAAGATGTTGGATATGCCAACGTTAAGGAAAGTGTTGTTGCCGACGATCCGCGCCGAGTTTGGAATGGCCTACAATTTTGAGTATCAGCCTATCGAGCCTTTTTTCTTCCCGATCAGCAGTTTTGTCGGCAATTCAGACCCGTGGGTATCGGAAGAAGACTCTGCCGGCTGGGGCGAGCTCACCCGCGGCGGGTTCACAAATCATGTGCGCAAAGGTTCACATTTTTTGATGGCAGACGCCGGAGATTACATTCTGGAGACAATCAACAACGAGTTCGTAAATTTGGCGATTCAAGAGCGGGAAGGCCGGGGACTGCACCTCGTTTAAACCGAGGCCAGGCCGTTAAGAAACATGGTCGAGCGCGACTAGAAAATCCGATCAAGCACGCTCCAACCTCGCCTTGGCTCTGACGAGATCCGCAGTGTCAAAACCCTCGCCAAAAGAACTGTAGACATCGCCGAGCTGTGAGCGACCTTTGTCGGCGCTTTTTCTCAGATCGTACAAGTCACACATGCTCAGGCAAAGTCTCAGTTCGAGGGATTTGGCCTTCTGTTCGCGTGCGACCGTGAGACCTTTAGAGAAATAATGCTCGGCCTGATCCAGATCATGGCTCGATCGCAGATATGTTTCGCCGAGCAAGCGATAAATCTCAGCGGCGTAAAACCGTTCGGTGTTCTCGTTATCGAGTCTCGCTTGCACCTGGCCCAGGAATTCGAGCGCTTGTCCGTAAGACTTGTTTTTTATGCATGCATCCGCCAGCAATCCAAGCGAGTAGGAGTCAAATAACAAGGCGCCGGTCGCCCGTTCTTTTTCCAAACCTTCCTGAATCTCGGCGATACCTTTCTCAAACTCGCCCTGCTGGGCCCTGGCCCATCCGCGCAAAATCAGGGCCATGGCGACATAGTGCACAAACTCATGCTCTTCGCAGAATGCGATGGCCGCGTTAGCCTGGCCTGCAACGGCGGCAGTCTCGCCGCGAAGCTGATGCACGCGAAGGCTTATCGTTCGTGCCATTGCCTCGCTGAACGGATGTTGAGATGCGTCAGCATAACGGCGAGCCTCCGCACAAATCCGCAACGCCTGATCTGGAAAGCCGAGGAACCAAAGTGTCATGGCGTCGTATGATCTTACATGGACTCGCGGGTCTTGCGCCGACAGGTCAAGATACGCCGCAGCCTTGCTGTCCTCACACAGGCTAATGCTGCGTTCCAGCTCCGTGTGGGCAGCGGCAAATTTCCCTTGTGCGAAAAACGTAAACCCTAGAGCTTCGTGGGCAAGAACCTTGCAAACCGAGTCGTCTAAATTCTCGGCTGTATTCAGCAGATGTTCGGCAAGGGCGTGGGCTTCACGAAACGCTGCACGCAGAAAATTCCAGGTCCACAGACCAAACACTGCGGGAAAGGTGTGTTCATCAAGTCCACTTTCTCTGCACAACTGCAGTGCTCGCGTATACGCAAGCTTCACACTGTCAGTGCTCCAGCCCTTGGTCGCCCGGAGGGAATTGCCGAGCGACGTTTGAAGCAGCAACTCGGATTTGTTGCGCAGCATCGGGTTGTCGATACCGGGAATCAGTTTCAACCCTTGTTCCAGATGGCCGACAGCGGCATTCGCTGAACGGCTGAGTGCGAGATTGCCGGCCTTGAGCCAGTAGTTGATCGCGGGTTCAACCATATCGGCTTCAGTGAAGTGGTGAGCCACGATTTCCGGCTGGCTCACCACGATGCTGGGAAACTTTTCTTCCATTGCGCGTGCAATCTGGCCATGCAATTGCAGCCGGCGGCTCTTGAGCAGGCTTTCATATGCCGCATCCCGCACCAGCGCGTGCTTGAAGCTATAGATAGCCTCCGGCGGCTCGCCTTGGCGGAACACGAGTTCAGCCTGCTCGAGTTTGGCGAGAGCATTTTTCAGCGACGGTTCGTCGCGGCCTGCCACTTCGCGCATCAAGGAATAGGAGAACTCGCGCCCGATGGCTGCTCCTATTTGGCCGATCTCCTTGACAGGCGCCAGGCGGTCGAGCCGCGCCATCAAGGAATCCTGAAGGGTCGTTGGAATGGCGAGGGGAGGCAGAGGCCCGTCGAGTCGATAGCCGTTGGCGTCCTCGACCAGGATGTCCCCTTCAAGCACCGTCTTTGTGAGCTCCTCGACGAACAACGGGTTGCCGTCGGTCTTGGCGACAATCTGGTTCATCACTTCGGCCGGCAGGGCACGGCCGCCGGCCACCTGCGTGACGATGCTTTCAACGTTACCGCGATCGAGGCGACCGAGCGTCAACGTGCCGACATTGGGGAGACCAACCCAGGGCGGTTCGAATTCCGGCCGCAAGGTGAACAGGGCAAGAACCGGCAATTGGCGTACCCGCTCGATCGTCAGATCGAGGAGTTCCAGGGAGGTTGCATCAGCCCAGTGCGCATCCTCGAACAAGAGCAGGATCGGTTTCTGACGCGCCAGACTTTCGAATTGGTCGAGCAGTGCGGCGAAGGTGCGGCGGCGTTGCTGGGCGGGGTTGGGCGCTGCCTTCGCATACCGGTCGCCAGACGGGATCGACAGCAGCGCAGCAAAAAGCGGTGCGGTGTCCTGAACGCGTGGTGCGGCAACAGCGAGCAGGGCTTCCAGCTTGTCGAGGCGCTTCTCGGACGCATCGTCTGCCTTGAATCCCACCGCTCGCTCCAATTGGGCAATGAACGGATAGAGCGCGCTGTTGGTGTGGTGAGGCGAACATTGGTAGTGCAAGAGCGTATGCGGCTCGTCGGCGATGCGCTCCTCGAGAGCGGTCACAAGACGGGACTTGCCGATGCCCGGCTCGCCTGAGATGAGCACGATCTGACCTTCACCTTTCCAGGCGCGCCGTTGGCGCTTCAGAAGGAAATCGAGTTCGTCTTCGCGGCCGATGAGATCCGCCAGACCCGCCGCATGGACCGCCTCGAAGCGGCTCTGGGACGGCGACACCCCGTCAACCGCCCACGCCGCGATCGGCTCTGCAATACCCTTGACTTTGTGCAGGCCAAGATCGCGCAGGCGGAACAGATCGCCGAGCAGGCGGCGTGTCGAAGCGGCGACGACGACCGTCCCAGGCTCGGCCAAGGCCTGAAGGCGTGCCGCAAGGCTCGGCGTGTCACCAATCACGGTGTGCTCCCGCAACCCACCGCCGCCACCGAGGTCGCCGACGACCACCAGGCCGGTGGCGATGCCAATGCGGACCGAGAGCGGCTCCTCCGCAGGTGTCTTCAGCCGGGAAACAGCGGCAGCGATATCGAGCGCCGCGCGCACGGTTCGCTCGGCATCGTCCTCGTGCGCACGGGGATAGCCGAAATAGGCCAATATCCCGTCGCCGCGGAAATCGGCAAGGAAGCCGTCAAAGGCGAGCGTGATACGGGCGCAGGCGGCCTGAAAGGCATCGATCAGGGCGCCCATGTCCTCTGGATCGAGTCGGGCCGACAGAGCAGTCGAGCCCACCAGATCGCAGATCATGACGGTCAAGTGGCGGCGCTCGGCAGCAGCCACGGGGGAGTAGTTGCCCGATGGCCCGTCTACTTCGCTCCTGGCGGGTGCGCCGGGAGAGTCCCCAGCCATCGCCTTGACCGCCTTGATGAAGCGTTTCCTGTCGCCCAGCGTCATCCCGAGTTTTTCAAGATCGCCTTCGGTCAGCTCCGGCAGCACATCAAAGTCGATAGCGTTCTCGACGAATGCTGGCTCATACTTTCCGAGTCCCAGGTTTCGCAGCCAGCCGCCAACGTCCATGGTAGCGCCCTAATCCCGTTTCACACGCGCGAGCGAGCCAAGCCGAAGCCGGGTGGTGGGCTGCGCCCGCACCGCGAGTGGCCATTCTACCGCTGCATCGTCCGGCAACGCGATGAATTCATGTCGTCTCATAGCCTTCCCCCGGGCTCAGGACAGGACATCATGCCGATTTAAGCTAGCACACCGAAAGGGGCTGCAGGGCAATGCCCACTTTGGGTCACCAGCAGATAGTCCGCTCACCGATCAGGATCGGCTGCTCCCGGTCTCTCGTCCGACGATCTCATCGGTGCTCGCGATAGCCGGCGTCGTCCGGATAGCAGCCGACTTTCTCCGGCCAGCCGTCGAGCCAGTCTCGAGCGACCGCGCGGCCCTCAATCCGCAGCTGGTCCATAAAGTCGCGACTGCGGTCAAACTTCGACGAATATCGCAGTTCGTCGGCGGTCTTTTCCTTCATTTTGATCGTGCGCACCGTCACATGCTTGTGGTCCTTTGCAAAATTTTCGCCCTCGTAATCTTTGGTCCATGCGTTGACCGTTAAAATGAAATCCAGCTCTTTGTTCAGCGACAGGTTGCCCATCAGTTCGTTCTGACGGTCCTGGATTTCCGCATTGGTTTTGGGAAGCTCCGGCCATTCCTGCGGATTGATGCGAATGATCCACAGTTCATCAGGCACCTCGTGCGTTCCCGCGAGGAACTCGCGCACTGGTGGATTCTGCGAGTAAAGACCGTCCCAGTAGTAGCCGCCATCGATGCGCTCGGCCTCGCGAAAAGCGGGCAGCGTTCCTGAGGCGGCGACCCCCGACAACGTCAGCGGCAATCGCTGGCGCCAGCGATGGGTCACTTTGGCTTCGGCATATTTTTTGCCGTACGCCGCCATATTGCAGTCGGAGTCGAACACGGCCTCGGCGCCTTTGATGACCTCCGAGGCGCCGATCAGCAGGCGCGTCTTGACCTCTTGCCAGTCGATCTTTCCGAAGTCCGGGCAGGCCCTGGCAAGCATGTATTCCAAATCAAAATATTGCTTGCGTGCGCCAAGGCGCGGCAGGCAGGCAGCGACCGCCTTGATGATCATGCCGTACGGGTTGAGACCAAAAGGAATTGGCGCATTGACTCCAAGCACCGGTATCTCTGTCTCCTCCGCCCTGAGTGCGCCGTATGTAAACAAGTTCATCAAAGTCTCGGTGCCTGTCTTGGCAACGTAGTCGTCCCAGAAGCGATTGAGCGTGTCGATTGCTTCAGGCACCGAGCCACGGCTTCCACCCACCTTCGGAACAAGGCTGTACCAAACCATCAGGGCGCACAGAGCGCCGGCCGACGTCCCGCTCAGGCCTACGAGTTCGAACCGCTTTCGCTCCTTGATGTCCTCAAGGATTTCAGTGAGGACGCCGATCTCGAACCCGGCGTGCATTCCACCGCCCTGGCAAGCAACGGCCACTTTCGGAAGTGCGCGCCCCTTGGGGTTCGTTTTCTGCACGCGATCGGCCATGGCTCGCTCTCCTCAGCTCTGCTGCGCCCCATATATTATACTACCGTGTGCTTGGCTTAATCTATCGAGCCCCCGCGTGTTGCCACGCTCCAATTCGACGCGACGACGGTCAGAGCGTGAATCATGTGCAACATATGTGAACCTGCGCCGTACTGCGGCAATCTAGGGCGCCGTAATTTTTTGAAGATTACAGCTGCGGCGACCGCGCTTGGGCTGACCGGCGGTGGTTTCGTCGCCGGTTCGGCACCTTGTGCCGGTTAATCACCGACAGCGAAAACGAGCTTTAAGATGTGTACTGTGCTTGAAAGCGCGTCACGTGTCCGGACGCTCAGGACACCGGCGTGAGATGAATGAGATGACCACGCCGGCATTGCAGCGCCGGCATTGCGTGGAAGGAATTCACAGCCACAGATAGCACACTGCCGCTCCGCACAGAAACCAAAGAACGCTCAGTGAAAGACTCAATTTATGCTGTGATGGGTAGATCGCACCAGCTATGCCAAGCGCGATGGCGACAATCAAAATTGTTTCTATGATCCTGACGACCATCTTTTGCCCATGCCGACGCCTCGACGCGGCCGTTTCATTTACTGCGGATGAGGTTGGAGCGTAATCCTCCGAACAGAGGATCACAGGCGACACGTCAGGATGGCGACACGCAGGCGTCAGGCGACTGGCGTCGTCAGGACATTCATCCTGACGTCAATTATCGCCGCCGTGATTGAATGCCTTGCCGATCGCATTCATCCTCAGCGAGCTCATGCCGACGCGCTGGTCTTTTTCATTCTGGGTCACGGCCTCGTAGCAATTGACGTAACCCTTGTCCCACATTTTTCCTGTGCGATTGTCGATTATCCGCTGCCAGCATTTTTCGCCGCCCATCGGCACGATGATGATGGAGCCGGTGTAATATTCGGCATCACGACGTTGCGGCTTGACCGTCGCTTCCTGCCGGAGCGCCGACCAGCCGCTCGGATGCCAGTCATTGGCGTAAAGGAAGGCGGCAAGGCCGAAGGCCAGCCAGACCAACAGGACGTAGGTTCGTGGAACATCACGCAGAAACCATCGGCGGCGGGACGATAGACGCGCGGCCATAGCGCTCACTCCGAAACACGCGAGACAAGAGGTCTCGAACCGATTGCTCCCAATGGTCTCAGACCTGCCTGGCCAGCCTAAGGCGGCCTTCGTTAAGAGATCGTTCAGGTCTGGCCGACCAGCGCTTCTTGGCCTTTAAAACGAGCTCTGCCGCGCGGCGTCCTCTCTTGCATGAGACCATCCGCGCCGCGTAACGTCGGCCTCCAGCGAACAATGCCGCCCGATTGAGAAGGGTTGGCCAAAAGAAGGCGATGGGGGAGGATGACAGTTATGCAGCGGTTTTTTACGCTTGTTTCGCGAATGACCCTGGCGGCGGTCGCACTCGCGCTTGTCCCGGTCGGCAATGCCGGGGCGGCCGACTATCCGACCCGTCAGCCACATATCATCGTCGGCTATCCGCCGGGCGGCTCGACTGACATCCTCGCGCGGCTGTTCGGCGATTGGCTCGGCAA
>DASSIJ010000242.1:0-22398 GCA_035692045.1 Pseudolabrys sp. | reverse complement strand
ATCGGCAAACCGAATAGCTGACCGCCGATCATGGCAGTCACATATTCGCGCAGGTTTTGGTCAGCGGTTTCACGCATGGTCCATCCGTTATGCCGCCCGACCGACTTCGGTCTGCTCCTTAAGTGCCGCGATCAGTCCCTGCCGGTCGAACTTGGCGACATAGTCGTGGAAACCGACGCGGCGGCCACGCTCGATCGCCTCGGCAGAAACGACAGACGACAGCGCGATGACCGGTAGTTCCGCGGTTCGGGGATCGGCTCGCACGGCTTCGGCGAGCTGGAAGCCGTTCATGTCCGGCATCTCGATGTCGGTGATGACGACATCAAAAGGACGACCGTCGCGAAGCAAGGCCAGCGCGTCGTGTGCTGAACCCGCTGTGGTGACCATGTAGCCTGCAGCCTGCAATACCGGGGTGAGCATATTGAGGAAGAAGGGCGAGTCGTCGACTAACAGCACCGTGTGGGCGCGATGCTGCAGCGGTTGTTCCTTGCGCCGAAACCAATCTTCGAATGCCAACGGGAGGAAGTGCCCAACGTCGATGATTTCGGTCGCATGACCTCGTACGATGGCCGAGCCGAGCACACCGGCGTTGTCACTACCGACCTGGATGTGCAGGTTATCATCGACAATGTCGACAATCTCGTCGACGACAAGCGCCATGGAACGGCTGCCATCCGAGAAGACCAGCAATGGCTGCGCCCCCTCGCCCTTCACGCATACGTTCTCGCTCATGGTGATGAGGGGCATCAAATGGCCGCGGTACTGAACCATGTGGCGGCCATTTGACAGTTCGATTTTCTGCGCGTCGATCTCCTCAAGCCGGGTGATAAGTGACAGTGGGACCGCCTTGGGCTGCGTCGATCCGGCGCGGAACACCAGCAACGACGTGCTCGTTTCGTCGGCAGAGGCAGTCCCGTTATCAGCCGTCTCCGTTGCGCCCAGTTGCGATGCGTCGGTGCTACCGAATGCCTGCGCAACTCCGTTCGGATCGATGATCATAATCACCGAACCGTCGCCAAGGATCGTGTTGCCGGAGAACATTGCGATGTGACGCAGCTTGCTCGACATCGGCTTTACGACAATTTCCTCTGTGTGAAACACGCCGTCGACAACCATACCGAAAGTCTGGCTACCGACCTGAGTAACGACGATAAAGCCACCACTGATGTCACCAGCGTCTTTGTCGAGACCGAGCAGGTGGCTCAGGCCAACGAGTGGCAAGAGCTTGTCGCGCAGCCGCAACACGCTGGTGTCCTTTATGCGTTCAATTCGGTGTTCGCTGCCGCGACGCGCGCGTACCAGCTCTATGACCGATAGCTGCGGGATCGCGAAACGGTGGCCGGCAGCCTCAACAATGAGTGCCGCGACAATTGCAAGTGTGAGGGGAATCTTGATTGTGAAACTCAATCCGGCGCCGGCTACCGATTTCACGTCAATGGTGCCGCCAATCTGATCGATGTTGGTACGTACGACGTCCATGCCGACACCGCGGCCTGAAACGTTGGTGATTTTCGCGGCCGTGGAGAATCCGGGCGCAAAAATGAATTTGTGAATCTGCGCTTCCGTCAGCTTTTCAGCTTCGGCCTCGGAGACCAGGCCTTGCGCGACCGCCTTGGCCTTGATGCGGGCACTATCGAGTCCGCGTCCATCGTCGGCGACTTGAATAATGATGTAGCCGCCTTCGTGATAGGCCGAAAGCCGGATTTGTCCCTGCTCCGGTTTTCCCGCCGCACGCCGCTGCTCGGGAGTCTCAAGTCCGTGATCTGCAGAGTTACGCACCATGTGCGTAAGCGGATCTTTGATGAGATCAAGCACCTGACGATCGAGCTCGGTCTCGGCGCCTTGCGTTTCAAGCTCGATTTTCTTGCCAAGCTCATTGGCAAGATCGCGCACGATGCGCGGAAGCTTCTGCCACGCGTTGCCAATCGGCTGCATGCGGGTCTTCATCACGCCTTCCTGCAGTTCGGCAGTCACGCTGGACAGCCGTTGCAATGGCGTCTTGAACTCGGACTCCTCATGGCGGCGGACGATTTCGAGCAGTTGATTGCGGGTGAGCACTAACTCGGACACCATCGTCATCAAATGTTCGAGGGTGTCGACTGTCACACGGATCGATTGGTTGGCGCCCTTGGCGGCCTCGTCGTCTTTCGCTGGCGCCTCGACAGCTGGTGCATGCCTGGAATTTATCGGCGGCTCATCAGGTACTGTTTCACGAAATGCGCGCTCGAGATCATCGAGCGAGTCCTCGTCTGACCGCAAAGGGCGTTCCAGCACCTGCGAAACCAGTATTCCGACGGTTTGCGGGGCCTCTCCATGCGTTCGGGCCGCCCCAACCCGCTCGACCATTCGCTCAAGGCTCGAGATCAAGTCGGTGTCGGCGCCTTCCGGCTCGCGTTGTGCGCGCTCGAGAGATTCCAGAATTGTCTTGATACGGTCGATGGTGGCCAGAATAAGCGTCACCGCTTCGCTCGACGCCGGAGCACCGTCGCGAAACTTGCCCATCAGCGTCTCGGCCGCGTGAGCAAGCGCCTCCAGACGTGGCAGGCCGAGAAAGCCGCAAGTGCCTTTGATCGTGTGGACGAGGCGGAAAATATTATCGAGAATCTTGGCGTTGTTCGGATCCTGTTCGAAACGCACGAGCTCGACGTCGACCACGTCGAGACTTTCGTTCGTCTCGGTGACAAATTCCCGCAGCAGGTCGTCCATAAAAAACGCCTTCGCCGACGGGCATTGGCCCGTCCACCGCTTTCCGTCGGAAGCGTGGCCAGTGTGTCGATGAAGCGTTTAATTTTAGTTGCGCGGCAGCGATAAGATCTCGGCCGTTAACCGCTCATTAACAGGCGGAACGCCTTTCCGCATTGCGCTCATTGAGCAGTCAGGACGACGGCTTCGCCGTCCATCGCGATGGTGGCTTTCACACCGGAGGCCCTGGCCAGAAGACCCGCATAGAACGGTTGAATGCGATGGGCATCGAGGCCTTCGCCGCTTCCCTCGCCTGTCAGCAATGCCGGCACCGCTGGCGGAACCTTGGCATTGGTGCCGGCCGCGGTGACCTTGAATCCCATGCTTTCGCCCGATCCAACGGGATCGACACTGATCCTGCCGCCACGAGGAATTGCCTGGCCGGCGATAACCAGCATGTTGAGCAGCAATTTGACCCGGTTCTTGGGTGACAGGGCTCGCGGCAGATTCCAGGCGAGTTTCGTCTTGTCGTCCTCGAAGAAGCCCCGTGCAATGGTTTCCGCATCGCCGAGGTCGATCTGGGCTCCGGCGGAGCCTGCGGCGCCGAAGGCTATGCGGCAGAATTGCAGTTTGGCCGAAGCCGTGCGCGCGCTCTTTTTGATAAGATCGAGTGCAAATTCCTTGGTTGCCTCGTCTTTCTCTTCCTCCAGCACCTCAAGTCCGTTCACGATGGCCCCGACCGGACTGATGAGATCGTGGCAAACTCGCGAGCACAGCAAGGCGGCGAGATCGAGCGCTTCGATGGACGATTCCGACATAGACTAGTCTCCGCTGGGCATGCAGGCTGCCCCAATCGGGCGAATCGACCGTCGCGCCGACCTGGCGAGGTGATACACCGCAGCTAAACCACCGCCAAGGACCGTGACGCGCAACAGGACTTGGAATTTGACGTCGGGTTCCGAAATTCTGCCGGCCCAGGCGGCGAAGCTCCTGGATGACTTGACGGTGATCGTCGCGCACGCCTGCGCAGAAATCGCCGCGGTTTCGCCTTCAACGGTGGTGCAGCGGATAAAAGGCGACCGGTCGCCCGTCACTGCTGCCGATGAAGCATCCGAAGCGGTGATCCTGGAGGGCGCTGCGCGGCTCTTGCCCGCCGTTCCCGTTATTTCGGAAGAATCCGCTGACGGGACTCAAAGCCCTCTCGACGGAAGTTTCCTGATTGTCGACCCGCTCGATGGCACGCGCGAGTTTCTTGCCGGGCGCGATGAATTTACCGTCAACCTCGCGATCATCACGCGCGGTGTACCAATCGCCGGTATCATCGCGGCGCCGAAACGAGGCAAGGTTTGGCGCGGTATCGTGGGCATGAAGGCTGAGCGGCTGCGGCTATCAGAAAATGGCGCTGATCAGCCGCAGACGATCTGCACCCGCCGCTGGCCGCGCGAAGGAGCGGTGGCCGCCATAAGCCGTTCACATTTCGACGCCGACACCGATGCCTTCCTGGTTTCACTTGGAGCGCCCACAAGGCACGCCAGCGGCGCGGCAATCAAGTTTTGTCAGGTCGCGGAAGGTGGCGCGGATGTCTATCCGCGTCTCGCGACAACCTGTGAATGGGATGTGGCGGCGGGGCATGCATTGGTCGTTGCGGCTGGCGGCGTGGTCACGGACCGGCAAGGCCGGTCTTTGTCGTATGGCCGCGCCGCAGACAAGTTTCGCCTACCGGCCTTCATTGCGTGGGGAGACCCGAACAAGGCGGCGACTACCGGCGTTTGAGCCGGCATGCGAACTCACTGCCCCAAATCGCGTGCGACGTTGGGCCACTTACGCTCGGCGGCGTCGATGATGCGGCCCGGATCTCCAGCGAACGCCGCGCGCGTTTCCTCGCTATAGAAGAAATAGAGTCGCTGCCCGACCACCGTCCAGATGAGGGGATGGCCAGGCACCGATCGGCCGGTGCCAATGGCGACGGGATCGTACCCGGCAAAACGCGGCGCGTAGACCTCCGGGTGCTTTTCAAAAGCGCCACGATTGCCTTCATTACTGAATCGCCACACGGCACCATCCAGTTTCAATTCAAATTCCGGCAGGCCAAATAACGCCTTGCCCTCTGTGAAATAGGCAACGGGGTCAAAACCGCTAATGGCCAGGCCGGTGTCCGTGTTGATCGCCAATTGGCTATCGGTGGCGGCGGGCACCCCGAGGGGTGGGAAAATACCGGGGAAAATGCCGGCGCCCAAGGCGATGCCCAGTAACGCCCTAAATAAGAGAGACGACTTCCGTTGGTGCCGTGCTGCAGTCATAGTTCTCAAGGACGCTAGATGATTCGGGGACAATACTTTCGTCGCCACTTTTAACGTGGTTGGCGTGAGCATCGGGTTAAACGTGGCCCGGACCTTCAATATCCCATGGAGCAGAAGATGCGCGCCATTTTGCGCCTTGCCGTCCTGACCCTCTCCCTTGCCCTGTCTGCCTCGGAGTTCGCATCAGCCCAGAACCCTCCCCAGTCCCCGCCGCCACAACGGGGCAATACATTTACACCCGGCGAATTGGTCCGGGAGGGGCATCATTTCTTTGGCACGGTGTCACGCGGATTGGCCCAAATCGTCGAAACAGCGGTTAGCCGCTGGGGTCAACCCAATGGGTATGTGCTGGGACAGGAAGGCAGCGGGGCTTTCTTCGTTGGCCTGCGTTATGGCGACGGCAAGCTTTACACAAAGAACGCGGGCGACCGCCGTGTGTTCTGGGAGGGCCCCTCTGTCGGTTTCGATACCGGCGGTGAAGGCGCCCGTACGATGATGCTCGTCTACAATTTGCCGGCGACCCAGGCCATCTATCAGCGGTTTGCCGGCATCGACGGCTCGGCCTATTTCATCGGCGGTTTCGGCATGACGGCGCTGGCTTCAGGCAACATCATCGTGGTGCCGATCCGTTCGGGCGTCGGTTTGCGGCTGGGAGCCAATATCGGCTACCTCAAGTTCACCCCGCAGGCGACCTGGAATCCGTTCTGACCAACCTGTATTTACAGTATCCTCGAATTGGAAAGCCGGAACCCTTTGTTCTCGCGACGCGGGCGCGGCTTTGGGCTAGTGTTGCCGTCGGCCGGACCGGCCGATGCCAATGCTGAGGGCTTTTCAATGAGCGCGCGTGAGCTGGAGGCGTATGTTCCATGATTGAACCGATCATGTATTTCGGGATCGGATTTCTTGTTGCCGCTCTGATCGGACTCGTCGTTGTTCCACTTGTACATGGCCGCGCTGTAAGACTGACCATGCGTCGGCTCGAAGCCGCTGCGCCATTGTCGATGGCTGAGATCCAGGCAGATAAGGACCAGCTACGCGCCGAATTTGCCATGTCGACGCGACGATTGGAAATGAGCGTCGATCAGCTCAAGACCAGAAGCACGAGTCAGTTGGCCGAACTCGGCAAGAAGGGCGATGCCATCAATCGTCTGAAGATCGAGCTTGGCGAGAAAACGGCCACCATATTTGCCCTCGAGGCGCGCGACAAAAATCTGCGCGACCAGTTGCGCGCGACCGAAGAGGAGTTCGGGGTCAAGACCAACACGATGCACGATGCCCAGCGCGCGCTGTCCGACAAGCAAGCCGAACTCGCCACTCTGATGGGAGAACTGGATGAGCGATCGACGCTCGCCGACTCCCAGAAAATCGAGATCATCGCGCTCAAGACGCAGGTTGAGGCTTTGAAAGAACGGCTGGATGGCACTGCCCATGATTTGAAAATCGTCGAGGATCGCCGGGACACCGAGCGGGTTGAATTGCAGGCAGCAACGCAGGAATTGTTCGCCGAGCGCGGCAGGGTTGAAAACCTCGGCCGCCGCGTTGCCGAGCTTGAGCAGCAACTGGTTGCGCAAACCACGGAAGCGGAGATCCTCGGCCGGCGGGCGCAGGATCTTGAAAGCCGCCTTGGCGAGCAATCGCGGCTGCTCAACCAAAGCGAATTTGAGCTCAAGCATTTGCGTGAGGAACTGGAGGGCGCGCGAAAGATCGAAGGCGATTTACGCACTGCCGTTATCGAAATCGAGAGTCGCTCGAATTCGGCGACTCAAAATATCAGAGCCGAGAACACCCAGCTGCAGGCGGCGCTCGCCCACGCCAGGGACGAGCGTGACCGCTTCGCCAGAGATCTCGGCGCCATGAAGCGCGAGACTGAGGAGACGTGGGCATCCGAGCGGGTTGAAAATGCACTCCTGCGCGAGCGCATCAACGACGTGGCGGCCGAAGTGGCGAGGCTCGCTTCCGCGCTGGAGGGGCCAAACTCTCCGATTGATGCGCTACTGGCCGCCGAAACCTCGCGTGAACGGACGGGTGATGTTGCAGCGACGGTCCGCGCCGAAGCGGATCTTGGCGAAGCGTCCAACAACGGCAACCTGGCGGACCGTATCCGCGCATTACAGACCCACGCTTCGCGCCTGGCGCAGAGTGACGATCCAAAAACGCGCAACTAGGCCGGAGGTTTGCCTTCGCTTGACACGTCTCCGAGGCATTCCTTATATCGCGCGTCCGTCAATGGCCGGGCGCTTAGCTCAGCGGGAGAGCGTTCCCTTCACACGGGAGAGGTCATAGGTTCAATCCCTATAGCGCCCACCATATCGCCTTGCGTACTGTGACGCTTTTCCCCCGAAGGCAGACATTGAACTACCCGGTTGCCACGTCCGCTAAGAGCCAATAGCGGAGATGCGCGCAATGGCCCATCTGCCATCGAACGGGCATATTATGAGCGTGAGTCGTCGGGGCCATCGGGGATTCGGGATCATGCTGCTGCGCGTCGTCGGGGTGCTCATTGCGGCTACACTCGCCTGTGCCGCTGCGCATAAGGCGCGCGCCGAAACCCGGCCCGCCGATGCTTGCAAGCACGAGGCATTCCGCGCCGTCATCGATGTCGGACACACGGCGCAGGCGCCGGGCGCCACAAGCGCGCGCGGTTTCATGGAGTTTTCCTTCAATTTGAATCTTGCCAAGCGCATCGAGCAGCAGCTGCTTGCCGCCGGGTTCCGACGCAGCGTACTCCTGATCACCGAAGGTCCTTCGCGGATGGCATTGGCGAAGCGCGTCAAGCGCGCCAATGCTCTCGGAGCTGATCTCTTCCTGTCGATCCATCACGATTCCGTGCCCGACAGGTTTCTGGAAAAATGGGAGTTCGAGGGCAAGCAGCACACCTTCAGCGACCGCTTCCATGGCCATTCCATTTTCATCTCCAACGACAACAGCGACCGTGCCGGAAGTCTGCTGTTCGCCCGATTGCTCGGCAATGAGTTGGGAAAACGCAAATTGCAGTACACGCCCCACTACACGGAACGGTACATGGGGCATCGCCAGCGGATGCTGGTCGACGCGCAAGCGGGCGTCTATCGCTACGACGAGCTGATCGTGCTCCGGGACACCGACATGCCTGCAGTCTTGCTCGAAGCGGGTTCGATCATCAACCGCGAGGAGGAGCTGCAGATGGGATCGGCCGAGCGTCAGACGCTGATAAGCGCCGCCGTCACTGATGCGGTCGAGGCGTTCTGTGCGGCGCGCCGTCCGCGCACTCCGATCAATGTGGCAAGCCGGGCCGGTAAGGTATCAAGGCAGGCGACAGCTCCCGCAACACCGGGACGGACAATCAAGCAGCGCTGACCTTTCTCGTCGACATTTGCGGGCAGGCTGTCCGGCATCGGCGTGAGGTGATTTGTTTATACAATTTCTGCGAGTTAATGGCTCATTAGGCCTTCGCGTTACGGTAGAATTTACATTTCCTTTATAAAACCAATGCGATCAGTTCCCGCTACTCATAAAATCCGAGTACGCCAGTGCTGCCGCAGAATCTCATTTCCGATCTTGAAAACGCAGTCGCAACCCGGTCAGTCGAGACCGGCGCGATTTTGCGCCGGGTAACTGACCTCTTCCTCTTGCATGCAGGGCATTATTCCGCGGATCAGCTCGATCTGTATGATGGCATCTTGAAAGTGCTCATTGCTGCTGTCGAAGTGAGCGCACGCGCTGAACTCGCCCAGCGACTTGCACCCGTTGATGGTGCACCTGCCAATACAATCCGGGCCCTAGCGCTTGACGAGGCAATTGAGGTGGCAGAGCCAGTTCTCGCTCAATCCAATGCGCTGGATGATGACACTCTTACCCATTGCATAACAATTAATGGGCAGGAGCATCTGCTTGCGATTGCCACTCGCAATATGCTTAGCGAAATCGTCAGTGATCAGTTGGTAACAAAAGGTAACATTGAAGTTCTACGAACTCTGGCCAGCAATCCAGGCGCAGCAATCTCTGATCTGGGTTTTCGGATACTCGTCAAAAAAAGCACCGATGACGATTGGCTATCAGAACGCGTCGCCAGGAGGATTGATATTCCGGAGCATCACCTTCGCGACCTCATATCGAAGGCGTCTGACGTTGTTCGGCAAAGGCTGATGGCGGATATCCCGGAACTTAGCGAAATCATCAAAGAGATTCTGCCCAATAGTGCCCCGGCGACCGAAAGCGAACCTCCCAGCTCATCCAGGGATTACAGGACAGCCGAGCTCGTCGTTAAGTCAAAACCGCTTAACGAAGCCACTGTGAATGAATTTGCGAAAGCAAGAAAGCTCGAAGAAATCATTGTCTCAATTTCGCGGCTGTCGGGACTTTCTGCGACCGAAATTGAACGTTTGTTCATGGGGTCCTGGTCAAGCCCGGTTGCCGTCATTCTGAAAGCAATTGGTTTCCGCTTAGCGACGGTGGATGCAATTTATCGTTCGCGCCTGTCGAGTGACGGGGTTATTCACAACGATTTGTCGCAGGTGAAGGCGGAATTTATCGCTCTCCGTCGCCCTACCGCAGAGCGCATCATGCGTTTTTACTGCGCAAGAAAAGCAGCCAAACTTTCCTACCTCTCATAAGCGACCTTGCCTGCGGCCATATGGGGCGGTTGGTAACCGCCCGACAGTTGCGCGCAGCCTATTGCAAAACAAGCGGCATGATTGATGATGGCGCCGTCAATTTGATACGGCCGCGCGCCGCTGAAACGAATGTCCGCTTTGGGCCAATAGCGGGCATGTAGAGGAGTCGTTGTCGTGCTCGCTGGGCCGGAAGGCAACCGGCAGGCCAGCCAGAAATCATTTTCCCCAATGTGAGCCGTTTCACATCCGGCTCGCCACCACCGCTTTAAGCTTCCTTCACTTTCGCTCCTCGATTTCGTGGAGGAAGCGCATGCTTAGGAAAATACGCGTGGTTGCCACACTCTGCGCAGCGGGCTTCGTCCTGTATGCAGGGAGCACCTGGGCGCAGTGCTCGGCACGAGATGTTCTGCAGAACGCAAGCGTCCCGACATTCTCCCCGGTTATTGCGCCGTCGGCTGTCGTCAGAGCGGGCAACGTTTTTACGGTATGGAAGACAATTACATTGGGGGCGTTTGCAAATTCATTCGCCCTTCGCAACGCATTGGACGCTGCAGGTTGCGGCATCGGCGACCTGGCTGAAGAAATCCTTGCTCGACCAGCATTTATCCTGGCGTCGAGCAAAACCGAAGTCGATCTTGTCGCCGTCTCGGCGTCCGACCTTGGGCTTGCGGTTGAGTCGGCTTCGCTCAAAGACATTTATTCGCGCGCTGAAAACCTCGGATTAGATCTTGCGCCAGCTGAAGTTGGACCCGAACTGCGGCTTCAATATTTTAATCAGCCGACTGGTGAGTTTCTGAACATCGGAATGAGGCCGATCACGACCTGGAACGGTGATCTGGTCATCTTCACAGTTGCCAATGGCGGCGCTGGATTGATCTTGATTGGGAAAAGTGCCGGCGCCGAGACCCAAGTTCCTGCCTCATCTACTTTTTTGTTTGTGCGGCCCCGCGAATTGCCAAAAGTGGCAAAGGACGTCGGCCAAACAGATAAAATTCAGCGCAGATAAAATTCGAACGGAGCAACGCCTGTGCAACGAATCCGACATCGTCTCCTCTCTTCGTCATTCCGCTTTTGTGTGATGCTTTTTGTGCTCACGCCGTGGGCCGACGCCTCATACGCCCAACCAGAGTTGTCGCCATCGGAGCAGTATCCCGGTCCGTGGGTTGAAGTCCCACAAGAAGTCAGGGACCTACTTGCACTTCGTAAAGTCTCCGCCTGCAGCGAGGCTGTGGGACGTCAGTCGTCACGCAACCCCAGCGAATATCTCTTGTACTGCACGCAAGACGAGAGACACTGGACAAGCTGGCGTGTACAGCCCGTTACCCACAAAGTGCACGGGCCCGGCAAACTCTTCGAAGGGATCCCGGCACCCAACGGCTATTAGCGTGTCGCACAAATCATGTGCCGCTTATCGACGGGCCCGCGTGAGTCTGGTCCACAAACGAGATGGAATGGCACGACATCATTTGCGCCGTGCCGGCGGATCGCGCGTCAGGTTCTTTGCCGCAAGATCGTCGAGATAGTCCCGCCAATAGGCCGCATGGTTGCGGCCAAGATCGCGCAGGTAATCCCAATCAAAAATCCCGGTTGAGTGCATATCGTCGAACACGAGCCGTACGGCATAATTGCCCACCGGCAACACCTCCATGATACCGACGTCCCGCTTGCCGGGCACGGTTTTCCGTTCCTCGACCGAATGCCCTTGCACCTCCGCGCTCGGACTTTTCACCCGCAAATATTCGGCGGGCAGATTGAAACTTTCGCCGCCGTCGAATGCGACGGTTAATGTCTTGCGATCCTTGTGCAGGCGCAATTCGAGCGGCCAGGCTTGCGGGTCGGTCATCAATGCGTACCTCAAACCAAAGGATACCAAGGGGGGTAGGAGGATCCGCCGAGGTGTGCCTGTTAAGCAGGATCCTTGGCGCTCCCTAGGGATGAGTAATAAGCGTTTGTTGCCAAGGGGTTTGCCAATTTGAGTTCTAGTAAAGGCACCATTGGCGCACAATAAGTATTTTTGGCCTTGGCAAACTTATTGGCGCTCGGTAGGCGAACAGCCGATCAATGTCGGCTATGGATCATTGCGGTTACTTTGCGACGCGGAAGCCATGTCCGCTTTACCCCCGAAAGCGGACATTGATCGGCAGTAGCCAAATGTTCTAAGTGCCAATAGCGGACATGGGCTGGCAAATCGCCTGGCGCATGGGCCATTTCAAAAAAACCCCGGGACTTTGCCCCGGGGTCAAACGCCAGAACTTGCAGCTCAACGCTCAGCGATTGCTTGCTTCCGTGTCGTGATGGTCATGATGGTCATCATGATCCGGTTTCACGCACGCAAAGCTCGCGGCGCTGGTCGTGCCGCCAGTCCCTTTGTATTTCGCAAATTGGGGGAACGGGCATAGTGGTCGCTGGAACGCGATGCCCTGCGTCGGATCGTCATTCACGTATTTCGTGGCGATGATTTTATCGGGCGCATCCCGGCTTTCGACCCACCGAAGAGCTTGGTCATCTCGTTGGTGCATCGCGGCAAAGAATCAGTCAGGCTTTGCAGGTTCTGGAGAAATTCGGGCTGATCAAGATGACATACCGGATGATCACGGTGCTCGATATCGACGGCCTGCGAGGCTTCGGCAGCTAGCACGCGGCGCAGCATTGTCATCGCCGTCATGTCCGCTTTGGGTCATTAGTAGACATGGCGGCAAGTCAACGCGATGTCCGCTTTACCCCCCAAGAGCGGACATGTGCAGTGCACTAGGTCATGTCTGCTTTGTGCCAATAGCGGACATCGGTTTGCGTGGCCTCTATGTTTGCTTTGGAGGTAAAGCGGACATCGCTCGAACTTGTGGTCTGTCCGCTACGGTCGGCGCAAGCAGTGCCGATCGTCCGGGTGCGAGAATAGGCAGGGACTTCGGGGGGCAGATTGAAATTGCAGCCAGGTCCAGACGACCGGCGATCGCTACATATGTGCTGTCGATGAATTGCTCGCCAAGGAAAGGTAGGACCGCAGTTCACCCCATGCGCGCGCGATAAAAAAGAGCTTCAGCGCAGCTAACACTGCGGCGCATCATTGTGGTGGCGATTCCCCGGCAGCCTGGCCGAAATCTCGCTCTTGTGACCGGGCCCGCTCCCTACCGGTAGTCGCGCCAGCAGCGCCGGTTGGTCCGGTTGCGATGACGCGCTTTTTCTTGGGCGGCGCCTCAGCCCTCGCCCGACCCGCCGCGGGCTTGACCTTCCGCAGAACTTCAGACGCCGACTGGGCCTTCGGCGCGGCATCGAGTTCGGGCTCAGGTGTCACGTCGGGCGCAGGTGCTGGTGTAGCGGCAACGGCAGCGAGTTTAGGCTCAGGTGCCACGTCGGGCGCAGGTGCCGGTGTAGCGGCAACGGCAGCGAGTTTAGGCTCAGGTGCAACGTCGGACGCAGGTGCCGGCGTAGCGGCAACGGCATCGAGTTTAGGCTCAGGTGCAACGTCGGGCGCAGGTGCCGGTGTAGCGGCAACGGCATCGAGTTTAGGCTCAGGTGCAACGTAGGGCGCAGGTGCCGGTGTAGGCGTGAGGACTTGTAATGGATTGGGATGCGAGGGTTTCGGCAGATCAAATTCGCGCAGCGGATGGTACAGAGAATAAAAGTCAAAAAACAGCAACGCGATGAACACCGCGAACAATGCCGGAAAGACGAATCGCATCATCGCGCTCCGCCTAATCACGCACCTCAGACATGCAGGAAATGATACTCCCAACTATCAGTGCACGGTAGATAAATGTCACCCACCGCGCTCCCGGAACTCGGACCATTGGTTCCGAACTAAAGGGTCGTCATTCGACAGCTAAAAAGGCTCCATCTACAGCACGGGTGGGTGCCGGCGCTGTAAACTAGGGGTGCGCAGACGAGCTGCCCGCCTAGGGTTCATTCGGAGGTATGTCCGCTTTGGGTCAAAGCGGACATGTGCAGTGCACTAGGCGATGTCTGCTTTGTGCCAATAGCGGACATGGCATCACTTATTCGATCACCGCGTCGCCGCAAGCTAGGAGTGTCGGTGGCACAGCAAGACTGAACGCTTTGGCTGTTTTGAGATGGATCAAAGAGCTCGTAATTTGCTCGGGCCTGCGGGCAATATTGTCGTGGATTTCGTCGTGCGTACGTTGTAGCCCATTGCCTCTCAGCCTAGTGTTCAGCGCCGACAATAGGCCGCGCGACAACGCGCGATAGCATTCTAGTTAGATCTGATATCTAGATGGCTCTTAATTACTCCCCTTTAATCGCACGCGCTGTTGCTGGCCTTGACGAGAACACCGGCGACAACCGCCGCGCATTATACAACCAAGCGCGAGTTGCGCTGCTTTCCCAATTGCATCGCGTCGTGCCTGCGCTTGAGGAGCCCGAAATCACACGCGAGCGGCTAGCCCTGGAGGAGGCGATCCGCTTGGTTGAGGTCGGACTGTTCCCGCCGCCTGAGAAGGCTGGCGTGGATCCGTTGACCAAGTTAGTACGATTGATCGAGGCAACGGAGCTAGAGCGAGCTGAGTATGTCGTGGTGCGCTAGCGCATTCTGCCCGGCGCATTGACTCTGTCCGCTCTTCCCCCGAAAGCGGACCTTAGTCACCGCGCGCGGAATGTCCGCTAAGTGCCAATAGCGGACATCCACGAGTATCCGGACGACGCCCGGGTAATCCCCGCCCGTAGGGTTCGCGGGTTTTTTGGTATTTGGGATTGGCGATGTTGTTTGTTGTGAACCGGCAGGAAGAGAAACAAAATCTTCCAGTAAGCGTCACCGAGTTGAGAGCAGAGAGCTACTCAACTGACGGCAACGTCGTCATTTCTTTGCAAACCAAATATTCAACCAATGAATGGCGATACTCTATTCCCATCGAACGCTTTCGAGACTTGGTAATTGATCTCAAGCGATTGAATTGTTGCGCCGCCTATTCAACCGGACAAGCCCACAGAACAGCCGCGAACATTACTTCCTGAGGGATCGATAACTAGTGAATAGGCTTTGAGGGATCACAGACTTTGCCAAAGCCGCTTCAGCCAAGGCCCGCTTGCAACATTCGCTGAGCGGTCAACGCGCGTAGCGAAGTGAGCGTCGATGTCCGCTTTACCCCCCAAAACTGGACATCGAGCGGCGGGAACGATTCGTAAAAGGCGGTATGTGCGCGAAGGGCTGACTAGCCTGGGCCGAGCTAGCGGATAACGCTGCTGTCGGTGAACACCACCGGGCCGCCAGCCTTGATGACGGTTGGCGTCTGCGCGGTCATGATATCCGTGCCGAGATTGAGTTCGCGCGCAGAGATGCCGATCACCGCGATCATAAGCGCCGCAGCAAGACCGACCACCACAATTTTGAAGTGGGTGGTGCGGTTTGCGGTTACAGCGACGAATTATGCCGCATCAGAACACTTCGAACGCCAGAGGAATACTGTATTTTGGGACACTGCGCTTATACCAACGTACAAGACGCCGCCCTTGGGCGTTGTGCCAACGGATATCCGCTTTTCTCTGAATGATGTCCGCTTTACCCCCGACAGCGGACATTCGATAACGGCGTCGCCAGTCCGGTCAACAAGCCAACCTTTAGCCAGGGTCAGGATTGGGGGGACACGGAAGGCCTTTCAGATCAGGAGTGTGAGCCGTCGTTGAAAATCAAGCTCGGGAGTGACAGTCAGAGCGGCGCGTCCTTAAGTTTGCTCCGCACGTAGCCTTCAACGCCGCCGTACGGTTTTGCAGCCTCAACGAGTTCGCCATAAAACCCAGCCATGGTAGCGTCTTCGGTCAGCTCGTCACCCCGCAACCGCACCCAAGTGCCCAGGTCGTCACCTTCACGAAAGGAGCCGAGGTTTGCGGCTGTCCAAATGAGCAACCAGGTTTCAAAATTTTCGAGCGGTTCCATCATGAGGCTGTCTATCCCATCATGCACAGCTTATGTTGAGCAACGCAGAAGGAACTTTACTCATTTGAGAGCAAGAACGACTGGGCACGCCCCTAGTGATAGTTGTTTGCAGCGAGTAGGAAAAGCGCGTCGGACCGGATAAAAGAACTGATGAGAGGGTTCACGCTTGCTCTTGTTCTTGCAGTGCTGCCCGCCTTTGCAGCCGCTCAGCAATCCGCTCCGGGGTCAAAGCGCGCGCAAACGCCTGCTACGCCGCATCGTGCTACCAGCAATCCTTGCGCGCAGTATGGCGTGGGCTTTGCCAAGATCGCGGGCTCGAATACATGCGTTAAGATTGGAGGCAGCGTTAGCGTAGAAGGTAGTGGGAGCGCACGGCGGTAATTCGTCGCCTGGTACAGTAAACCCTGATGATCAAACGCCGCCGCAAAAACACCTTCGGCCGAGGCAGAGATGAAAGCCTTTTTGGCGAGCAAGGCGGTCGATCAGATATCGGACTACAGCCAGCGTGGTCGGAGCTATCGTGCGCTTTCAGGCGAACAGTTGAATGAATCCTGGCAGGCTGTCTGGAACGAGTTGGCCGCCGATCCGACCAATATAAAGACCCGCGACGTTCCGGCTGCTGGGCTCAGAGTTTGCTCTCCGACCACAGGAGCCGCCCGGGAAATTAGTGCGAAGGCAGATTGATATCTATCTGGAGGGCGCGGAACGCGCTTGGCAAAAACTGCGGGACCAGAATCCCGACGCGGACGCTCAGGCAAACGAAGCAGTCGACGATGAGCTGGAAGAATTTATGAACCGGGGTATCCGTTCAAATTAAGACGAGCCGGCACGGAGGCAGACAAAGCGCGGCGTAGTCACAATTTTTGGCTATCCACACCGATATATTTCAATCCCAAACGTTCGCCATATTATTCGGTGGTGGACAAGTTGATTCTCGAAAAGAGCGCTGGCCGCTACGGCTACGATTGGTCTCCAGACGATTTCATCGTGGTGGAGGCTGGGCAGGTCGTTGGCCGGATCGTTTGGACTCACGTCGGGCCAAGAAATCGGCGCTGGTTCTGGACTGCTCTCCCCCTCGATCCACGATCAACGAACGGCGGTGGATTCTCGCCCACACGTGAACAGGCGCTGTCGGATTTTAAGAAGAATTGGGAATTGGCTACGCAGGCTGAGTTAGACGGCACTTCGCCAGACTTTGGCCCAATGTCGCGAAATAGTGACCGAAAATTCATTTTGCCGAGACCGACAGCCGATGTAAAAATCGGGGCCGCTCTCACCCCTAGGGAGCGCGGCCCCGATCTCTCACCCGTCCCCAACGAGTCCCCGGAGGTCGGGGCCAACATTCCTACAATGAAATGTGACGCTCGCTAGGCACGAAGCAACGGGCATTGCGAATTATTCCGGATTGTGGCGAGGATGCCACACTGACGCGCCCGGCGAGTCCGCGTGCGACCAAAGGATGACCCGCACGTGGTTGCTTTGTGATCTGCAACACAGCTAGGCACGACTGGTCGGGCCAACTTCCACCAGCTGCCGAGACGTCCCCGTCCCAAACAGTCCCCCAAGACTCTCGGCTGTGCTCAGGAGGGGCCGCTGCTAGTGCCACACGCAGCGGCCCTTCTTGTTTTGTGAACACCGATTTAGGTCATTGGCGAAGGCGAGGCAGTCTAACCGGGATGTCCATCCAAAAGCGGACATTGATCGGCGTCAATCGAATGTCTGCTTTGTCCCAATAGCGGACACACGACCACTCTTCGTGGTGGACGCCATTAAGGTTTCTTCCTTACGCTAAAAGCGAACGGCGATTGAAGGGGCCTGGGCGACGGCTATTTTGTGACATTGGGCGCTGTTTGGGCTGCCGCCGATGTCGATGCTCCGAAATGCCTCAATCAATCGCCGCTTGTTTGAACAGGCTAGTGCAGCCCTGGTCTATCTAGGAATTGTCACGACCTTTGCGGTCGTGAGCTTAATTATTTGTGTGATCTGGCTGCTGATCTGGTGATGCGACTTTGACCAACGTCATGAAACGGTGCCACCAGTGTGGCGGCAAGTTCGGTCTTGTGCGCCATCATTGTGTGCGCCACTCGTTTTGCAGTCGCCGCTGCGTGGACCGCTTCAAAAAAAAGCTGGCCGCTCAGGTGCTGCTTCGAAAGATGATACCTGGGTGGCTGCGTCGTTCATCTTGATCGATGTCCGCTTTACCCCCGAAAGCGGACATTCAGGCGTCGTCGATCAATTTCCGCTTTGTGCCAATAGCGGGCATTACCTAATTTTGAGCGAGGTCTACCTTCACTGGCGCAAGGCCGGAAAAGCCTAAGACGCGCGCCCCCGCCGGCGTGATGTCGATCACACGCCCCCGCACGAACGGACCACGGTCATTGATCCGCACCGTGACGCTGCGCCCGTTGCGTCGGTTGGTCACGCGCACGTGTGTGCCGAATGCCAGCGTGCGATGTGCGGCGGCAAGTGCAGCAGGATTTGCGCGTTCGCCGCTCGCGGTTTTAGAACCGGAATATGCATACACGGACGCAATTCCAGACTCGGCCATCGCACTAGCTGAGCCGGCGATGAAAAGCACGGCGGCACCGCAAATTGTCATGACGACGCCAGTGATACGAACAATCTCGTCGTTGGCGGGATTGTCGGTGTAGTTCATACTCAGAACGCGGCGAGTCACTTGCACTTCACAAAAGCAAACAGCCGTAACACGTGGCCGTCGCGGCATTACGACGACCCACCAGCGCGAGTCCCTTCTTTCGAAGCTTTCGTTCGCCGAGTGACTGAGCAAATAACCTTCCGGAACGGCACTCGTTCCGTGCGATTGCACCTATAGATCCGTAGCAATAGCCCTGCGCAACGTCGGAAGCCTCTTGCTGACAATTCGAACCGGCTGTCCAGCACTAGGCAGCGATCTCAACGTGGCGCGGGCTGGCTGACATGACCTCGATTTGCCCAGCCTCCGCAGCGCCGCTCCCAACCATGACCGCAAGAGCGAAAATAGCAATGCGCATGGTATTACTCCCGTGCAAAAAATCATATTTGCCGACGGACTTTTATCATCACTTTGCGAGGTAACCATGTCTAGATGGCAAAAGACATGCGGCAACCACGCAAGGTTCTTCATTTGGCTATCGCGGGTGTAGGACCAAAGGGGTCTTTCGGCTTTTCCTCAATCCTTGCTGCTTGCAAACATGAGAGCAGCTCGGTGTAGTTTGCAGCGCCTCCAGTCGTCACGATGTGAACGCAACGTGACGCATCCGCCTGCTTGAATTGCGGCCACAGCTTTGCAAGTTGGTCACGCGCTGCCTGTTCGTCTTGCATGCACTTTGCACGCGTCTCTACAGCGCCGGATCCACGACAGGCCGCAGTGAGGTCGAATTTCGGCATCTCGGCAGCTGCCACAGTCCCAACTCCCATTACAAGTGCCGTCGTTACTTGGAGCAATCTGAAATGGAACATGATTTCCTCACGCCGTGTTTTGAGTTGTTGAAACGCAAATGCACGCGTCCGTCGCGGACGTCGCGTTTGCAAGCGATTCTTCACTTTCGTCGGCGCTAGCCCAATTGCCCTTAGGGCCATAAACGCCGAATTAACGTACGGTGCGTCCCTACCAGTCCCCAGCGTCCGCGGTCGATTCCGCTTTGAGTCAAAAGCGGAAGTAAAAACCCTTCACTTCGATGTCTGCTTTGCCCCCAAAAAGCGGACATGAACAGTGGCGGGCGCGATGTCCGCTAAGTGCCAATAGCGGACACTCACCACAGCATCCTGACGCTGACTTTTCCGGCGATGGAGCGCATGAAAAAGCAGGCCGCCCGTGAGGCAGCCTGCCTAGATGTGTCCCAACTGTCAGCCTACTTGAGCGACGCGCTTCTGGGCATCTGCTTCGACCGCGGTCGTAGGCTGCGCTGGCAACTGAAGCACCGTTGCCTCCTGACCCTCACTCAGTGTTGTCAGGAGAACAATCCGCCCATCCGGGAATTCGAGCGCATCGTGGTGCTGCATCGGTTCGTTCTTGTTCACTTGTCGGAAGATTGCCGTCGTGTGGCCTAGCTTTTCCACCTTCCACCCGATGAAGCGGAGACGTGTAACTGCAACCGCGTTTGCAAACGCAAGTTCAGTTCCGGGCAGAACGCAAACCGCCACTCCAGCATCGTCCGCCGCAGCAAAACCGCGTGTAACGGTTCCGAAGTCTCGTGTGGTGAGCTTGTCGCCAACCTTCGCAGGTCGTGACCTGACGTTTTGGAGACTGTAGTCACACATCTCAGGAACTCCTGTTGTGTTGGAAGCCCCCGGCTTTTTGAATTTTCGGCAGCTTGAGCCGCCATTGGCGGCGGCGAAATTGGACCAAGGGGTCGTAACCGCAGCGTAATGCACATCATGTCCGCTTTACCCCCGAAAGCGGACATTGAATGTCCTTCAAAGTGAAGGTGCGTCAGTCGCACGCGCTTACCCTTCGCAGTACATCAGGACGCCAATGCGCCATCGTGACCTGTCGGATAACTCGTCGGATTGCGCCTTGAGATGCCAATTGTAATCCTTGAATGCAGCATCCGACTCGAAGGCCCCACGCCATAGGTCGTCAAAGCAGTTGCCGATTTCTTTGCGGGTAATGCTGACGTCAGTCATGGCTTCTCGCGTTCGCGCCTTAGCGCCCCAAGGACGCACGATTGATTGCTTCACGAAACAGTCGAATGGCGCTTTTGCCAAGGACGCCGTCCCACTCGCTCGTCGCGGAGAACAAGCCACCGATGGATATTCCACAAGAAATTATTCTGGGCCCGAAGAACGGAGCGCGAATTGTCGCCGGGACACAGTCGGGACACTTCACGGTGGTCGATGGCTAATTCATTGAAAACATTGGCGCTCCCTAGGGGACTCGAACCCCTGTTTTCGCCGTGAGAGGGCGACGTCCTGGGCCGCTAGACGAAGGGAGCTATGCCCTCGCAATAGCCTCGATCAGGAAAGTCCGCAAGCTTCGCGGGCGCCCGCAACTAGGGCGACGTCAGCCGGGTACGTCCCAACGGCGTCAGCGTATTCAGATCGAAACTGAGCAGTTCAATCGCACCGTTGATGTCCACGGTGAGCACAAGCCGGCCCTCTCCGATAGCGCTCGACAGCACCTTGGCGCCTGCGGGCAATGTGGGTGAAACGGCGGATATTTGCTGCACCCTTCCCTCGCCCCGGAAAACACGATAGCCGATGACCCCGATCACGACGGCAACAGCGATGAAAGTGGTCAAACTTGCGATCATCATCAGTCGCCGCACTTTGGCGACGATGCGCGCTCCTTCCGGGTCGAGAGTTTTTTTGTCGTTCGCAGACTGTTCTTGAGCCATGTCTTGAGCCATGTCTTGAGCCATGTCTTGAGCCAAGTCTTTGAGCCATGACGGATAAAGTCACCGAGACAGTCACGATCGCCGCCGAGGACGTCGGCCTGCGGCTCGACCGCGTGCTTGCCACGCATATTGCGACGCTATCGCGCTCGCACCTGAAAACGTTGATCCTCGCCGGCCAGGTAACGATCGCGGCGCGCACGATCCGCGATCCGGCGGCAACCGTCAAATCCGGCGACACGATTACCGTGACCCTGCCGCCGCCCGAACCAGCCTTACCGAAGGGCGAAACGATCCCGCTCAATATCATCTACGAGGACAATGCGATCATCGTCATCGACAAGCCGAAGGGCCTTGTCGTCCACCCGGCTGCCGGTCATGCCTCCGGCACGCTGGTCAACGCGCTCATCGCCCATTGTGGCGCAAGCCTGTCGGGGATCGGCGGGATCAAACGGCCAGGCATCGTCCACCGGCTCGATAAGGACACGACCGGTCTTATGGTGGTGGCCAAAACCGACAGCGCCCACCGTGCTCTGTCAAAGCAATTCGCTGAAAAGAGCGAAGGACCGCTCAAGCGCGGTTATCTCGCTTTGGTCTGGGGTGCACCGGATCGCCCGAAGGGCACCATTGATGCACCCATCGGCCGCCATCCCCACGCACGCGACAAGCAGGCGGTGCGCCAGACCGGGCGCCCGGCCGTCACGCACTGGCAGGTGCTGGAGCGTTTTCTTGGGCGAGACCGAAAGCCCATCGCGAGCCTGGTCGCGTGTACCTTGGAGACGGGTCGCACCCACCAAATCAGAGTGCATCTCGCCCATATCGGGCACCCTATTCTTGGCGATGCGACTTACGGCACCGGCTTCAGGACCAAAGCCGCCCGGTTGGGGCCTCAGCCGCGCGCAGCGCTGGAAGCCCTTGGCAGACAGGCCCTGCATGCCTATCTACTGGCATTCGAGCACCCCGAAACGACAGTTGCCCTGGAGTTCCGATCGGAACTGCCGGGTGACTTGCTTCGTTTACGTGAAGCCCTGCAGATGGAAAGCCGTGAAGCCGCGCCCGAGCCGCGAAAATAATCAAGCTTCATCAATAGCTTGCTGACATGCCGGGGCGCATGGCTGCGTCACGGCTACGTGACGGGTGCAATGCTATCTTTCGCCCGGCCAAGCCGTTATGCTGCACCTGCGATCGAGGGAGTTCGCGATCGCAACATCGACTACGCCGTCGGCTCGGGGAGCGGCGGCAACAACCCGCCTGCCGATTAATCGGGGGCAAGTAAGGAGGGCGCTGTCATGGCCCGTACCGCCGCATTGCCGGCACTCAAGGCCGAATCCGGTCTTTCACACTATCTCGACGAGATCCGACGGTTCCCGATGCTGGAACCGCAGGAAGAATACATGCTGGCGCGCAGCTGGCGTGAGCACGGCGATCGTGAGGCCGCGCACAGGCTCGTCACCAGCCATCTTCGTCTCGTCGCCAAGATCGCCATGGGCTATCGCGGCTACGGATTGCCGATTTCCGAAGTCGTTTCGGAGGGCAATGTCGGCCTGATGCAGGCGGTCAAGCGCTTCGAGCCGGAAAAGGGCTTTCGTCTCGCCACCTACGCAATG
>DASSIJ010000241.1:0-13549 GCA_035692045.1 Pseudolabrys sp. | reverse complement strand
GTCAGTCGGCCGGACGGCCGCTCCGCGCCAATGCCGAAAGGCGGCCGGAGAGGAAAGTCCGGGCTCCATGGACGAACGGTGCCGGATAACGTCCGGCGGGGGAAACCCCAGGGACAGTGCCACAGAGAACAGACCGCCTCGGCGCGTTGCGTTTAGCCGCGGCAAGGGTGAAACGGTGCGGTAAGAGCGCACCGCGTTTCCGGCAACGGAAACGGCACGGCAAACCCCACCGGGAGCAAGACCGAATAGGAACGGCGCGGGAGCAATCCCGGATCAGTCCGGATCAGCCGTTCGGGTAGGTTGCTTGAAGCGCCGGGCAACCGGCGTGCAAGAGGAATGGCCGTCACGTTTGCGGCTCGTGCCGCAGGCCATACAGAACCCGGCTTACAGGCCGGCTGATACGTTGTAAGGGGGCTCGGCGGCAAAACCGCCGGGCCCCCGCCACTTTGGGTCGACTGCACTGGCGCCGCATCAGGCAGCGAGCTAGCGTCCGCCGCCCGCATGACGACGTCCCGCGAAAAACTCGGTCTCACACTTGGCATCGCCGGAGTGCTCTTGTTCGGCGGCACCCTGCCGGCAACAAGACTTGCAGTTGCCGCGTTCGACCCGTTGTTTCTTTCGGCCGCACGTGCGGCGATCGCCGGGTGCATCGGCATGCTGTTGCTGCTCGCGTTGCGCCGGCCGATGCCACCGCGCGCCCTGTGGCACGAATTCCTGCTCACAGGCTTGTGCACGATCGTCGGCTTCCCGGTTTTCATGGCGCTGGCCATGGCGCATGTGCCGGCCGCTCACGGCGGCGTCGTGCTGGGCATCCTCCCGCTTGCAACCGCCGCCGCTGCAGCGCTCCTCGCTCACGAGCGCCCGAGTCTCGGTTTTTGGCTCGCGAGCGTGGCGGGTGCGTTCATCGTCCTTGTCTTCATGGTGCAGCAGAGCGGTGCGAATACCGTTCAACTCGGCGATTTATATTTGCTCGGCACCGTCATTTCCGGAGCGTTGGGCTACACGCTTTCCGGCCGCCTGAGCCGGAAACTGCCTGGCTGGGAAGTCATTTCCTGGCAAGTTGCACTGTTCCTGCCGCTGTCCTTATGCGCGGCTCTCGTGCTCTGGCAAGCCAATCTTGGTGACGTCCCGCGTTCGGCCTGGGCCGGACTCGCTTATGTCAGCTTGATCAGTCAATTCTTCGCGTTTTTCGTATTCAATGCAGCGATGGCAATGGGTGGAGTCGCCCGAGTTGGCCAATTGATGTTGCTGCAGCCTTTCGTGATTGTCGCGCTGTCGGTGCCTGTGAACGGTGAGCGCTTCGATGCATCGACGCTGCTCTATGCAACCGCTGTCGTCATTGCCGTCCTCGTTGGACAACGCATGGGCGTAACGAGACGCTAGCCTGGCAAAAAAGGCCGCACTTATTTTCTGTAGGCACCCAGCATCGCCTCGCCATCATGACCGGCGGACGCAACCCACTCATCCGCGATGGTTGATCCCATTCTGGCCAAGCCGGATTGAAGCGCCGGGCTTGGCGGAAGAACGACGATGCCGGCGTCCTTGAGCGCCTTGGTCTTTGCCGTCATTTCCTCGATCGACAATGTCCAGCCACGTTCTTCGGCTACTTTCGCGGCGTCGATCAGTGCGGCCTTTTCCGCCGCAGAAAGACGATTAAACGCATCCTTATTTGCGACCACCATGTTGCGCGGCAGCCAGGCCTGCGTATCAATGTAGTGCGTCAGATACTCCTCGGCTTTCGACTGCACGCCGCTCGATGCCGAAGTGATCATGATGTCGACGCGACCCGACGCGAAAGCCGCGGGAAGATCCGGGACTTCGATCTGCGTGGGTTGGGCGGCCGCGAGCTCCGCGACCCGCTTGGTCATCACGTTGTAGGTTCGGAATTTCAGTCCTTTGAGATCGTCGACCGAAGCGATTTCACGCTTGGCGTAAATCCCCTGCGGCGGCCACGGCACTGAAAACAGCAGGACCAATCCTTCCTGCGCGAGTTGCTTTTCGAGATAAGGCCTTTGCGCAGCATAAAGTTTGCGTGCACCGTCGTAACCGGTCGCAAGGAACGGAATCGAGTCGACGCCATAGACTGGCGCCTCGTCTGCGGCGAGCGAAATCAGGACCTCTCCGGCCGCCGCCTTGCCATCGCTCACAGCGCGCTTGATCTCTGCGTGTTTGATCATCGCACCGCCCGGGTGGACAGCAATCTTCAATGAACCGCCGGTTGCCTTGTCCACATCCGCGGCAAATTGCGCGATGTTTTTAGTATGAAACGCGCTTGCCGCGTAGTTGGTCGGCAGGTCCCATTGGTTTTCCGCGGCCGCGCTGCTGGCGAGTGCACAGGCAAGCCCAAGGACCGCTACGGTCCCTTTCATTGACATATTCCTCAATCAGTCGATTCACTTCTTGTAAGTTGCGATCACCGCTTCGCCGTCAGCGCCTGCCTTCTTCAGCCAATCGGCGGTGAGCTGTTCGCCAACTTTCTTCAAACCGGCCTGCAGCGTCGGACCCGGCGGCAACACTTTCATGCCGTGCGACTTGAGCTGGTCGAGATACCAGCCACTCTTGTCCTGCCACATTTTCCAACCGCGCTTTTCCGCGGTGGCCGCTGCCTTGAGCACCGCGTCCTGAGTCGGCTTGTCGAGCGCATCGAACGCTGCCTTGTTCATCATGGTCACGTTCTTCGGTATCCATGCCTGCGTGTCGTAGAAATGGTCCATCGACTCCCAGGCCTTGCTGTCGTAGCCGGTCGCGGCCGAGGTGATGAAGGAATTGACCACGCCGGTCGCGAGCGCCTGCGGCAATTCAGCTGCCTGCACCGTCAAAACCTGCGCGCCGACCAGTTCGCCAATCCTTGCGGTGCCGACATTGTAGGCGCGCCATTTGAGACCCTTCATGTCGTCAATCGATTCGAGATCCTTCTTGGCGTAGATGCCCTGCGGCGCCCATGGCACCGCGAACAGCAGGATGATGCCCTGCGAGGCGAGCTTCTTCTCGATGGCGGGCTTCGACGCTTCCCAGAGCTTCATCGACTCCGGATAGCTGGTGGCGAGGAATGGAATGACGTCGACGCCGTAGATCGGGTCTTCGTTCTCGTGCAGCGAGATCAATACCTCGCCCATCTGCGCTTGCCCGGTCTGCACCGCGCGCTTGATTTCGGGCGCCTTGAACAGCGAGGCACCGGGGTGAACGGTGATTTGCAGTTTGCCGCCGGTCGCGTCGGCAACATCCTTGGCGAACAGCGCAAGATTTTCGCTGTGCGGATTATCCGGAGGATAGGCCGCCGGCAAATTCCATTTGGTCTGTGCCGAGGCGGGCGAAGCTGCCAGCGTCGCGCCCGCGCAGGCCGCGGCGAGAATTGCAGTTCGGAACGAATTCATGGTTACGCCCTTTCGGTTGACTACTCGGGAAAGGCCCATCGCGGCAGAACCATCACAATATCAGGAAATACCGTGATGATGGCAACCGCGACCACGAGCAGAAAGAAGAACGGCAGCGACGCCCGCGCCACCGTGTTGGAATCGTGCCCGCTCATGGTTTGCAACACGAACAGATTGAACCCGACAGGCGGCGATACCTCCGCCATTTCCACCACCAGCACAACAAATATTCCGAACCAGACCAAGTCGAAGCCCGCCTGTTTGATCATCGGAATGACGATCGCGGTCGTCAGCACGATCATCGAAATGCCGTCAAGCGCGGTGCCGAGCACAATGTACATGACGGTCAGCACGGCGATCAGCGCGTATGGGCTCAGGTGGAAGCTGTCGACCCAGCTCGCGAGAGCCGCCGGAATGCCCGTGTAGGCCATCGAGGTAGACATATAGGACGCACCGGCCAGGATCAGCATGATCATGCAATTGACCCGAACGGTTCCCATGACGCTCGCCCAGAACGCGTCCCAGCTGAGTGCGCTGTGCCACCAGGCAATCGCCAGTGAACCCATGACGCCCCAGGCCGCACATTCAGTCGCGGTTGCCCAGCCCAGCATCAGCGAGAGGAACACCAGCACGATCAACAGCGTCAAAGGAATGAGCTGCTTGGATTCGTGGAGCTTCTCCCGAAACGACATCGCCGGCTCAGCCGGCGGCGTTTTTTCCGGATGCAGCAGCGACCAGCCCGCGATGTAGCCGGAATAAAGCACCATCACGAGAAGTCCGGGCAGAAAGCCGGCGAGAAATATCTGGATGATCGAAACATTCGCCGCCACCGCATAGACCACCATGGTGATTGACGGCGGGATCAGAATGCCGAGCGTGCCGGCCCCGGCGAGTGAGCCGAGCGAGACCATCTCGTCGTAGCCGCGCTTCTTCAACTCCGGCAGCGCGATCTTGGCGACGGTGGCGCAGGTCGCGGCAGAGGAGCCCGACACCGATCCGAAGATGCCGCAGGCCAGCACATTGACGTGCATCAGACGGCCGGGGATGCGGTTGAGCCAGGGTGCAAGCCCACGAAACATCTCCTCCGACAATTTGGTGCGGAACAGAATTTCGCCCATCCAGATGAACAACGGCAGCGCGGCCAGCGTCCATGAATTGCTGTTGCCCCAGATCGTGGTGGCCAGCACCGGACCGGAGGGAATGCCGCCACCGATGAATTGCATGCCGACATAGCCGGTCGCCAGCAGCGCCACGGCAATCCACACACCGCCAGCCAGCAGGATGGTCAGGAAGATCAGCAGCAGAGCGGAAATGCTGACGAGCTCCACCATCGTCAGACACCGCTCTGAATGGCTTGCTCGACAACCTCTTCCGCTGTCTTTGGCTTGGGCTTTTCGTAGCGCGGGATATTGCCGCGAATGACATTGATGAATTCATCGATGAATGCGATCAGAAGAATGACCAGACCGCCGCTGTAACCGAGTTGCGGAATCCACAACGGCACCGGCAGAACGCCCTGCGCCATGTCGTGGAAGCGCCAGGAGTCGAAGGTCAGCAGCACGGCGTAATAGGCGAAAAACCCGACGAAAAACCCGCCGACCAAAAGCGAACCGACTTCTAAGACGTGGCGTGTGCGGCCTTCGAAGCGGTCGATCAAAAGCCCGACCCGAATCATCTCGCCGTGGCGGAATGTGTGTGCGAGTCCGAGGAACGACGTGGCCACCATGCACCACGACACCAGGTCGTCGCCGGCCGGAATGTTGAAACCGAGCGGCCGGCCAGCCGAGAGGAACATCATCAGGATGAAAATCGCGAGCAGAAATACGCCCGCCGCGTAACCCGCAAATTGATAAAGCCGGTCGAGAAAAACGCGTACCATGCCCAATCCCCAACACATGATGGCGTTGTCGGCGGGCCGCAAGCAATAGACATTTCGGCCAGATCGCGCTGGCGGCGCAAGAGCGGGCCAAAGGCCCGACTCCCGCGGCGCCATCGAGCGTATTTCAGGCTTCGGCGGTTAGCACGCGCCCCTTCGTTTCGGGCAGAAGAAGCGCGGCAACGATCAGGAGTCCATAGGCAATGAGCGCGAACACCCCAATGGACTGTCCGAGCGACAGCGTGGCGCTGAGCATTCCCACGAACAGCGGATTCATTGCGGCGATGCCGCGTCCGAAGTTGTAGGCGAAGCCCTGCCCCGATCCGCGCATCCGCGTGGGAAAAAGCTCGGTAAGAAACGGCCCCATGCCGGAGAAGATGCCGGATGCGAAGAAGCCAAGGGGGAAGCCGAGGAACAGCATCGACGTGTTGTCTACGGGAAGCTGCGTGTAGACGTACACAGTGATGATCGAGCAGGCAGCATAGAGGATGAAGTTTGCGCGGCGACCAATGCGGTCGGAGAGCCATGCGCTCACGAGGTAGCCGATAAACGAGCCGACGATGATAACGGCAAGATACCCGCCGGTGCCGAGCACCGTGAGCTTGCGCTCGGTGCGCAGGAAGGTCGGCAGCCAGGTCGTGATCGCGTAGTAGCCACCCTGCGCCCCGGTCGTGAGAATGCAGGTCAATATCGTCGTTCGAAGCATGGCTGGCGAGAAAATCTCTAGGAAATTCGGCCTGCGGCCCGCGGCATCGAGCTTCTTCTGGGTTTGGGTATAGACGGGCGGCTCATCCACCATGCGCCGCACGAAGAAGACGAGTATTGCAGGGCTCAGTCCCACCCAGAACAGGGCGCGCCAAGCGGTTTCCTGCGGCAGGACGCTGAACAGAATCGTCGCAAGGATCGCCGCGATGCCCCAGCCGATAGCCCAGCCACTCTGCATCGCGCCAACCGCCTTGCCGCGATGCTCGGACCGGATGACCTCGCCGATGAGGACAGCCGCCGCAGCCCATTCGCCACCGAAACCGAAGCCCATGCTGGCGCGGAAGATCAAGAGCTGCGTCGGATTCTGCGCGAAGCCGCAGAGAAAGGTGAAAAACGCGAACCATGCGATGGTGATTTGTAGCGTGCGCACACGGCCGAAACGGTCCGATAGCGCGCCGGCAAACCAGCCGCCAAGCGCCGATGCCAAGAGCGTCGACGTGCCGATCAATCCCGCTTCGGCATTGGTCATCGCAAATGTCGCAATGATCGCCGGGATGGCGAAGCTGTAGATCTGCACATCCATCGCATCCAGGATCCAGCCGCCGGTGCAGGCCCAGAAGGTGCTCTTTTCCTTGCCGCTCATCTCCGAGTACCAGGCGGTCGGATGATGCTCGCTCGCAGCGGTCGTTGCCTGTATCGCCATCTTACCCTCCCCAATTCAGCGCTTCGTTGCCCATTCGTAGACGATTCAAAAACTATCCGGCTGGATCAACGCCTTTCGCTTTGAGCGTCGGCGCGGCGGCGGGCGCACTCAAAAACCGGATCAAGGCCTTGGCCGCGTCGGGCTCCTTGGCCGCCGCGCCCAGGCCGGCGGCAAAGCCGATTTTCGTCTGCAACTCTTCCGGAATTGGACCGACGGCCTCTACGCCAGGAACATCGAATATGCGCGTCGCGACAACAACCACCATATCTGCCTCGCCACGCGCGACCACTTCGACAGTATCTTCAGCCTCCATCGGCTTGAGCTTGCCCTGCATCTCCGCCTTGATGCCCATGCGATCGAGCAGACTGACGAAGTACAGTCCGCTGGCCCCTTTGCCCGGATAGGCCACGGACTTTGCTGCAAGCAATGTCCGCCTGAAGGCCTCGACCGACGAGATGTCGGGCTTGGGTGCGCCCTGACGCACTGCCACGCCCAGCCCCGCGCGGCCGAAATCGGTGCGCGGCCCAACAACCATGCTGTCCTTGATCAACGCGTCGATAATCGGCGGATTCCCGACGACAACATCGAAACTTTCGCCGGCTTCGATCTTCGTCTTGACCTCGGGATTCACCCCAAAGCGCAGGTCGATCTTGTTGCCGGTGGCCTGCTCGAACTGGGTGCACAGCTCGCGCACCGCGGCCCTGGGACCGTTGCCGCTCAGAACCTTAAGCTCAACCGCGTGTGCGGCCGAAGCGACAACCAGCAATGGGACCGCGAGCGCAAACAGCCTGTTCATGGGTTCACCAGTTATTTTTCCGGTACCCGAGCCTAGCAGGCTTGTTTTGCCCCCGACAGGCCGGACATAGTGCAGCCCGCGTCCAGCATTCAGCACCATGCCAAAAGCATCACCTCACCTCTGGGACTTCTGGATTGACCGCGGAGGCACGTTCACCGACATCGTCGGCCGACGCCCGGACGGCACGTTGGTGGCGCACAAGCTCCTGTCGGAAAACCCCGAGGCCTATAGCGACGCCGCCGTCCAAGGCATTCGCGATTTGCTCGGACTGCGGGCCGGTGAAGAAATCCCGCCCGGCCGTGTCGGCGCTGTGAAGATGGGCACGACAGTCGCAACCAACGCCCTGCTTGAGCGCAAGGGCGAACGAACGCTCCTGCTGATCACCAGGGGCTTCCGTGACGCGCTCAAGATCGGTTACCAGGCGCGCCCAAAAATATTCGCCCGTCACATCATCAAGCCCGAGATGCTCTATGAGCGTGTGGCGGAAGTTGACGAGCGCGTGCGCGCTGATGGCACGGTGGAGCGGGAGCCGGATCTCGCGGCGGTACGCGCCGATCTGGAGGCTGCCAAGGCTGACGGGATCAAAGCCGTCGCGATCATATTCACGCATGCCTACCGCTTTCCCGAGCACGAAAAGCGTGTTGCAGCGGTCGCACGGGAAATGGACTTTGCCCAGGTTTCGGTGAGCCATGAAGTGTCGCCGCTGATCAAATTGGTTGGCCGCGGCGACACCACGGTGGTGGATGCCTATTTGTCCCCGATCCTGCGCCGATATGTGGCGCAGGTGGACCGGGATCTCGATGCAAAAAGATCCGCTGCGCGCCTGATGTTCATGATGTCGTCCGGCGGACTGACCGATGCCGAACTGTTCCAGGGCAAGGATGCAATCTTGTCCGGTCCCGCCGGCGGCGTGGTCGGAATGGCGGAAACCGGACGGCAGGCCGGTCTCGATCGCCTCATCGGGTTCGACATGGGCGGAACATCGACCGATGTGTCGCATTTCGACGGCGAATACGAGCGCGCCTTCGAGACGGAAGTTGCCGGCGTACGAATGCGCGCGCCCATGATGCTGATCCATACCGTCGCAGCCGGCGGCGGCTCAATCCTGCATTTCGACGGGGCGCGCTTCCGCGTCGGTCCCGATTCTGCGGGCGCCAATCCTGGCCCGAAATGCTACCGGCGCGATGGGCCGCTGGCCGTCACCGACGCCAATGTGATGGTCGGCAAGCTCATTCCGGACTTCTTCCCGAGGATCTTCGGTCCCTCGCGAAACCTTCCGCTCGATGCGCATGCTGTACACAATGCCTTTACCGACCTGGCGCAGCAAGTCGGCGATCGTAAAGCCGAGGACGTCGCCGATGGCTTCATCAAGATCGCGGTCGAAAACATGGCAAATGCGATCAAGAAGATTTCAGTGCAGCGGGGTTATGACGTCACCCGCTACGCACTCAATTGCTTCGGCGGCGCGGGTGGCCAGCACGCATGTCTGGTCGCCGATGCGCTTGGCATGACGCGCGTGCTCATCCACCCCTTCTCTTCGCTGCTCTCTGCCTACGGTATGGGCCTGGCCGACATACGCGCCACGCGTGAACAGGCAATTGAACTCGCTTTCGGTGACAAGGCGCTCACGGCGATAGCTCGCGTCGGCGCAACGCTTGGCAAGGCGACAAAGGCCGAGGTCGCCGGTCAGGGCGTCTCGCCGGGCAAGATCAAAATATTTACACGCGCGCACATTCGTTATGCGGGCACCGATACGGCGCTGGTCGTCGCGGCCGGCAGTGCCGCCGCCATGAAGCGCGCATTCGAAAAGGCGCATAAGGCTCGTTTCGGTTTCATCGACCGCACAAAACAAATGGTGGTCGAAGCGGTGTCCGTGGAAGCCGTCGGCGGCGGTGCAAAGTTTTCCGAAAAGTCGGTGAAACGCTCGCGAGGCGCCCTGCCGAAACCCGCCTTGCGGACACAGTTCTTTTCAGCCGGACACTGGCATAAGGCGAACGTCTACACCCGCGATCAGCTCAAACCGGGCTCGCGCGTGAAAGGTGCAGCCATCATCATCGAACCGCATCAAACCATCGTTGTCGAGCCGGACTGGCAGGCTGAGTTGACCGCCAAAAATCATTTGCTTCTCACACGCGCCAAGAAGTTGAAGCGTACGTACGCCATTGGCACCCATGCCGACCCGGTGATGCTGGAGGTGTTCAACAATCTCTTCATGTCGATCGCAGAGCAGATGGGCGTGTCCCTGCAAAACACGGCCTATTCGGTCAACATCAAGGAACGGCTCGATTTCTCCTGCGCGGTGTTCGCGCATGACGGCACGTTGGTCGCCAATGCGCCGCACATGCCGGTTCATCTTGGTTCCATGGATCGTTCGGTGGAAACGATCATTCGCGACAATGCGGGGCGGATCAAACCCGGCGACATCTACGCCATCAACGCGCCCTATAACGGCGGCACCCATCTCCCCGACATCACTGTCTGCACGCCGGTGTTCGACGACAGGAAGAAATCGATCCTGTTCTGGGTGGCGTCGCGCGGCCACCACGCCGATGTTGGCGGCATTTCGCCCGGTTCGATGTCGCCGAATGCGACCACTATCGAGCAGGAAGGCGTGCTGTTCGACAATTTCAAGCTTGTCGACCGCGGGCGTTTCCGTGAAAAGGAATTGATGGCCGCGCTGACCGGAGCAAAGTATCCGGCGCGCAATCCGGTGCAGAATATCAACGACATCAAGGCACAGATTGCCGCAAACGAAAAAGGCGTCGCCGAGCTGCGCAAGATGGTCGTGCACTTCACGCTGCCTGTCGTGAAAGCCTACATGCAACACGTGCAGGACAACGCAGCCGAAAGCGTGCGGCGTGTGATCGACCGGCTGCACGATTCGGAATTCAGCTACGAAATGGATCAAGGCACCGTGATCAAGGTGAAGATCACTGTGGACAAGAAAAAACGCGAAGCAACTGTCGACTTTACCGGCACGAGCGGGCAGCAGCCGACCAATTTCAATGCGCCAGAGCCCGTGACGCGTGCAGCGGTGCTCTATGTGTTCCGGGTGATGGTCGATGATGCCATCCCGATGAACGCCGGTTGCCTGAGGCCAATCAATATTGTGATCCCCGAGCGCTCGATGCTGTCGCCGGAGTATCCCGCAGCCGTGGTCGCTGGCAACGTGGAGACATCACAGGCGGTGACGAACTGCCTTTTCGGCGCGCTTGGCGCGCTCGCGGCCGCTCAGGGCACCATGAACAATCTCAATTTCGGCAATGCGCGATATCAGTACTACGAGACGATCTGCTCAGGCTCCCCCGCAGGCCCCGGCTTCAACGGCACCGATGCGGTTCACACTCACATGACGAACACGCGCCTCACCGATCCGGAGGTGCTGGAGTTTCGTTACCCCGTCGTGCTTGAAGATTTTCATATCCGCACCGGTTCCGGCGGGCGCGGCAAATGGCACGCCGGCGACGGCATCCGGCGCACCATCCGTTTCCTGGAAAAGATGGAATGCACAATTCTGTCCGGACACCGCCGGGTGCGCCCGTTTGGTCTTGCGGGCGGCGAAGCCGGCCAGGTCGGCGAAAACGCGGTGCGGCGGAGAGACGGAAATATCGAGCGGCTACAAGGGTGCGATGCCACGATCATCCATCAAAACGAGGCGATTATCCTACAAACGCCTACCGCAGGCGGGTATGGAACGCCGGAAACACAGTGATTGAAGCAAGTCTCGCGCGGCGGTCGTTAATCATTAGCGCCGGCCTTGCTTGATTTTGCCGGCCGAGATGCGAATCTTCGGGCCATGCGCATCACCATTCTCTCAGCCGCGTTGTTGAGCGTCCTCGCCATGCCGGCACAGGCGCAGGTTTATCCGGTGCAAGGCAAGTGGGGCCAAAGCACGGACAGCGACAAAGGCGCGATCGACTGCGCAAACAACACACGCATCATCGAGTTCATCGGCAACCAGCGCACCGACAGCGACGGCGGCGTGCCGTCTTATCGTAATCAGTCGGTTCGATCAGAGGGGCCGTCGACGTACCGCATCGTGGATGAATTTTCCACCGGGCAGATCAGCGCGGGCCACACCACTTACGCGCTTCGCAAGATCGATGCGGATCACATCGAGATGAACATGCAGGACGGCAGTTCGCTGAAGCTGCAGCGGTGCAAGTAAGTTTCATCCGTAGCATGTAAATGATCATCGCCGGGCAAAGGCGCGAAGCGCCGTCTTCGTGCTAGTTGCGCGCGATGATCTCGCGCTCGCCACGATGCACCGGTGTCCTGGTAACCTTGCCGCAAGCGCGCCGAAGAAGAAACGTCGGACGTCGGGCTTTGAGTGCGCTCCGGCGGCGGCGGCGGGGACGCGGACGTTCCACGTGCAGGCTACCGAGCTGTGCACTCGCCGTCGGCAAAGATTCACTTTGCTCAGCCAGCAAAAGGCGAACGCCGAGCACCTCGCTCCAGGCCCGCCATTCCGCCACTGCTTCGCCGGCATGCGACGTCATAAAGAGCGGCAGCGTGAGGGCAGGATCATTGTGCTTGAGCACAACCGCCAGCACCTCTTGCGCGCCGTCTTCAGCCGGCAGCAAACACAGTGAAATGCCGTCGTAGGCTGCGATCGGCATGTTGAGCGCCATGCGCATCCCATGCAGCGAGCGCCGCAGCACAATGCGCTCGCGATGGAGCTCTATTTCGCGCACCCGCCCATCGGCGGCGGCATCGCTCGCGGAAAACCGTACGGGCAAGCCAAAAGGGTCGAGCCGCAAGTCGCGGCCCGACCCGGCGCATCCGCCACATCGCATTTGACGCCTCAAACTCTCCCGCGCCGGCTTATGTGCCTGGTCGCGCACGAAACATGGCAGAAAGGCGTCCTTATCTGCTTAAAGTTCTGGGTTAACCGGCCGTAGCCGAAGGTGTTTCGCGATGGGATGATTGACGCCACGTTGCGAACCATGATTGACGATGTGTTGCCGTCACCATCCAAATTGTCCCGGTTCGGCGGTTGAACAGCACCGCGACTATGTGAAAGACAATCAATGACCGCTCCTGCCGCCTCGCTCCTCGACCTCTCGCCACTGACCGACCGAGCGGAACGGCTGGTAAAAGCCGCGCGTGCTGCCGGAGCGGACGCCGCCGATGCGGTGGCCCTGCGAACAATGTCATTGGGCATTGAAGTCCGCGACGGACGGACCGAGGAATCGGAACGTGCCGAAGGCGACGACCTTGGTCTGCGTGTGCTGGTCGGGCGCCGGCAGGCCATGGTGTCCACAAATGACGTAACCGGCGACGGCGCGGCCGCTTTGGCCGAACGCGCCGTCGCCATGGCGCGGGTCACGCCGGAAGACAAGTTCGCAGGCCTCGCCGACGCAAGCCTGCTGGCGCATGATTTTCCCAATCTCGATCTGATTGATCCCAACCTGCCAACGGTCGGCGAACTCGAAACGCAGGCGCGCGGCGCCGAACAAGCGGCGCTTGCCGTCAAGGGGGTCAGCAAATCGGGGGGCGCTTCCGCATCGGCCGGAATTGGCGGAATGGTGCTGGTGACCAGCCACGGCTTTCGTGGCGCCTATGTCGGGTCGAACCACGGTCTGGCGGTAACCGCAATCGCAGGTGACGGCACCGCCATGGAGCGCGACTATGACTACTCGTCGGTACGGCACGCAGCGGATCTCGAAAGCCCTGAAAAGATAGGCCGCAACGCGGGCGAGCGTGCCCTCGCACGGCTCAATCCGCGCAAGGTCTCGACTCGCAAGGTGCCCGTGGTGTTCGACTCACGTTCGGCGGGCTCCGTGGTTTCGCATCTCGCGGGCGCGGTCAATGGCAGCTCGGTCGCACGCAAAACCAGCTTCCTGCGGGACCAGATGGGCAAGAAGCTGTTTGCCGATGGCATTCACATCATCGACGATCCCCTGCGCAAACGGGGGCTCCGCTCTCATCCTTTTGACGGCGAAGGGGTCGTCTGCAGGAAGCTCGCGTTGATCGAGGACGGTGTGCTCCGCTCCTGGCTATTGGATAGCGCGACCGCCCGCGAGCTTGGCCTCGTTACCACCGGCAACGCGCAACGTGGCAGTTCATCGGTGACTTCTCCCGGGTCCAGCAAT
>DASSIJ010000240.1:0-4222 GCA_035692045.1 Pseudolabrys sp. | reverse complement strand
GGTCCTTACCTCCGGGGACCACAAGAAAGTGAAAGCTTGGCGGCTGGGCGAGGCCCAACGCCTCACCTCGGAGCGGCGCCCCGACCTATGGCAAGCCTATCAGGCACGAAAAAACCCCAAAAACTGGCCGGAATCCAAAGGGTGACAAGCCGAAATCTTTGTAATACAAGCTCGCCAACCCATTCAGACCAGATCAAGACCGCGCGCCGGTTGCTGGCGCTGCCGACGGAGAATTCGCGATGGACCTCATTCAGCAGCTCGACAAAGAGCAGGTCGAAAAGCTTTCGGCCGGCAAGGACATTCCCGACTTCCAGCCGGGCGACACCGTGCTCGTCAACGTCAAGGTCGTCGAGGGCGACAAAAGCCGCGTGCAGGCCTACGAGGGCGTGTGCATCGGCCGCTCGGGCCACGGGATCAACGAGAACTTCACCGTCCGCAAGATTTCCTACGGCGAAGGCGTTGAGCGCGTGTTCCCGCTCTACGCGCCGATGATCGATTCCATCAAGGTGGTGCGCCGCGGCAAGGTGCGCCGCGCCAAGCTCTATTACCTGCGTGGATTGCGCGGCAAGAAGGCCCGCATCTCCGAGGCGCAGGGCTCTACCGGACCGGAAGCGGCCGAGGCGGGCGCGAGCGAGTAACGCGGCAGATTCGGGGAAGAAAAAGAAAAAGGGGCCGCATGCCGGCCTCTTTTTTCATATGTGCCGCCTTCGTTGTCGAAACCGGACCGATTGGCTATATAGCCCTTATGGTTTCGAAAGCTCAGCGAATTGTCCTGGTCGACCACACGCGGCTGCCGTGGCGGTTTTTCGGTCGGCTGACAGCGGTACAGGCGGGACTTTGATCCGCCCGGCTTATGCCGGACGCTTGCAAACCGTTTTCCCTTTACTCTGAGCAAAGTCATCAAGTCATGAAACCGCGCACACTCTACGACAAGATTTGGGACGACCATCTGGTGGACGAGCAGCCGGACGGAACATGCCTGATCTATGTCGATCGTCATCTGGTGCATGAGGTCACCTCGCCGCAGGCCTTCGAGGGTCTGCGTGCCGCCGGCCGCAAGGTGCATGCGCCGGACAGGACGCTGGCCGTGGTCGATCACAATGTGCCAACGACAGACCGCAGCAAGCCAAACCCCGACCCCGAAAGTGCCGAGCAGATCGCAGCGCTGGCGAAGAATGCGAAAGACTTCGGCATCGAATATTTCAACGAATTCGATAAGCGCCAGGGCATCGTCCACATCATCGGACCCGAGCAGGGCTTTACATTGCCCGGCACCACGATCGTGTGCGGCGACAGCCATACCGCAACGCACGGCGCGTTCGGCGCCCTCGCCTACGGCATTGGCACCTCCGAAGTCGAGCACGTGCTGGCAACCCAAACGCTGATCCAAAAGAAATCGAAGAACATGCGCGCGGTGGTCGACGGCAAACTGCCACCGGGCGTGACGGCGAAGGACATCATTCTCGCCATCATCGGCGAGATCGGCACTGCCGGCGGCACCGGCTATGCGCTGGAATATGCCGGCGAAGCCATCCGTTCGATCTCGATGGAAGGGCGCATGACGATCTGCAATATGTCGGTTGAAGGCGGCGCCAAAGCCGGCTTCATCGCGCCCGATGAGAAAGCCTACGTTTATCTCAAGGACAAGCCGAAAGCTCCCAAAGGCAAAGCATGGGATGAAGCCATGCGTTATTGGGAGACATTGCGCTCCGACGACGGCGCGCAATTCGACCGCGAGATCAGGCTCGACGCTGCCAAGTTGCCGCCGCTGGTGACGTGGGGCACCAGCCCCGAGCAGGTCATTACCGTTACCGGGCGCGTGCCGGTGTTGTCCGAAATTTCTGACGAGAAGAAGCGCGTCGCTGCCGAGCGCTCGCTCGGTTATATGGGCTTGAAGGGTGGCGAGAAGATCACCGACATCAGGCTCGACCGCGTCTTCATCGGCTCGTGCACCAATGCGCGCATCGAAGACCTGCGCGAGGTTGCCCGCGTGGTCGAAGGCAAGAAGGTCAATTCAAGCGTCAACGCCATGATCGTCCCGGGCTCCGGGCTGGTAAAAGAACAGGCTGAGGCTGAAGGTCTCGACAAGATTTTCCTGGCCGCAGGCTTCGAGTGGCGCGAGCCAGGTTGCTCGATGTGTCTCGCCATGAACCCCGACAAGCTCGCGCCGGGAGAGCGCTGCGCTTCAACGTCCAATCGGAACTTCGAAGGACGCCAGGGCTACAAGGGACGGACTCATCTTGTTTCGCCGGCGATGGCTGCTGCCGCCGCCATCGCGGGGCATTTCGTCGACGTGCGGGATTGGAAATAGCAGCGCAACGCTTGCGGTTCGCTGTTACTTACTCCCACCAGCATCGCATCTGCGGCGTGATCACCGGGCCGCTGACACGATACTCGCGCGTCAGCCAGGAATAGCATTGCCGTACGGCGTTCGGCCGAGGATAAACGTATCGGCGATAGATGGTAACGCGTGGCCGTTTGGTCTGCGCTGCAAATTCCAGGGCACCGCATGTCGAAGAGAGGCCCTGGTTCGGCTGTTTGTTGCAGCCAGCGACAGCGGCCGAGCCAGGGCCCGTAGTGCCGACCGTCAAAGCGAGCAACACACCGGCAAAGGCCAGGCTGGTCGTGGTCATTCGCATGCATGCCTCGCGCAAGGACAACCAAACGTTGCCCATCAAGAGGCATGCCGTCAACCGCTTGGTTGGCGTCAAAACCTCCCCTACAACATTGTCATGACAGGCCATTCCAGCGATTGGCGGCGATTGGCGGCGCCATCCTTGGCCGACATCGAGACGTTGGCGGCCGAGGCCTATGCCTGCCTCCCCGAACATTTCCGCAAATTATGCGAAGACCTCATCATCCGGGTCGAGGATTTCCCCTCGACGGAGGTGCTGGAGTCCATGAAGGCCGAAAGCGAATTCGACTTGCTCGGCCTGTTCCAGGGTGTCGGCTTGCCATTCCAGTCGGAGATAGCGCCCGAACAGATGCCCAATATGATCTGGCTCTATCGACGGCCAATCCTCGATTATTGGGCGGAGCATGAGGATACATTGGGCGAAATCGTCACTCACGTGCTGGTTCACGAAATCGGCCATCATTTCGGCCTGTCGGATGAAGACATGGAAGCGATCGAAGCGGGTGCCGAGTAATGCGCAATAATCGCGCAAAATGATGATGACCATTCGAAATCGGAATTGGAGCAGCGCGACCGGCTGCGCGAGCATAGCGCTCCGAGGAGATTCGCCATGATCATCACCGTGTTCCGCTCCCGCCTGATGCCTGGCGTGCGCGAGGAATATATCGCCCTGGTCGACCGCATGGTCGAACTGGCTGAGACCATGCCAGGCTATATTTCTCACAAAGGCTTTTTTGCCGAAGACGGCGAACGAGTGACGGTGGTTGAGTTCGAACATGAGGAGGGCATGCGGGCGTGGCGCATGCACCCCGAACACCGCGCCGCACAGAAACAGGCGCGTGAAATCTACTATTCCGAATACAGCATCCAAGTATGCAACTTGGTACGAGAATCCAGATTCAAACGCACGGAGCCCGCGTCCGCCTGACGTATATCAAGACGCCCTGTGCCTGTCCTTCTTGGGCGCCGGCGGCAGCGGGTTGTTGCGCTCGCAGACGCCGCCGAAAGTCCCGGCCACGATCAGGCACTGCCGGACCGAATAGAACGAGCAATTGGTGGGTTTTGCCGTGCCGAAGTCGCGATAGCACCACGTCCCATCATTGGCTGCCCTTGTCGTCGTTAAAGATCCAAGGACTAGACGCATCGCACTCATCAAAATATGCATATCTGACCTCCAACGAGAACACGCTATTGACCAGAACACCGGACGTTTTATTAAGCAGAAGCATTCTAAAGTGGGTTGGCCGGAGATAGGAACCATGGATAGATTCACCACGCTCGAAGGCGTCGCCGCGCCCATGCACATTATCAATGTCGACACCGACATGGTTATTCCCAAACAATATCTAAAGACCATCAAACGCACCGGCCTTGGCAAAGGGCTGTTCTCGGAGATGCGCTACAAGGATGACGGCAGCGAAAACCCGGATTTCGTGCTCAACAAACCGGCCTATCGAAAGGCCAAAATCCTGGTTGCCGGTGACAATTTCGGCTGTGGGTCCTCGCGCGAGCACGCGCCCTGGGCGCTGATGGATTTTGGCATCCGCTGCGTGATCTCAACGTCGTTCGGCGACATTTTTTACAACA